>NZ_JAMYKT010000022.1:7500-87008 GCF_040317515.1 Mesorhizobium sp. M1428
TCGTCACCATCGCGCTCGACGACCATGACCAGTACGTGCCGGCGCAGGAGCCGGAGCCGAATCCCGAATTGCTGACGGCGTTCGACGATTCGCCTGCGCCCGTAGTGCGCGGCAATCTGCCGAATGTCTATGACGGCATCTACCGCACCGCCTATTCCTACGGCATGTCCAAGGCGATGACGCAACGGCTGATCAAGTTGCTGGCATCCAGTGTCGACTTTCAGTCGCGCCTCAATCCTACGGACCGCATCGAGGTGCTGTTCTCGCAGCCCGATGGCGACGACCAGGCGTCCGACGAATCCGAGCTGCTTTACGTCTCCGCGACTTTCGGCGGCACGACGCGAAATTTCTACCGTTTCCAGATGCAGGACGGCAGCACCGACTACTTCGACGAAAACGGCAGCAGCGCCGAGCAGTTTCTGCTGCGCAATCCCTTGCCCAATGGCCGGTTTACGTCCGGGTTCGGTGCCAGGCGTCACCCCATTTTGGGGTATGTGAAAATGCACACCGGCACCGACTGGGCAGCTCCCGTGGGATCGCCGATCATTGCCGCGGGCAACGGCGTCGTCGAAAAGGCCGGCTGGGCCGGCGGCTATGGCAAGCAGATCATCTTGCGTCACGCCAATGGCTACGAGACGTCCTACAATCACCAGAGCGCCTTTGCCAAAGGCATCGAGCCGGGTGTTCGCGTTCGCCAGGGTCAGGTTATCGGCTATCTCGGCTCAACCGGCCTCTCCACCGGTCCGCATCTTCATTACGAACTGATCGTCAACGGCACCAAGGTCGATTCGATGCGCGTCCGCCTGCCGGTCGGCAAGACGCTGAAGGGCGACGACCTCGTCGCCTTCAAGCGCGAGCGGGAACGCATCGACGACCTGCTCAAGCAGGAAGACAGCAATCAGTTGAAGGTCGCGAGCGCCAAGATCGAAGGCTGAGCCGACGTTTTTCGTCGTCAGCCCTGCTGATTCGCCGTGTCGCGCGCCCATGGCAGCCGCTCGCCCGAAACCGTCGTCCACGCAGTGATTGCCGAAAGCAGGCAAAGCAGCGCGGTCACTGCGGCAACGGCGGCGAATGCCGCGTCGCTGGCGGCAAGTCGCGCCGCATCGAGGCCGGGCGCCAGGCCGGCTGGCGGCGGTTCGCCGAAACCCGGAATGCCGGAGCCGGCACCGGTGCCGAGCACGCCAGCGTAAACCCAGGCCGCCAGCGATCCCATCGCCGCCACGGCGATCAGGCCGCCGATGCGCGAAACGGCGTTGTTGATGCCCGAGGCCGCACCCGTATCCTTGTCCTCGACCGCCGTCATGATGGCGGTCGACAGCGGCGATACCACCAGCGCCATGCCGAACCCCATCAACGCCATCAGCGGGAATACCCCCAGCCAGAAATTGTGGATGCCCCAATAGGCCAGCAAGGCAAGTCCGGCAAAGGCAAGAGCCACAACCAGACTGCCGCTGGCGATCGGAAAGCGAGGCCCGATGCGGTCGGACCACTGGCCGACCGGTCCGGACAACAGTGCGATCAGTGCCGACAACGGCAGGAATATGAAGCCGACCTCGGCCGCGCTCAGCCCCCATCCGGCGATCATGAGCATCGGCAGATAGAACAGATTGGCCGACAGCGCGAAATAAAGGAAGAAGGTCGCCACATTGGCGCCCGCGAACGCGCCGATCCGAAACAGCGACAGATCGATCATCGGCTCGCGCCGCCGGCGCTCGAAGACGATGAACATGACGAGCAAAACTGCACCGGCGACAATACTCGGGCCGGACATCAGCCCCTCCCCGTCGCCGCTCATCGAGGTCAGGCCGTAAGCGAGAGCTCCGAACGCCAATATGGCGAGTGCAGCCCCGCCGAGATCGAGGCTGCGCTTTTCCGCCGGCGCGTCGGCAGGGACCTTGGCCAGCAGAAGATAGATCGAGATAAGACCGAGCGGCAGATTGATGGCGAAGATCGCCCGCCAGATGCCGTCGCCGAACGCTGACAGCACGAAGCCGCCCAGCACCGGGCCGAGCGCCGTCGTCAGTGCCGATGCCGCGGCCCAGATGCCGATCGCCCGGCCGCGTTCCTTTTTCGGATACGCTTTGGCGATAATGGCCAGGCTGCCCGGCACCATGATGGCCGCTCCGACACCCTGGATAGCCCGAAATGCAATCAGCACTGCCGGGTTAGGCGCCAGCGCACAGGCAAGCGAGGCGGCAATGAACAGGACGATGCCGGCGACGAAAGAGTGGCGCAGGCCGAAGCGATCGCCGGCGGCGCCGCCGACGAGAATGAGGGCTGAAAGCGTCAATGCATAGGCATTGGAAATCCATTGTGCCTCGGCGAGGCTGGCGCCGAGGTCGACGCGGATCGCCGGCGTCGCAATGGCCAGGACCGACCCGTCGATGAAGCCGAGCGCGGAAGCCAGGATCGCGGCGATCAGCACGAACCGCCGCTGTGCCTGCGGACAGAACGTATCGGCGGGAAGCGAGCCGGTCAGGGGAACGGCGCCGGTACCGACTTTGGTTGGCGTGTGCATGCCGCCTTACCTAGATCGCCGGCGCGCCGGCGACAACCGGCCAGCACGGTGTTCTCGTTGAAACCAGGCCAACCTGGCCATACAGGCAGGATCACGGCGCTCCGGGTGCAAACGACAGATGCCGTGCTAAGCTTCTCGCAGCGCCACGGACAAGGGGGGAAATACCGCATGAAACGACCGCTCGAACCCTCGGCGGAAGGGCGCGGGCGCGTCGTCGGCATCACCGACGGCGTGTTCGCCATCGCGCTCACCCTGATCGTTCTCGAGATCAGGGTGCCGGCGCATGAAACGGTGCATTCCGAACGCGAGTTGATCACCGCGATCACAGCACTGGCACCGCGCTTCCTGACCTATGCGCTCAGCTTCCTGACGCTGACCATCTTCTGGTTCGGCCAGCAGGCGCAACACGGGCTGATCGCAAAATCCGACCGGCGGCTTGCCACGCTGAACCTCTGCTTCCTCGGCTTCATCGCCTTGCTGCCGTTCTCGACCGACCTTCTCGCCGACTTCCTCGAATTCAGGACTGCGGTGATCGTCTACTGGCTCAATCTTTTGATGCTCGGCCTGACGCTGCTCGCCAGTTGGCGCTATGCGGACAAGAACGGATTTCTGGCCGAAGGTGTCGACGCGGAGACCACCCGAACGGTCTATCTGCGCATCGTCAAGGCACAGATCCTGTGGGCCGTCGGCGCGACACTGTGCCTGATCAGCCCGTTGCTCAGCGTCGGCTTTATCCTGGTGATGCAGTTGATCTATGCCGCAGCGCTGCACGCGCCACTGCTGCGCAAGGTCATCGGGTGATTCGAGCGAAGGCGTTGCGCTTTACTCGACGAACTCCACGATAACGCCGGGCGTCACGATCTTGGCCAGCTCGCGCGCATCCCAATTGGTCAGCCGCACGCAGCCATGGCTCTCAGTCTTGCCGATCTTTGACGGATCCGGCGTGCCGTGAATGCCGTAGGTCGGCTTGTCCAGCGCAATCCAGACCGAGCCGACCGGGCCGTTCGGCCCCGGCGGGATGGTCAGGATCCTGTCGTTTTCGCCCTGCTTGAAATTGATGTTCGGGTTGTAAGTGTAGTTCGGGTCCAGCGCGACACGCGACACCGTATGCGTGCCGGACGGCGACGGCGTGTCCGACGAGCCGATAGTCGCCGGATAGGCTGCGACCAGCTTGCCCGCCGCATCATAGGCGCGGACCTGCTTGTTGGCCTTGTCGGCGATGATGCGCGCCACCGGCGTCGCCACCAGCCTCCCGAAATTGGCGACCTTGATGATGGTGCCTGGACGATTGAAATTGGCCTCCGGATTGAGCGATTTCAGATAGGCCTCGTCCATGTGGAAGCGCTCGGCCAGCGCTTCGGGCACCGACGTGTAGCCCATGCGATCGAGCTGGGCCTTTTGGCTGTAGTCCTCCGGTATCGATGCGACATAGGGACCGGCCGCATCCTCGGGCGTGATCGTATAGGAGGCGAAGGCATCGCCGCCGGATTGCGCCAGGGCGGCCTGGATGCCGATCGCGTCGGTCGACTTCAGATTGCTGCCGGTGATCTCATTATAGGCGGCGAGCGCCTTGTCGACATTCGAGCCGAACCGTCCGTCGATGACGCCGGGCGACGCACCGGCACGGTCGAGCAGCACCTGCAGCGCCGCCACGTCCTCGCGGGCGCCGAGCGCAAGCGACGGGTCGACCGCCGTCTTGCCGCCAGTGTTTGGCGGCGAGGCTGTGTCTGGCGGCAAGGCCGCCTGCTCGTTCGGCACTGTCGGCTCGACCGGCTCGATCGAGGCCTCGTTGAGCGGCTGGCGCTCGATGGTGCGCGGCTTCACCGGCTGCGCTGCCTCCGGATAATCGTTGCCGTAGCCGTCATCCGGTGGCGCTTCGGGGAACGCTTCCACCGAATTGTCGCCATTAAGATCGTAGTCGTCGGCCGGCGGCACGATGATCCTGCCCTCGTCTTCCAACTGCCTGCGGCGGTAGCGCGCCATGTCCTGCGGGTCGTAGAGATAATAGCGGTCGTCCTCGACCGGTCCGAGATTGCGCAAGCGCTCACGGCGCAAGGCACGGCGGTCGAGCCTGGTCTGCGGCGGCTGGATGGCGACAACCTTGCCGGTCTCCGCATCGACGATGACGCGGTTTCCCCTGGCGTCGTAGTAGATATCGAGATTGCCGTTCTGGGCGATCAGAACGCCGCCCGTATCGGCAGCGCGAACAACCCCCGGTACGGTGTCCGCCAGCGGTGAGGCCATCGCATTAGACGCCAGCAGCCCGGCAGCAAGCGCTGAAAGGGTGAAGATGGTGCGCAACATGGTGGCCAAGATTCTCCGGTCCGTAAATGCCGCCGTCGGCGTTGTCCCCTCAGAGCGCCGCGCGTCCTTTCGGACGCGCAAGGTCGCTCCAACACCTGAATCTCCGCACGTGCTTTCCGAACATCGAATTCGATCTTCGGGCCGATGCGGCAGGCGAACCCCTTCGACGGCAAATCAGTTGTCAACCATAAGGTTCCAATATGAACCGGGCATGAAGATGGCGGATTTCTGACCGATCAGACGACAGTGAGCCCCAACTCCTTGCGCGCCTGCTTCGTCAGCTTCAGCGCCACAAGACGGTGGCTTTCGCGCAGATAATCCTTCAGCGCCTCATCATCCATGCTTTCGCTTGTCCGGCGCTGGATCCATTTCATGCCGCGCGAGGCGAGATACGGCGCCGGCCGAAGGCCCGGCTGTTCCCTCAGCACATCATAGGCGATATCGGAGCATTTGAAGGTGACGAACGGCTCCTTGCCTTCACTCCAGCCGCCGATTGCGAAGACTTTGCCGCCGACTTTCCAGACATGGGCGCCGCCCCACTGCACGACATGGGTCGTCGAAGGCAGCGAGGCGCAGAAACTGTTGTAGTCGTCCAACGTCATCTGCGCCCCGCCAGTGGTGTAGGACCATGAACCAAAGGTCGGCTTAGCAAAAAGCGGATGCCGATTTTTCGGAAAAGATCATGGTCAAGATTGAAGATAGGAATTCCATCCCGATTCCATCGGGATGGAACAGGTCTTAGCTTGAACTCAGGCGGCCGCCTCGGTTGCCACGACTGCGGGCTTCGAGCGGAAGTTCAAGCGGTCGGATCCAGCGGTGACCTTGACGGTCGAGCCATCGAGGATCTCGCCGAGCAGGATCTTTTCCGCCAGCGGGTCCTGCAATTCCTTCTGCATCACCCGCTTCAGCGGCCGCGCGCCATAGGCCGGGTCGTAACCCTTGGCCGCCAGCCAGTCGATCGCCTCCTGATCGAGCGAAAGCGATATCTTGCGGTCGACAAGCAGGTTTTCCAGCCGCTTGAGCTGGATTTGGACGATCTGGCCCATATCCTGGCGGCGCAGCCGGTGGAACAGGATCACCTCGTCGATGCGGTTGAGGAATTCCGGCCGGAACGAAGCCCTGACGACATTCATCACCTCGTCGCGCACGACGTCGACATCCTGGTCCTCGCTAAGATTGACCAGATATTCGGCGCCGAGATTGGACGTCATGATGATCAGCGTATTGCGGAAGTCGACAGTGCGGCCCTGCCCGTCGGTCAGCCGGCCGTCGTCGAGCACCTGCAGCAGCACGTTGAAGACGTCCGGATGCGCCTTTTCGATCTCGTCGAACAGCACGACCTGATAGGGCCGGCGCCGTACCGCTTCGGTCAGCGCGCCGCCTTCCTCATAGCCGACATAGCCGGGAGGCGCGCCGATCAGCCGGGCGACCGAGTGCTTCTCCATGAACTCCGACATGTCGATACGCACCATGGCGCTCTCGTCGTCGAACAGGAAGCTGGCCAGCGCCTTGGTCAATTCGGTCTTGCCGACGCCCGTCGGCCCGAGGAACATGAACGAGCCGAGCGGCCGGTTCGGATCCTGCAGGCCGGCGCGCGCACGGCGTACGGCTTTCGACACTGCCTGCACCGCCTCGCCCTGGCCGACGACTCGCTTGCCGATCTCGTCTTCCATGCGCAACAGCTTGTCGCGCTCGCCTTCCAGCATCTTGTCGACCGGGATCCCCGTCCAGCGCGAGACGATATGGGCGACGTGGTCGGGGCCGACCACTTCCTCGACCATGCCGGCCTTGCCATCCCTGGCTTCGGCCTGCTGCAGCTGCTTTTCGAGTTCCGGGATCTTGCCATAGGCAAGTTCGCCGGCGCGCTGGAATTCGCCCTTGCGCTGGGCAATGGCAAGTTCGTTGCGCGTCTCGTCGAGCTGCTTCTTGAGGTCGGCGGCAAGCCCGAGCTTCTGCTTCTCGGCCTGCCATTTCGAGGTCAGCTCGGTCGATTCCTCCTCGAGGTTCGAGAGTTCCTTCTCGAGCCGGGCGAGCCGGTCCTTCGAGGCATCGTCCTTCTCGACCTTGAGCGCCTCGCGCTCGATCTTGAGCTGCATGATGCGGCGGTCGATCTCGTCCAGCGCCTCGGGCTTCGAATCGACTTGCATGCGGAGCCGCGACGCGGCCTCGTCGACGAGGTCGATCGCCTTGTCCGGCAGGAAGCGGTCAGCGATGTAGCGGTTGGACAGGGTTGCGGCCGCGACCAGTGCCGAATCCGAGATGCGCACCTTGTGGTGCTGCTCGTATTTCTCTTTCAGGCCGCGCAGGATCGAGACGGTGTCTTCGACCGTCGGCTCATTGACGAAGACCGGCTGGAAGCGGCGGGCAAGGGCCGCATCCTTCTCGACATGCTTGCGGTATTCGTCGAGCGTGGTGGCGCCGACGCAGTGCAGTTCACCGCGGGCCAGCGCCGGCTTCAGCAAGTTCGACGCATCCATGGCGCCATCCGCCTTGCCGGCGCCGACGAGCGTGTGCATCTCGTCGATGAACAGGATGATGCCGCCGGCCGCAGACGTGACTTCGGAAAGCACCGCCTTCAGCCGCTCCTCGAACTCGCCGCGGTATTTGGCGCCGGCGATCAGCGAGCCCATGTCGAGCGCCATCAGTTGCTTGTCCTTGAGTGATTCCGGCACGTCGCCATTGACGATGCGCAGCGCCAGCCCTTCGGCGATCGCCGTCTTGCCGACGCCGGGTTCGCCGATCAGCACCGGGTTGTTTTTGGTGCGACGCGACAGCACCTGGATGGTGCGGCGGATTTCGTCATCACGGCCGATGACCGGATCGAGCTTGCCCGCGCGAGCGTCGGCCGTCAGGTCGCGCGCATATTTCTTCAGCGCGTCGTAGCCCTGCTCGGCGCTCGCCGAATCGGCGGTGCGACCTTTGCGTACGTCGTTGATGACCTGGTTCAGCGCCTGCGGCGTGACACCCGCCTTTGACAGGATGTCGGCGGTCTTGGCCGATTTTTCCATGGCCAGCGCCTGCAATAGCCGTTCGACGGTGACGAAGCTGTCACCGGCCTTCTTGGCCAGTTCCTCGGCGGTCGAAAACACCTTTGCCAGCGGCTGCGCCAGATAGAGCTGGCCATTGCCGCCCTCGACCTTGGGCATTGCCTCCAGTGCCGTCTCAACGCCGAGCTTGACGTCACGGACATTGCCGCCGGCGCGCTCGATCAGCGACGCAGCGAGCCCTTCGTCGTCATCGACAAGGACCTTAAGGATATGTTCGGGGGTGAATTGCTGGTGATTGCGGGAAAGCGCCATGGTTTGCGCGGACTGGATAAAGCCGCGCACACGCTCGGAATATTTTTCAAGATTCATGCCTGTCTCCTTCCGTCACCGGCCCGCTTCGCGGCACCGGATCAGATTGCGGTGACGGACCCGCCCGTTCGAGCCGGATCCTGTTCACGCAAGATATGGGACGCAAACCACGGACCCTCAAGACGCCTCGACACTGGCGGACGCATAATATCGCGAGCGCACAAAACAAAACGGCGGAGATTTCTCTCCGCCGTCCAGGGTAAAGGATGCGCTAAGGTCGGCTGAACGTTTTTTCGATCAATTCTCGACGTCTGCGATCACAGCTTGACCGCCGGGGCCTTCAGCCGGCGCTGCATCGACATTCCCAGCGTCGGTATTGCCAGTCTCGGTATTGCCAGTCTCGGCATTGCCCGTCTTGGCATTGCTTGTCTCGGCACTCTCAGGGCCGGCGTTGTCGTTGCCGCCATTTGCCTGTTCGACATCGAGGCGCGGGCGACGCGGACGCCTGGGGCGGCGGGCCGGGCTGTTTTCGGCAGCGGCTTCGTTGAGCTCGGCCTGGGCGGCGAGACCCGCCGGCGAAAAATTGTCGAATTGCGGTGCGGGCTCACCCACAAAGTCCGGTTCAGCGGCCGGTACGGGCTCCGCCTGCGCCGGCGTCTCGTCGCGCCGTGGCTGTTCGATGCGCTGGCCACCCTGCTCGCCGCGCGCGCCATACTCGCCGCGCTGGCCGTTCTGGCCGTAACCGCCGTTGGGACGACGGTCGCGGTGGCGTCCGCCATTGTTGTCGCGGCCGTCACGGTTGTCGCGACCGCCCCGATTGTCGCGGCTGTTTTCCTGGTTCAGCGCCAGTTCGGCCGGCGTGCCATCGATGACCGGCTGCGGGCCGGCCCCGTGATTGACGGTCGAACCCGACGTCTCGTTGGCATTGTTGTTGCCGGCATTGTCGAACTCGTCGCGATCCTCGTCGCCATCATCGTCGAAATCGTCGCGATTCTGCTGGGCGTTCTGGATCGGCATCTGCGCCTGAGCGGCTGCGATGATGCGGTTATAGTGTTCTGCATGCTGGAGATAGTTTTCCGCCATCACCCGGTCGCCGGAGCTTTGCGCGTCACGGGCAAGGGTTGCGTACTTCTCGGCAATCTGCTGAGCCGATCCGCGGATCTTCACGTCCGGGCCGTTGCTCTCGTAGTTGCGCGTCAGGGGATTCGGCCCCTTACGATTGTTGTTGTTATTGTTGTTGCCGCCGCCGCCATTGTTGTTGCGACCGCGCATGCGCCTGTTTTGCTGTTGTGGCCTCATTAGACTCTCTTCACTTTGAAATTTTCGAAAAACTCTTCACGAACGGAGGCGCTCATGCGGCCAGCCGTTTCGTTCCTTCACCGGCGTTCGCCCGCATCAATTGCGTTGGCGCCACGTGCCATCCTGTTCCGGTTACTTCACTTGCCGGACGATTCCCGCACGAAGCTTGGGCGTCGTTTGCGCAAGAAGGCAGCTATTTCCAAGGAAAACCGAATCGCTAAGAGCACTGCCTGCTTCGTCTCATCCGGTTATGGCGACCCTAGCCGCATTCCCCGGTATTGCCAAGCGCTTTTTTCGCACTGCATCACGGCTTCCACCGTTCGAACACAAGAACTCTGTCGATTCCGCCGAGATCACGAAACGCCCCGACCGAACGGTACCCGGCCGCGGAGAATATCTCCGTAACCTGTTGGTGCTGCGTATGGCCGATCTCGACCGCAATCCTGCCTTGGAGTTCCAAATACGCTGCCGCTCCTGCGGCGATCTTCCTGTAGGGGCTCAGACCGTCCACGCCGCCATCGAGGGCCTGGCGTGGATCGAAACCGCGGACCTCGTCCTGCAGATTTCCAATGTCGTCTGAGGGTATATAGGGAGGGTTTGCGACAATTACATGGTACCGGCCAGAAACTTTTTCAAACCAGTCGGATTCGAGCGCCGTGAACCGGCCGGCGAGCCCCAATTCCCCGGCATTACGCATGGCTGTGGCCAGCGCCTCCTGCGAAATGTCGACGCCGGTGGCGGTCGCGGCCGGAACGGCGCTGAGCAGCGCCAGCGCAATGGCACCGGTGCCGGTCCCGAGATCGAGGATGCGGCAACCGCCTTCGCGTGCCGCTATCGCCTTGACGAAGGGCAGTATAGCCTCGACCAGCGTTTCGGTATCCGGCCGCGGCTCCAGCGTTTGCGGCGAAAGCGAAAGGCGCAAGCCGTAGAATTCGCGGTAGCCAAGGATTCGGTGTACCGGCTCGCCGGCGATGCGCCGTCGCAAGGCGGCTTCGATTGCCGCCGTCACGTCCGCATCGACCGCGTGCCCGGGCTCGGCGATGGCCTGCGTGCGACTGGTGCCGGAAAAATGCTCGACGATCAGCCTGGCATCGAGCGCCGGATCCGCAACTCCGGCTGCGGTGAGCCGGTTTCGCGCCTCCCGCAGCAGCGGCGCCAGCGTGGCGGGCAGGCTGTCAGCCATCAATGCCGATGTCGGCGAGCAGCTTCGACTGGTGATCGGCGATCAGCGCGTCGATGATCTCGTCGAGCTCGCCCATCATCACCCGGTCAAGCTTGTAGAGCGTCAGGTTGATGCGATGATCGGTGACGCGACCCTGCGGAAAATTATAGGTGCGGATGCGTTCCGAGCGGTCGCCCGAGCCGACCTGCGACTTGCGCGATTCGGAACGTTCCTCGTCCGCCTTGCTGCGCTCAAGATCGTAGAGCCTGGCGCGCAGGATCTGCATGGCCTTCGCCCGGTTCTGGTGCTGCGACTTTTCCGCCTGCACCACCATGATGCCGGTCGGCAGATGGGTGATGCGCACGGCCGAATCGGTGGTGTTGACGTGCTGGCCGCCTGAACCCGAGGCGCGCATCGTGTCGATGCGGATGTCTTCGGCCCTGATGTCGATGTCGACCTCTTCGGCTTCCGGCAGCACAGCGACCGTCGCCGCCGAGGTATGAATGCGTCCGCCCGCCTCGGTCGTCGGCACGCGCTGCACCCGGTGCACGCCGGATTCAAACTTCAGATGGGCAAAGACGCCCTTACCCGAAACGGTGGCGATGATTTCCTTGTAGCCGCCGACCTCACCCTCGCTGGCCGACACCGTCTCGAAACGCCAGCCATGCGCCGCGGCATAGCGCTCGTACATGCGAAACAGGTCGCCGGCGAAAAGCGCCGCCTCGTCACCGCCGGTGCCGGCGCGGATTTCGAGGATGGCGTTCTTGTCGTCGGCGGCATCCCTTGGCAACAGCAGGATCTGGATGTCCTTCTGCAGCGCCTCGATTCGATGCTTGACCTCCGGCAGGTCGGCCTCGGCCAAGGCGCGCATCTCGGCGTCGGTGCCCTTGTCGGCGAGCATCGCCTCCAGATCGGCCTGTTCGCGCTCCGCGGCGCGCAGTGCCCTGATCTTTGCCGCCATGTCCTGGATGTCGGCATATTCGGAGGCCATTCTGACATAGGCGTCCGGCGCCGGCCCGGCCGACATCTGCGCTTCGAGCATGTCGAAACGCTTGACGACTTGATCCATACGGTCGCGGGGCAGGTTGATCATGGCGAAGTCTATAGCGGTATAGAGCGGTCGTCGGCAAAGGCTTGCAGCAGCGCCCGCATCGGCAGGCCATGCGCCGGCGCCATCAGATTGTCGTCGAAGAACGCTTCCAACTCGCTGAGCGGCAGTTCCGTCAGCATCGCCTTGACCGGGCCGATCGATGCCGGCGACATCGAGATCGAGCGGTAGCCAAGGCCGATCAGCGCCATCGCCGAAATCGGCTTGCCGGCAAGTTCGCCGCACAGGGTCACCGGCGTATGGTTGCGCGCCCCGGCGTCGGCAATCTGCTTCAGGACGCGCAGGAACGGCGTCGAGAGCGGGTCGAAGCGGTCGGACAATTGGGTGTTGCCGCGATCCACCGCCATGACGAACTGGAACAGGTCGTTCGAGCCGACCGAGACGAAATCGACCGCCTTCATCAGTTCATCGAGCTGGAACAGCAGCGACGGCACCTCCAGCATCGCCCCGAGCTTGAGGCTGGTCGGCAAATGATGGGCAAAACGCGACAGATGCCGCACCTCGCGATCGATGATCTCGCGCGCCTGCGCGATCTCGCCGAGTTCGGTCACCATTGGCAGCATCAGCTTCAGTTCGCGTCCACCGCACGCCTTGAGCAGCGCGCGGATCTGGGTGCGCAGCAATCCGGGCCGGTCGAGCGTCAGACGGATGGCGCGCCAGCCGAGCGCCGGATTCTCTTCCTGGATCGAGCCCTTGAAATAGGGCAGCACCTTGTCGCCGCCGATATCGATGGTGCGGAACGTCACCGGCTTGCCACGCGCCGCCTCGAGCACGTCACGATAGAGCCGCTCCTGGGCTTCGGCGCGCGGAAAGGTCGAAGCGACCATGAATTGCAGCTCGGTGCGGAACAGGCCGATGCCGGCCGCGCCCGCTTCGGCCAGTTGCGGCAGATCGACCGCCAGCCCGGCATTCATCAGAAGATCGACCTGGACACCGTCCTTGGTCACCGACGGCTTCTTGCGCAGTTCGCGGTAGACCTCCTGCCGCCGCGCCCTGAAGCGCACTTTCTCGGCATAGGCCGCCTCGAGGTCGGGCTGCGGCCGCAGATGGATCGCGCCTTCCTCGCCGTCGACGATGATGGCATCGCCGTTTTCCGCCATGGAAACGGCGCCCTTCATCTGGCCGGCGACCGGTATGCCCATGGCCCGCGCCACGATGACGACATGGCTGGTCGCGGCGCCGTCCTCCAGCACCAGCCCGCGCAGCTTGTCCCTGGGATAGTCGAGCAGCTCGGCAGCCCCCATCGAGCGAGCGACGATGATGGCGTCCTTGGGCAGCGAGGCCGCGACGTCCTCCGGACCGCGCCCCATAAGCTGCCGCAGCAGCCGATTGGCGAGATCGTCGAAATCGCTCATCCGTTCGCGCAGGTACGGATCGGTCATGTGCAGCATGCGGGCACGCATGTCGCTCTGCACCTTTTCGACCGCCGCTTCGGCCGTCAGGCCGTTGCGGATCGCCTCCTCGAGCCGGCGCACCCAGCCGCGGTCGTTGGCGAACATGCGATAGGCTTCGAGCACCTGGCGATGCTCGCCCTCGAAGGCGACGTCGCGGCGCTCCAGCATGTCGTCGATAGAGAGCCTGAGCGAGCCGAGGGACGCGTCGAGCCGCCTGACCTCTTCCTCGCTGTCCTCGTTGAACAGATTGGTGACGACGATGCGCGGCTCGTGCAGCACCACATGGCCGAGCCCGACGCCTTCGTTGAAGGACAGGCCGGTAAAGCTTACCGGGCGGCGCAGATCGAGCTCGAGGCCGGGCCTTGTCAGCCGCTCCAGATCGCCGGTGGCGATCATCTCGGCGATCACCATCGCCGTCGTTTCCAGCGCCTCGACCTCGTCGTCGCGATAATGGCGCATGGTCTTGTTCTGCACGACCAGGACGCCCAGTGTCCGCCCTGCCCGCAGCACCGGCACACCGAGGAAAGAATTGTATATCTCTTCCCCTGTCTCCGGCAGGTAGGCGAAGGCCGGATGCTCCTGCGCGTTGGAGAGGTTGAGCGGCCGCGCCGAGGCCGCGATCGTGCCGACCAGGCCTTGGCCCAGCCTGAGCTGCGCCAGGTGGACGGCGTTCGGGTTCAGGCCTTCGGTCGCGTAGAGTTCGAGCACCGAATCGGCGCGCAGCACATAGAGCGAGCAGACCTCGGCAACCATGTTGGAGGCGATGTCGCGCACGATTCGGTCAAGCCGCTCCTGCGGCTCCAGCGGCTCTTGCATGAGCTCGCGGAGCCGTTTCAGCAAAACGCGCGGGCCGCTGGCCGAATCACGCATCGCGGCTTCTTCTCCAATAGCGTTTCAACCGGTGCAGGTTGCCCTGCACAGCGGCACAAACGCAACAACTCAATTAGAGCGCCATCGTCCAATTGGACGCATAAAGGCCGCTCCAAGACTTTCGATCCGCTGCATCCTGCCTTCCGAAAATCGATTCCGATTTTCGGGCCGATGCAGTCTGCTACTGCTTATCCAGACCGTACACGGAATGCAAAGTGCGAACTGCTAGTTCCGTATAGGGACCGTCGATCAGGATCGAAATCTTGATTTCGGACGTTGTGATGGCGCGGATGTTGATCGCGCGGTCGGCCAGCGCCTTGAAGGCGGTGGCGGCGACGCCAGCATGGCTGCGCATGCCGATGCCGATGACCGAGACCTTCGACATGCCGGCTTCCGATTGCACCACATCGTAGCCGATCGTCGCCTTCAGCCGCTCGAGCACCGCAAGCGCCTTGTCGACATCGCCGGACGGCACGGTGAAGGTCATGTCGGTGAACTTGCCGTCCTCGGAAATGTTCTGGACGATCATGTCGACATTGATGTTGGCCTCGGCCAGCGGCCCGAAAATGCCGGCGGCGACGCCCGGACGGTCGCCGACGCGGCGCAGCGAAATCTGCGCTTCGTCCTTGGCATAGGCAATTCCGGTGACGACCTGCTGTTCCACGATCTCTTCCTCGTCGCAAATAAGCGTTCCCGGCGGATTGAGCAAATCCCCCATTCCGGGTGCATCGGGATCGTCGAAGGACGACCGCACAAAGGTACGCACCCTGTGCACCATGGCAAGCTCGACCGAGCGCACCTGCAGGACCTTGGCCCCGAGCGAGGCCATTTCGAGCATTTCCTCGAAGGAAATCTTGGCCAGCCGCCGCGCCTTGGGCTCGATGCGCGGATCGGTCGTGTAGACCCCGTCGACGTCGGTGTAGATATCGCACCGGTCGGCCTTGACCGCCGCCGCGATGGCGACAGCGCTGGTATCAGAACCGCCGCGGCCGAGCGTTGCGATCCGGTTGTCCGGCCCGATGCCCTGGAAACCGGCGACCACCGCCACCTGGCCTTCGCCGAAGCGCTTGATCAGGAACGCGCCGTCGATATCGAGAATGCGCGCCGCACCATGCGCGTTGTCGGTCTTGATCGGGATCTGCCAACCTTGCCAGGAGCGGGCATGCACGCCGATATTCTGCAGCGCGATCGCCAGCAAGCCGGCGGTGACCTGCTCGCCGGACGCGACGACGGCGTCATATTCGCGCGCATCGTGCATCGGCGAGGCTTCGCGCGTCCACTGCACGAGTTCGTTGGTCTTGCCGGCCATCGCCGAGACCACAACGGCGACCTCATGGCCGGCATCGACCTCGCGTTTGACATGACGCGCCACATTGCGGATGCGGGCGATGTCGGCGACGGACGTTCCGCCGAATTTCATCACGATGCGCGCCATGGAAGCGAAATGCCTTTGACTGGATGCCGGACCGAAGGCCGAAGAGCGAAAAATGCGCCAAGCTGTGGCTGGGCGCTCAATGCGCGGCCTCCTTAGCCAAATGACAGTCGTTTCGCAAGGCGTGCCGCCGCTGCCGGCCGGGCGACACACCAGCGCAGCATCGGGCTTGCATACTTCTTGCCAAAATGACGCGCGCCTCAGCCCAGCTGTGCCGTGGCTCTCCACAGGCGCGGATAGTCGAGGACGAAACCGAGCGGCGAGATCTCCAGCATCTCATTGTAGCCGAACATCGGGGCGGCATAGGCGTAATGTGCCGCATCGACGCGCTGATAGCTCTGTTCCAGGCGCACGAGCCTGAGTTCGGGAAATGTCAGATAGGCTGCCGGGGCGGGCGTCGCCATGCCGATATCGAGGGCAAAACGGCGAAGCGCCACAAGGTTTGTGGCGGGCGTGAAGCCGAGATCGACATCGATGAGACCGTCGACTTCCGCTTGATGCTCGCCGTTCAGCGCCCATTGGCGCTCGGTCAGCCGATCGATCCTGTAATGCAGCTCTTGCGTGCCGAAAAAGCCGTCGGCGCGCGCCGATCGTGTATGCCAATCGGCGTCGCAGTCCACCTCGTAGGCGATGCTGCACGGCTTGCCGTCCTGGACGAAAAGCGCGTGTCCCCTCAGGTTCCACCCGGAACTCGCTTCTGACAGCAGGCAAGCGTCGTGGCCTTCCTGGTCAAGCCGGCGCCAAAGAATGGAAGCAACCGCTCGCATCATGCGCACTCCTCCGAACCCGATGTCTCTGCTTCGTTCGCCAAAGCCTAGGTGTTTCCTTCCGGCACACCATCAACTGACACGTGCTGACACAAATGCAGCCGGCAAAAGACGGCGCCGGCAGGCATCGCGCGCATCGCGCCGCCGGCGGTGAATTTCGCGCCTTGACATTCGCAGCCTCGCGCCCGACTTCCTAGCGTCCGAGGAGACCAAACCATGCCAGAGCCCCGACGATCGACGATCGATGCCGGAGAGGTGGAACGCTTTTCCGCCCTTGCCGCCGAATGGTGGAACCCGAACGGCAAGTTCCGCCCGCTGCATAAGTTCAACCCGATCCGGCTTGCCTATATCCGCGACCAGGTGGCGACCCGCTTCGGCCGCGATCCGCGTGCGGCACGGCCGTTCGAAGGCCTGCGCTTCCTCGACATAGGCTGCGGCGGCGGGCTGTTGTGCGAGCCGATGGCGCGGCTTGGCGCCGAAGTGGTCGGTGCCGATGCCTCAGTCACCAACATCGAAGTGGCCAAGATGCATGCGGCGGAAGTCGGCGTGAGCGTTGATTACCGCGCCACGACCGCGGAAGATCTGGCCGACGCCGGCGAAAAATTCGACGTCATCCTCAACATGGAAGTGGTCGAGCATGTCGCCGATGTCGATCTGTTCCTGGCCAAATGCGGCGAGATGGTCAAGCCTGGCGGCATCATGTTCGTCGCCACTATCAACCGCACCCTGAAGGCCCTGGGCCTGGCCATCATCGGCGCCGAATATGTGCTGCGCTGGCTGCCCCGCGGCACCCACCAGTTCGGCAAGCTGGTGCGTCCCGAGGAACTCGAAAAAGCGCTTGCCGGCGCCGGCCTGACCGTCATCGACCGCACCGGGGTCACCTACAGCCCGCTCGCCGACCGCTGGCAGCGCTCGAAGGACATGGACGTCAACTACATGGTGCTGGCGGAGAAGGCATCCGTCTGAACCTTACGCCTTCTGGCCCCTATGTCTTCTGGCTTTGCGCTTTGGTGGTGATGAACACGCCGGCGGTGATGATGACGGCACCGGCCCAGGTCAGCAATTGATAGCGCTCGTCGAGGAAGAGGGTCCCGGCAAACAGCCCGACCGCCGCCGCGACATAGCCGATCTGGCTGAGATAGACCGGGCCGCCGACCGCTTGCAGCCGGAAGAAGAATGCGAACATCGCCGAGGCTGATGCCACCTGTGCCGCAGCGACCAGCGGCACGCCGCCGAGCGAGCCGAATGCATTGCCGCCCAGCAGGACCAGAATGCCGGAAAACAGCATCAAGGCTGCTGCCAGATGACTGCCGACGGCAAGCTCGATCGGGCCGGTGCCTTCGGGCCAGTCGACGGTGCGGTAAATATTGCCGGCGGCGAGGCTGACCGGGATGAGCAGGCCCATCGCCACCCAGAAAAATTCGGCCGGCTGGCCCGCTTCGCCGCGCGTCACCGCCACCATGACTGCGCCGACGAAACCGACGGCAATGCCGACAACGCCCAGCATGGTCGGGCGCCTGACGCCGAGCAGCATCGAGAACACCAGCGTGACAACCGGCGACAGCGTGAACATGATGCCGCTGTAGCCGGCACCCAGATGCGGAATGGCTGAAAACATCAGCAGATTGGGGATTGCATAGGAGACGGCCGCGGTGACGAAGAAATAGCGCAGTCTGTGCGGCGTAAGCCGCATGCGCTTGCCGTTGAGCAGCAATGCGCACAAAAGCACGCCGCCGGCACCAAGCGAGATGACGAAGGCCCAGACCATGGCGGGCACGGCGGCCGCCGTCGCGATCTTGCCGAACGGCAGCGTCAGGCCGAGCAGTCCGCCGGTGACGACCAGAAGGCCAAGCGCCGAGTCCCAGAGAAATTTCATCGCACCGTCCCGTCGCCCGTCCGCGGCCCTTGGCCTACACCACAAGCTGAGGTAAGATAATATAAAGATTCTTTACGTCAAGATACATAACGGTGAGAGACATGGATCGCGCGGCAAAAGCGATCGAGCAATGGAAAAAGGAGCGGCCGGATCTCGATGTCTCGCCGATGGCCGTGCTCGGACGGCTGAACGAGGCCGCCTCGCTGATCGCGCGAGAGCGGCTGGCGCCGCTGTTTGCAAGTTACGGGCTGCAATCCGGAGAATTCGATGTGCTGGCGACGCTGCGTCGTTCCGGGCCGCCATACGCGCTGACACCGACGGCTCTCTACGAGGCGACAATGGTGACGTCGGGCGCGATGACCAATCGCCTCGATCGGCTCGAGAAATCCGGCCTGATCAAGCGCGGGCCGCATCCCGATGATCGCCGTGGCATTGTCGTGCAACTGACCGGGAAGGGCGTCGCTCTGATCGACGAGGCGGTTACCGCTCACGTCGCCAACGAGCACCAGATACTTTCTGGGTTAGCGCGCCCGGAGCAGATCATGCTCGCACGCCTGCTCGAAAAACTGATAGCGAGCCTGAGCTAGCCCAAACGGCAACCACTAGGACTCTGCGATCATTGCATTGGGAGTCGTAACTGCCGGGGGAGTTTGCGGATGACAGAACATGCAGTCGTGATTGCCGGAGGAGGTCCGACGGGCCTAACCCTGGCAGGCGAGTTGGCGTTGGCAGGCATCGACGTAGCCATTGTCGAACGCCGCCCGAACCAAGAGCTTGCCGGTTCGCGTGCTGGCGGTCTGAGCTCACGTACTCTCGAAGTTTTCGATCAGCGCGGCATCGCGGACCGGTTCCTCGCGGAAGGGCAAATAGCCCAAGTCACGGGATTCGCGGCGATGCGTTTAGACATCAGCGATTTTCCGACCCGCCACAACTACGGGCTGGCGCTGAGGCAGAAACACATTGAGCGCATTCTAGCTGGATGGGTCAGCGAGTTGGCAGTGCCGATCTATCGCGGCCGTGAATTGACGTGTTTCGTGCAGGACGACGCCGGCGTCACCATCGAACTGTCCGATGGTGGGTCGCTGCGGGCAAGCTATCTCGTCGGGTGTGATGGAGGCCGCAGTCTGGTCCGCAAAGCTGCTGGCATTGAGTTTCGAGGATGGGATGCGACGACCAGCAGCATCCTCGCCGAGGCCGAGATGGCGGAGGAGCCGCCACTGGGTATTCATCGCACGGCACTTGGCATCCACGCCTTTGGCAGGGAAGAGTACGAAATTCGTGACGGCAAGGTCGTCTTTGCCGATAAAGGTCCCATAGGCGTCATGGTCACTGAAAAGAGTGTCGGCGCCACGACCGAGCCCACGCTGCGCGATCTCCGCGAAGCACTCGTCGCCGCATGCGGAACAGATTACGGAATCCATAGCCCAACCTGGATTTCCAGGTTCACCGACATGTCGCGGCAAGCGGCGGCTTACCGCAAGGGCCGGGTTCTCTTAGCGGGCGATGCCGCCCATGTGCATTCCCCGGTGGGCGGACAAGGCCTCAATACCGGTGTGCAGGATGCGGTGAACCTCGGTTGGAAGTTGGCCCAAGTGGTGAAAGGAACATCGCCTGAAGGCTTGCTCGACACTTATCACATCGAGCGGCATCCGATTGCGGCCCGCGTGTTGCGAACGACAATGGCACAGGTCGCATTGCAACATACTGATGATCGCACTGAAGCCTTGCGTGAAATCGTATCAGAGCTCCTTGGGATGGAGGAGACTCGCAAACGGATCGCTGCCGAGATGTCCGGACTTGGTATCCATTACGACTTCGGCCAGGGGCATCCGCTGGTCGGCCGCCGCATGCCTGACCTCGACCTGGCCACGCCTGATGGTCCTATGCGCGTATTTGCGCTCCACCAAAATGCGCGGCCAGTGCTCTTGAATCTCGGTGCGCCGGGCAGCTTCGACGTCAAGCCGTGGTCAGACCGCATTAAGGTGGTTTACGCCAAATGTGACGATCCATGGGAGTTGCCTGGGCTAGGCTTGGTCTCCGCTCCAACCGCAGTTTTAATCCGACCCGATGGATATGTTGCTTGGGTAGGCGACAGGACGCAGGATGGTCTTCAAGACGCGATGAACACCTGGTTCGGGCCACCGGGCTAAAAGCCGCGAAAACCAGTTAGCTCTTGACCTGGTTGAATGGTCCCGAAATCAAACGGGTACCGACGGCAAAAAACTCAGATCCTGGCCGCCGAGCCTCGTTTGGGCCGACGAACAGCTCTGATCTTGCCGCTGTTTCCGCCGCCACAGAAAAACTGGTCGCCGCCATCGGATTCGAGCCCCGACACGCCTGTTCCCGGCGGCATATCGAGCTTCTCCAGGACCTTACCCGTTTCAGGATCGATCCGCCGGACATCGCTCTCCTCACCCTCCCAGGTGCCATGCCAAAGCTCGCCGTCGACCCAGCTGACCCCGGTAACGACGCGGTTGGAAACGATGGTGCGAAGGATTGCTCCTGTCTCGGGATCGACCTGATGAATCTTTCGGCCCCGGTGCTGCCCGACCCAGAGCGTTCCTTCGGCCCAGGCGAGCCCGGAATCACCGCCGTTGCCAGGAGCCGGGATCGACGCCAGCACCTGGCCATTCTTCGGATCGATCTTCTGGATGCGATCCTCCGCGATCTGATAGAGGTACTGGCCGTCGAAAGCCGTTCCGGCGTGTGCCGCGACATCGATCGAGCGCACCACTTTGCCGCTCGCCGGATCGAAGGCGTTCAATCTGTCGCCTGAGGCAAACCAGACATGCTCACCGTCGAAGGTAACGCCGTCCACGTGGTCGACACCCGGAAAGGGCCCATATTCTCGAAGGATTTCGGCTGCGGATCGTTCCATGATTCTATCCTAGTAGCCCGGCAGTGGGCCGGGGAGTAACAAGATTGTCGGGAAACCCGTCAGCGGCGGGGTCATCCAGCGACGCGCCCGGCCGCGGCCGAACGACTGCACCTTGCCGGCCTGGGCAAGCTGCTCGAGCGCCCGCTGCACGGTACGCGAACTGGCTCCAAGCGCAATCGCCAGGGCCGAACTCGACCACGACTCGCCGTCGGCGAGGAAGGCGAGCACTGCGGCATGCTCTTCTTCGACGGGCGGCGCCAGCACGACGACCTCACCTGCGCGGCGTGGCGCCAGCGCAAAGCCCCGCTTCGTCGCGCTCACATCGGCCAAGCTCCGAAGCTCCGCGCGAAGCCGCCCGGCTTCGACCCGTAACCGTGCGCGATGTGATTCGTCCGCGTCCTTTCCGCGAAAAGCGCGCGCAATAAGCGTCGATCTTGCCACGTCCCCCGGCCAGGCTTCGGCCAGCGCACGGGCCAGCGCGAACAGCACCGGGCGGGTCGCCAGCGAGACGACGGTATCTGCGACCCGCACGACATTGCGGCATGCATCCACCACGAGCGCCCCCGACGCCAGGAGGGCTTCGACTTCGTCGAGCAGGATCGGCCGTTCCTCGCCACGCACAACAAGGCGTGCGGCCGGCGTGTCCAGCACCAGCGATGCGCTCTCCACCTCCGCCATCAGCGCGGCGATGCCGGACGCGCGCGCCGCCCGCGCCGCCAGGCCAAGGGCGGCGCGCGCAGGGCCGGTCCGCAAGCGACGGATGGCGATGCCGGCGACAGCCAGCTCGTGAGCAGCCCGCGATGCCGGCGGCAGCGGCGAGGGATCGAAGCCGTCCAGCCTGCGCTCGGCTTCGTCGAGATGGCCAATCAGCAGCAAGCGCCGGACGTCGAGGTTGCGCGCATGCGCGGCGTTGACGCGGTCGCCATGCTTTTCAAGCGTCGCCCGCGCGGCGTCGAGTGCCTTGGCCGGCCAGGTAAGGTCGCGCGAGACGAGCGCGATCTCGGCCTCGGCGACGACACACCTCGCGCGGGCCACGGCCTCCCTCGGGCTGAATGCGTGCGCCGCCCTCTTGAGGAGAACCTTCGCCCGAACCAGGTCGCCAAGCTGCGCCATCGCGATGCCGCGCAGCGCCAGTGCCGGCGCATCGTCGCGCAGCGCAACCCGCTTCAAGGCGCCGAGCGGATCGCCCGCCGCAAGCGCATGCGCCGCGGCCGTGATTAGCGAGTCCATCGGAATCCCGTCACACTTGTCACTCCCATGGCTTCGACGTCCGGCGCTAAGTCCATCTCACCAACCAGTCGTATCGACAACGGCGACTGTAGCCAACCTGAGTTGCGGCGCGATTGTGCACTAGCTCGAACGCAACGATAAGCACTAGGAGAGACGCAATGAAGATCGAAGGTTCAACCATCCTGGTGACTGGAGCCAATCGGGGCATCGGTCGGGCACTGGTCGAGGAAGCCCTGAGCAGAGGCGTAAAGCGCGTCTATGCAGCAACCCGCCAAGCCATGGCCCACCCGGACCGGCGTGTGACGTCCCTGACCATGGATGTGACCAACGCTGCGCAGATCCGGGAGGCGGTCGAGAAGATCGATGCTCTCGACATCCTCATCAACAACGCCGGCGTATCGCCCTTCGACGACCTCAGCGACCGTCGTGTGCTCGAACAACAGCTCGCCGTCAACCTCTTCGGCTCGTACGACGTTACCCAGGCACTGCTGCCGTTGCTGGCCCGGTCGCGAGGAGCCATCGTCAACATTCTGTCGCTGGCCTCGATTGCCGCAGTGCCGTTCAGTCCGGCCTACTCAGTCTCGAAGGCGGCCTCGTTCTCGCTGTCGCAGTCGTTGCGCACGCTCCTGGCCGGACGGGGTGTCAGCGTCCACAGGGTCCTTCCCGGCCCGGTGGACACGGACATGACACGGGGCCTGGACATCGCGAAGGCCTCTCCGGAGTCTGTTGCGCGGGCGATCCTGGACGGAGTGGAGAACGGCGAAGAGGAAATCTTCCCCGATCCCATGTCGGAATCCCTGGCGGAGGGCTGGCGCAGCAGTGCGGTCAAGGCGCTTGAACGCCAGTTTGCAGCCTATGCGGAAGCAAGTCCGTCCAGTGAAGCAAGCCCGTCAGACAGTGGGTATGAAAGAAGCAGCGAAACGATTGCCCGCGAGGCCCATCCTTGCTGCTCGGCCTGAAACTGCAGACGCCTCTGCAGGGGCGGCAGCATCGCCGCCCCTCGGCGCCGCCCGACCTTCACGGCGCTGCCTGGCAAAGAGATGCCTCGCTATGTCCGGAGCAGGTTGACGGATCAGTTGCGATCGTCGGGGAAACTTGGAATAGGCATGAACTCGACGCCGTCGTCGGCCAGGCTCTTGGCTTCCTCCAGCGTCGCCTCGCCATAAATGCCGCGCGGATCGCTCTCGCCAAAATGGATCTTGCGCGCTTCCTCGGCAAATTTGTCGCCGACATAATCGGCGTTCTCGCGCACCTTTTCGGCCAGCGCCTTGAGCTGCGCCAGCGCCTGCTTCTGGGCCTCGCCCATGGCGAGCGCAATCTTTTCTCGGCTGCGCCCGGTCGAGACGGCCGGCGCCATCAGCGCCTTCTCGATCTTGTGCGAGCCGCAGGTCGGGCAATCGACGAAGCCACGCTTCTTCTGCGTGTCGAAATCGTCGTTGCTGCGAAACCAGCCTTCGAATTCGTGCTCGTGCTCGCAGATCAGGGAAAAGCGGATCAAGAGGCGGCACCCCTGAGCGGCATTGCCTGCGCCGAACCGGCGTTTACGGCAAAATCGCGTGCGTTTTTGAGATTCGGTATCTTCTTGCGCGCGGCGACTGACTGCGCCGCGTCGATCTCGGCGACGATCACCGCCGGCTCGTCATGGGCAGCCTCGGCGATGATGCGGCCCCAGGGATCGACGATCAGCGAATGGCCATAGGTTTCGCGGCCGTCCTCGTGCACTCCGCCTTGCGCGGCGGCAACCACGTAGGCGCCGTTCTCGATGGCGCGCGCCCTGAGCAGCACATGCCAATGCGCTTCGCCGGTCTGGCGGGTGAAGGCGGCGGGCACCGAAAGCAGATCGGCGCCGGCCAGCGCCTCGGCACGGAACAGCTGCGGAAAGCGCAGATCGTAGCAGACGGCAAAGCCGAGCTTCGCGCCATCGATTTCGGCGACGACGGCCTCGGTGCCTGGCTCATAGGCGGCGGATTCGCGCCAGCTCTCGCCATTGTCGAGATCGACGTCGAACATGTGAATTTTGTCGTAGGTGGCAATCGTGGCGCCGTCCGGCCCGAACAGAAGGGCACGGTTGGCAAGCTTGCCGTCGGCGCGCAGAATAGCGGTCGAGCCGATATGCAGGAAGATGCCGAGCTCGCTGGCCAGCATCCGCGACGTCGAGACGACGATGTCCTTGTCTTCGGAGGTAAAGGAAGCGGCCCGCGCTTGGCTGTCGCGGATCAGCGCGCCGGTCATTTCCGGGGTCTGGACATAGGTCGCGCCAAGACCTGCCGCCTCGCGCACCAGCCGTTCCAGATCGACCGCATTGCGCTCCGGGCTGGTTCCCGAACGCATCTGGATCGCCGCCGCCTTGAAAGCACCCCCCGACTTGATGGCACCCATGGTCATGTCCTTATCTGGTCGAGCCGTTGGCGAGCAATCCGTCCAGCCGTCCTTCCGCCTCCAATTCGTGGAGATCGTCGGAGCCGCCGACATGCGTGTCGCCGATAAATATCTGCGGAAAGGTGGAGCGGCCGTGGGCCCGGGAAATCATTTCCCGGCGCAGTTCCGGCGAGAAGGAGGCGTCGTGCTCGGTATAGGCGACACCCTTCCTGTCGAGCAGCCGTTTGGCCGCGGTGCAATAGCCGCACATCATCCGCGTGTAGATCGTCACATCGACCATCGGTCAGCAACCCTGCCTCGTTCCGCTGTCCTATAGGCTATATAGGCGCCGATTCGTCGGCCCGAAAGTCCCCCGGCAGCACGCGCGCGAAGGTCAGTACGTCGACCGCGCCGGCACCGCCCTTCTTCAATGCCCTGGCGACCGCGCGGACGGTGGCGCCGGTGGTGTAGACATCGTCGATCAACAGCACCCGGCGGCCGGCGATTTCGATCTCCGCCTCATCAGGCACTTTAAATGCGGCGCGAACATTTTCCTCGCGTTCCCGCCGCTCAAGCCCGACTTGCTGGCGCGTGAGTTTGACGCGCTTGATAGCTGATGGCGCGAAAGGCCGCTCCCCGAGCTGCGCCACCGCCCGCGCCAGTTCCGCCGACTGGTTGAACTGCCGCCGGAAGAAACGCCGCCAGTGCAGCGGCACCGGCACGACCACATCGGCCTCGGCGATGAGCTCGGCACCGGCGCGAAGCATCCAGCGCGCCATCCACGGCGCCAGATCGGTGCGGTCCTGGTACTTCAGCCCTTGCACCATCTGGCGGGCAACGCCGGAATAGGCAACCGCCGCCCGCGCGCGCTCGAACGGCGGCGGGTCGGCTATCGCCTCCGCCGACAGGAAACCCTCACCCATACTGTGGGTGAACGGCGTGCCCATCACCGGGCACCATGGCCGTTCCAGCAACCTGAGTTTCGGCCAGCAGGCGCCGCACAACACGCCGGGCTGCGAGACATGGCGGCGGCAGCCGGCACAGACCGGCGGGAACAAGAGGCGCGCTGGCCAGCCCAATGCCTTGCTGGCAATGCGCTTGGTCGCAATACGCTTGATCTCTGGCATGGGATCGGCCACGTGGTTGGTCCTCCGCATCACTATATCAGAGAGCGAAGCACAAGGACCTGTCCATTGCAGCCTGTAATCGACACCTCGCTCTGGCTGGCGCGCAAGCGCCGGGCACTGGCCCGTCCCATCGCCGGCGTGGATTTCCTCATGCGGCGGGCGGCCGAGGATCTTGCCGACCGGCTCGGCGCCGTCGAACGCAGCTTCGGCAAGGCGGCTTCGTTGTTTTGCCAGACGCCGGCAGCAGCAGAGGTGCTCGCCGAAAGCGGCAAGGTGACGGAAAACATGCGCGTCGAGGCCGACGCCGCTTTCCTGGGCGGCCAGCCAGGACTGTTGGCGCCGTTGGAAACCGTGCCATTCGAGCCGGAAAGCCTCGACCTAGCAGTCTCGCTGCTGTCGCTGCAAGCGATGAATGATATTCCAGGCATGCTGGTGCAGATCCGCCGAGCGTTGAAGCCGGACGGGCTTTTCCTCGGCGCCTTCGCCGGCACAGGCACGCTCTCCGAGCTGCGCGAAAGCCTGCTTGCCGCCGAGACCGAGCTCTATGGCGGCGCCAGCCCGCGTGTGATCCCGTTCACCGACGTCCGCGACGCCGGCGCGCTGCTGCAGCGCGCCGGCCTGGCACTGCCGGTTGCCGACGTCGAGACGATCACGGTGCGCTACGATTCGCTATTTGGCCTGATCGCCGACCTGCGCGCCATGGGCGAGACCAGCGCGCTTGTCGACCGCAGCAGGCGGCCGGGCACGCGAGCGTTGTTCGCGCGCGCCGCCGAAATCTATACGGAGCGGTTTTCGGATGCCGATGGCCGCGTCAGGGCGAGTTTCTCGGTGGTCTGGATGTCAGGCTGGGCCCCCGATGCCTCTCAGCAAAAGCCGCTGAAGCCGGGCTCCGCAAAAATATCGCTGAAGACAATCCTGGAAAACCCCGGTGGCCCCTGAGCGGAATCCCTGCGCAAAAGCTAAGCTATCCCACGCAAAAACTAAGCGGGTCACTGTCCAAAAGCGTTGGCAAGCTTGCTGCTGTTGTCGCTGAACAACCACTGGATGGCGCCGGCAGCCTGGCCAATGCCAGCGACAATGGCAAGCGACAGCACGGCAACGATCAAACCATATTCGATAGCCGTCGCACCCCTCTCGTCTTCTAAAAATCGTTGCAGCAAGATTTTCATGGGCGCCCATCCCTCTTGCCCTAACCTAGCGCCGACCCGTTAAGAAAGGTTAACGCGACAGGCTTAATGGGCGGTGAACCAGCTGCATTCTAGAGATCTGTTGAGGAGTCAGCAGTCGCCGCTGCTTCTGCCATCGGCCCGTATAACGCAAACCGAACTGGGCAGCGGCTGCAGCACGCTCTTGCGCAGCGTATAGCTATCGCGCTGGCCGATCGAGCCGGTGCTCATCGTATCAAGGCCGTCGCGGGCAAACTGCGAGCGGGTCCGGCTGTCGAGGTAGGGCGTCGCGATCAAGGCCAGAGCCACTGCGGCCGAGCCGAACAGGAGGGCGATGCGCAATATTCCCATGTCGGCATTGGCGGCGCCAGGAAGGCGGTCGGACCAAGGCGAGTCCCAGTCCTTGTCGAAGCTCATGCAAATCGCTCCCCAGCGGTGGAATCGGCGTAACCGCCTTGCGTCAATTTTTCACGGCCAGATAAATCTTTCATTAACGCTGCTGGCAGCGCGTTGTGGAGCTTCCTGGTTTGCGGGAGGTCGGCCGTTACAGCAGATCGATGAGGAACTGGATCAGCGGGGCGTCGGCCGGCGGCATCGGAAAATCGCGCATCTGGCGCGGCCGCACCCATTTCAGCACCTGGCCTTCCTTCGGCTGGGCAATGCCGCGGAAGCGACGGCAGACGAACAGCGGCATCAGCAGGTGAAAATCATCGTAGGAATGGCTGGCGAAGGTGAGTGGGGCCAGGCAAGGGATGTCGGTCTCGATGCCGATCTCCTCGTACAATTCGCGGATCAGGCATTGTTCCGGCGTCTCACCGGGCTCGACCTTGCCGCCCGGAAACTCCCACAGGCCGGCGAGTTGCTTGCCTTCGGGCCGCTGCGCCAACAGCACGCGCCCGTCGGCATCGACCAGAGCGCAGGCGGCGACCAGGAGCAGGCGCTTGCCGACCGTATCCAAGCCGCTCATGCGCCGGATGGCCGGCGATAGTGATAGCGATAGACTTCGTCGAATCCGAGCGAACGGTAAAGCGCCAGCGCCGGCGCGTTGTCCGCCTCGACCTGCAGCCAGGCTTCCCGCGCCCCGCGCAGCCGCGCCCATTTCAACGCCGACCGGATGAGATGGCGGCCATAGCCCTGGTTGCGCACCGATCTGTCGGTGGCGATCTCGAACAGGCCGGCAAGGTCGCCGTCGTGCACGCAGATCAACGTTGCCAGCGGCTCGCTCCCGGCCTCCAGCGCAAACAGCCCGGCCTCCGGCTGGATGGCGCCGATGATCTCCGACAGGCCCGGCCGCAGCGACACATCCGAACCGCTCACCTTGAGCGCGACGCCGATGAAACGGCTGATGTCCTTCAACGGAATCTGATCCATGGCGTCGTCGAGCGTGGCGTCCGCCAGCGGCAGCCGCATGACCAGCGATTCGGCGAATGTGCTCCAGCCCTCGCTGTCGAGGTACTTTGAAAGATCAGGCCCCGACAGCGGCGAGATGCGAAAGGTCAGCGGCCTGCCATAGGCGTCGAAGCGGCGGCTGGCGCGGCCGATGCGCTCGGCAATGTGCTGGATGTCGCCTGGATCGAGCGGATTGACCGAATTCAGCCGCTTGGCCGGGTGGCCGGCCGTCAGCCGCACCACCCAGGTACCGTCATAATGGACGGCGGCCGCCGGCCAGGCGCGAAAGCCGGCCGCCTCATAGCGGCGCACGATCGCCAGCACGCTTGCCGGATGTCTGGAAGCCAACGTCATCAGCTCCGATAATCGCCGTTGATGGCGACATATTCCTTGGTGAGGTCGCAGGTCCACACCGTCGCCTTGCCGCGGCCGATGCCCATATCGGCGCGGATGCGGATCTCGTCGCGCTTCATATACGCCGAAGTCGCCTCCTCGGAATAGGCGGCGTCGCGCTCGCCCTGATAGGCCAGGCGGTTGTCGCCGAACCAGATCGACAGAAGGTCGCGGTCGGCCGGTTCGCCGGCCTTGCCGACGGCCATGACGACGCGGCCCCAATTGGCGTCCTCGCCGGCGACTGCCGTCTTGACCAGCGGCGAATTGGCGATCGACAGCGCGATGCGCTTGGCCGAGCGGGCCGATTTGGCCCCGGTGACGGTGACCTCGACCTGCTTGCGGGCGCCCTCGCCGTCGCGCACCACCTGCAGTGCAAGCGATTTCAGCACCTTGCCGAGGGCACGGCGGAAGGCGCCGAGACGCGCATCCTTGGGATCGGAAATTGCCGGCGCGCCCCGCCTGGCGGCAGCACCCGTGGCGAACATCAGCAGCGTGTCGCTGGTCGAGGTGTCACTGTCGACGGTAACCGCGTTGAAGGTCTTGGCCGTGCCGCGCGACAAGAGATCCTGCAGCACGGGTGCTGCAATCGGCGCATCGGTGGCGATGAAGGAAAGCATCGTCGCCATGTCGGGCGCGATCATGCCGGCGCCCTTGGCGATACCGTTGATGATGACGTCGGCATCGCCGAGCTTGACCGTCGCGGTCGCCAGTTTGGGATAGGTGTCGGTGGTCATGATCGCCTTGGCGGCTTCGGTCCACAATTCCGGCTTGCCGTCCTTGACCAGCCCGGCCAGCAGATGGCTGAACTTGCCGGCGTCGAGCGGTTCGCCGATGACGCCGGTCGAGGCCAGGAACACCTCGCCTGCTGTGCAGCCGGCCGCCTTCGCCGCCACCTCGCCCGTGAGTGCCGTCGAGGCGCGGCCCTTCTGGCCGGTAAAGGCATTGGCATTGCCGGAATTGACCACCAGCACCCGTGCCTTGCCAGCCACGAGGTTCTGCCGGCAGAAATCGACCGGCGCCGACGGGCATTTCGACCTGGTGAACACGCCGGCGACGGTGGTGCCGGCGTCGAACACCATGGCCAGCAAGTCGGTGCGGTTCTTGTATTTTATGCCGGCCTCGGCGGTGGCGATGCGCACGCCCTCGATCACCGGCATCTTGGGATATTTCTTCGGCGCGAGCGGCGAAACCTGTGTGGACATGGAAGACCCCGGGCGGGAAAAATCGCGAAAGGAACGCCGGTTTGCCCGATAGCACGCGCTGGCGCAAGGCGTTTTCACAGCTGTTACGGGTGCCGGAAGCCTGACACCGCCTCATGCAGCAAGCCGGCTGTTGCAAATTTGTTGACGTCGCTGCGACCGATAGCGCTATGATCCTGCCCCATGGGCAGGCTTGTGGTCTTGGCACTGGCGTTTCTGGGTTTTCTGCTGCTGCGCGCCGATGCGCAGACGGCGCGGCGCGTGGCGCTTGTGGTCGGCAACGGCAGCTACGCCGAAGCCGGTACGCTGGCCAATCCCGTCAACGATGCGCTCGACATCGCCGACAAGCTGCGCGCCATCGGTTTCGAGGTGATCGAAGGCAACGATCTCGGCAAGCGCGAGCTCGAACGCAAGATCGGCGAATTCTCAGATGCGCTGCAAGGCGCCGGTGCCGGGCTGTTCTACTATGCCGGCCATGGCCTGCAGGTCGACGGGCGCAACTTCATCGTGCCGGTCGATGCCAGGCTGGACATGCCGGTCAAGCTGCAGCTCGAGGCGGTGCCGATCGACGAGGTTCTCGACATCATGGAGCAGCAGACCAAGGTCAGCCTGGTCTTCCTCGATGCCTGCCGCAACAACCCGTTTGCCCGAAGTCTCAGCCTCAGCGCCACGACGCGCTCGGCGACGGCTCTCGTCGGCCTTGCCCAGTTCGAGTCGACACGCGGCTCGTTCATCGCCTTCTCGACGGCGCCCGGCGCCGTGGCAATGGACGGGACGGGGCGCAACTCGCCCTTTGCGGCCGCACTTTTGCGGCACATGGCCGAGCCCGGACAAAGCATCAACGACATGATGATCGCGGTGCGCCGCGACGTCGTTTCGGCAACGCGCGAGGCGCAGCGTCCCTGGGAGCAGGGGTCGCTGCTCGAGCGTTTCGAATTCGTTCCGGGCGGCGACACTGCCCAGCAACCGAAACCGGCCGTCAGCCCGGCGCCCGCGTCCGAGGTGGCCGCGCTCGAACGCTCCGTCGGCGACAAGGGCGCCATCGAAAAATTCCTGCGCGACGACTATCTGGCGCCTGATGCCAGGAGAATGCGCGAAACCGTCAAGCGGCTTTATGGTTCGTCGGCCACCATCTACGGCACGCGTTACGACAGCGAGGCCATCGTCAAGGTCAAGACCGACTGGTTCGCGCAATGGGCGTCGTGGTCGTTCGGTCTCGAGCCCGGCAGCCTCGAAGTGACGCCGAACGGCAAGGATCGTGCCGACGTGGTTTTCGCCATGCGCTACGACTATGTGCCGAAGGACAAATCGGCGCAGCGCCTGACCGGCAGGGCGCGGGTGACGCTGGAACTCGTGCTGGCCGATGGCGCCTGGCGCGTTGCGTCGGAAACGTCGCAAGCGCTGGAATGAACATCAGCGGACCGCTGGGTTGATGAAGCCGCGAAACGCCCGCTGCACCCCCGGAATCAGTCCCCAGATCATGATCGAGACCATCAGCGGCGCGATGACCAGCGTACGCTGCCAGATTTGCCATTCCTGCGTCAGCGGAAAAACCACGTACAGAATGGCAGTGATCAGTGGATAGACGCCGAGCAGCACCAGCACGGCGAAGCGCAGGCGCGAAAAGCGGGTGACGGCGGTCGAGTTCATCAAACTCTCCTTATCGTTACGGAACGTTCCGTTACATATAAAACGGATCGTTTCGTTTCGTCAAGAGTTGTATATGATGGCTGCAGAAATCGCGGGTAAGGACAAAGAAATGGGCGAAGCCACCGATCCCGGGCGCAAGTCAGCCGGCGCACGGCGCAGCCCCGAAAGCGCCGATGCCATTCTCGATGCCGCCGAGGCGGTGCTGGTCGAAGCCGGCTATTCCGGCTTCTCGATCGAGGCTGTGGCGCGCCGCGCACGCGCCGGAAAGCCGACGATCTATCGCTGGTGGCCAAGCAAGGCCGCCTTGCTGCTCGACGTTTACCAGCGGCAAAAGCGCGTCGACAATCCCGATACCGGGAACCTGGAGCAGGATCTCGTCGGCTTCCTGAAGAGCTTGTTCGCGCACTGGCGCGACACATCGTCGGGCAGCGTGTTCAGATCGCTGATTGCCGAGGCGCAGTCGGACGAAAAAGCCGCCGCCGCCCTCGCCGAATACGCAAGAGGGCGTCGCGTCCATACCGGCCAGATGGTCGAACGCGCCAAGGCAAGGGGAGAGGTGGCAGCCGATGTCGATGCCACGGTCGTCGCCGACCTGATCGCCTCGTTTGCCTGGGCGCACCTTCTGACAGACCGCCTGGACGAGGACGAAGCGATCTTACGCAGGGCGGTCGGCTATATCTTGAAAGGCATAGTCGCTGGCGATGCCGGCGACGCCACGGCGGTCCGGCGGCGGCGTCGACGCATCATCGCTCGCCCTAGCAAATAGAAGCGACAGGGCGGCAGCGCGCCCTGTCGTAGCCCAATCTGGCCTACTTCGCGCTTTCCAGCGCGTCGACCGTCTTCTTCAGGTTCGCATCGGGGATTTCGACCTTGGCGTTGGCGCGCAGCGACTTGACCAGCGCGAAATACTTGTCGCGGATGACCGCCTGGCGCGCCTGGTCCTTGACCTGGTCGAAGGCCGGCGGCTGCTTGGTGCGCTTGTCCTCGACCTTGATGACGTGCCAGCCGAACTGCGACTGCACCGGCTGCTCAGTGTATTTGCCGACTGCCAGCGCAAACACCGCCTTGTCGAACTCCGGCACCATCTGGCCAGGCCCAAACCAGCCGAGATCGCCGCCGCTGGTCTTGCCGCTCGGATCGCTGGTGTGCTCGTTGGCGAGTTTCTGGAAGTCGGCGCCGCCGTCGAGCTGCTTGATGATGGCGTCTGCCTCTTCCTTCGTCTTCACGAGGATGTGACGGGCGTGCACCTCATTGCTGGGCGGCGTGTTGGCGATTTCCTGGTCGTAGCGGGCGCGGACCTCGGCATCGGTAACCTTGTCGACGACGCCCTTCTCGACCATTTCGCCATGCAGCGCGCGCTGTTGCAGGAAGGCCATGCGGCGCTGGAAGTCGGGATCCTTGTCGAGGCCGGTGGTCACCGCCTGAGCCGCCATGACGCGGATTTCGATCGCCGCCGACAGTGCCGCGGCGCGGCGCTGCTCGGGCGGAAGCTGCGCGAACTGCTGCGACAGCTCGCCCTCGGCAAGCCCAAGGTCTGCCTCGGTCAGCGTCTGGCCGTTGATGGTGGCGACCACGGCGTTCGGATCGACCGGCTTGGCCGCCGGGGCGGGCGCTGCCGGCTGGGCAGGGGCGGCTTCCTGCGCCATCAGCGGCGACAGCGAGAGGGCCGTCAGCCCGAATGCCAGACCAAGGCTGGCGAGCGACGCGCGGCGGAACAATATAGACATTACGATTATCTCCAAAGCGGGGTAGCTAGAGCGGAATGGCTTCCAGACCAGCAGGATTGTGGCGGAATTTGGCGCGGTCGACAGGGCGAGCGCGGCGTTGACATCGAATGAGCCCCCTCTTATCTGTCCAACGACTTTGCGTCCAGAACCGTTTTCCGGGCGCTTTTTGCGTTTGTCCGCGTTCACGTGGATTTGATGGGGCCGGCCGGCGCCCGTCGCAATGACTTGGAATGCTATCGAAAGGGCCATTGGATGGTCAGTCTCGGCGGTCTCGCCCGTAAGGTTTTCGGCTCCTCCAACGATCGTCGGGTCAAATCGACCCGGCCGCGCGTCGAGGCGATCAATGCCATGGAAAACGAGATGCGGGCGCTCTCCGACGCCGAGCTTCAGGCCCGCACCGACAAATTCCGCCAGGATATCGCCAACGGCGCCAGCCTCGACGACCTCTTGGTGCCGGCCTTCGCCACCGTGCGTGAGGCCGCGCGCCGCGTGCTCGGCATGCGGCCGTTCGACGTGCAGCTGATCGGCGGCATGGTGCTGCACAATGGCGGCATTGCCGAGATGCGCACCGGCGAAGGCAAGACGCTGGTGGCGACGCTGCCGGTCTACCTCAACGCGCTCGCCGGCAACGGCGTCCATGTCGTCACCGTCAACGATTACCTGGCCACGCGCGACTCGGAATGGATGGGCCGCGTCTACAAATTCCTCGGCCTTAAGGTCGGCGTCATCGTCCATGGCCTGTCCGACGAGGAGCGCCGCGTCGCCTACGCCGCCGACGTCACCTACGCCACCAACAACGAGCTCGGCTTCGACTATCTGCGCGACAACATGAAATACGAGCGCGCCCAGATGGTGCAGCGCGGTCACAGCTACGCCATCGTCGACGAGGTCGATTCCATCCTGGTCGACGAAGCCCGCACGCCGCTGATCATTTCCGGTCCGCTCGAGGATCGTTCGGAAATGTACAACACCATCGACACCTTCATCATCCAGCTGCAGCCGCAGGACTACGAGATCGACGAGAAGCAGAAGACCTCGATCTTCACCGAGGAAGGCACCGAAAAGCTGGAGAACATGCTGCGCGATGCCGGCCTGCTCAAGGGCGAGTCGCTCTACGACGTCGAGAACGTCGCCATCGTCCACCACGTCAACAATGCGCTGAAGGCGCACCGGCTGTTCCAGAGGGACAAGGACTACATCGTGCGCAACGGCGAGATCGTCATCATCGACGAGTTCACCGGCCGCATGATGCCAGGCCGCCGCTATTCGGAAGGCCTGCACCAGGCGCTCGAAGCCAAGGAGCATGTGGCGATCCAGCCGGAGAACCAGACACTCGCCTCGGTCACCTTCCAGAACTATTTCCGCCTCTACAAGAAGCTCGCCGGCATGACCGGCACGGCGCTGACCGAGGCCGAGGAATTCGCCAACATCTACAATCTCGACGTCACCGAGATCCCGACCAACCTGCCGGTCATCCGCATCGACGAAGACGACGAGGTCTACCGGACGGTCGAGGAGAAATACCGGGCGATCGTCAAGGAGATCAAGGAAGCCCGCGCCAAGGGCCAGCCGACGCTGGTCGGCACGACTTCCATCGAGAAATCCGAGCAACTGGCCGAGCGCCTGCGCAAGGAAGGTTTCAAGGATTTCGAGGTGCTGAACGCCCGCCATCACGAGCGCGAGGCGGCGATCGTCGCCCAGGCCGGCAAACCCGGCGCCATCACCATTGCCACCAACATGGCCGGCCGCGGCACCGACATCCAGCTCGGCGGCAATGCCGACATGCGCATCGCCGAGGAGCTTGGCGACATGCCGGCCGGCCCCGAGCGCGAGACCAGGGAAAAGGAAATCCGCGACGACATCGCCCGGCTGAAGGAAAAGGCGCTCGCCGCCGGCGGCCTCTACGTGCTCGCCACCGAGCGCCACGAATCGCGCCGCATCGACAACCAGCTTAGAGGTCGTTCAGGAAGACAAGGCGACCCCGGCCGCTCGAAATTCTTCCTGTCGCTGCAGGACGACCTGATGCGCATCTTCGGCTCCGAGCGCATGGACGGCATGCTGCAGAAGCTCGGCCTCAAGGAAGACGAGGCGATCATCCACCCGTGGATCAACAAGGCCTTGGAAAAGGCGCAGAAGAAGGTCGAGGCGCGCAACTTCGACATCCGCAAGAACCTCTTGAAATATGACGACGTCTCCAACGACCAGCGCAAGGTGGTGTTCGAGCAGCGCATCGAGCTGATGGACGGCGAAGGCCTGTCCGAGACCATCACAGAGATGCGCGAAGGCGTCATCGAGGAGATCGTCGCCAAGAACATTCCCGAAAACGCCTATGCCGAGCAGTGGAACGTCGCCGGCCTCAAGGCCGAGATCGCCGAATTCCTCAATCTCGATCTGCCGGTCGAGGACTGGGTCAAGGAAGAAGGCATTGCCGAGGACGACATCCGCGAGCGCATCAGCCAGGCCGCCGAAGCCGCCGCCAAGGATCGCGCCGAGCGATTCGGCCCCGACGTGATGGCCTATGTCGAGCGGTCGGTGGTGCTGCAGACGCTCGATCATCTGTGGCGCGAGCACATCGTCAATCTCGACCATCTGCGCTCGGTCGTCGGCTTCCGCGGCTATGCCCAGCGCGATCCGCTGCAGGAGTACAAGGGCGAAGCGTTCGAGCTGTTCCAAGCGATGCTGGGCAACCTGCGCCAGGCCGTCACCGCGCAATTGATGCGCGTCGAGCTGGTCCGCCAGGCGGCGGAAGCGCCGCCGCCGGAAGCCCCCGACATGTTCGGCAGCCATATCGACGGCAGCACCGGCGAGGACGATTTCGAAGGCGGCGAGACGGCGGTGCTGGTCCGCCAGGAGACCAATGCCATCGTCGCCCCCGAAGACCGCGACCCGAAGAACCCGGCGACCTGGGGCAAGGTCGGCCGCAACGAAGCCTGCCCGTGCGGGTCGGGCAAGAAATACAAGCATTGTCATGGGGCGTTTGCGTAAGCACCACCTTTCCTTCTCCCCGTTCACGGGGAGAAGGTGCCCGAAAGGGCGATGAAGGGCAGCAGAGGCGTTGGCGACTAGTCGATCTCCCCACTTGAGGGGGAGATGGCCGGCAGGCTACAGGGGGCGCTGTCCCGCCGATACCAAAATACGCATTTCGAATTTTCTGTATCTCGACCGTCGGTGGTGTTTCAGTTTGAAATCTAATAGCCGGCTGACGCACGCGCTGATGTCCGCGCTTCATGAAGATCGGAACCTGCTAAAGTGGGTAAAGACACTACTTCGATTCAATAACCCCGTTCGAGGTCGATCTTGTTGGACAGAGGCTCTCCTCTTGCGACTTGACCGCAGAGATCGGCGGCCTGGTCGATTCCAGAATCCACCCAGAAGCTCGCGACATGAGGTGTGACGGTCACCTTGGGATGAGTCCACAACGGCGATGAAGCCTCCAGCGGTTCACGCTCAAACACGTCAAGACAAGCACCAGAAAGCTGACCTTCGTCGAGAGCGCGGATCAGGTCGGCTTCGTTGACATGCGCGCCCCTGCCGACGTTCACAAGGTAGGCACCTCGCTTCATTGTTCCAAAGGCACTCGAGTTCAGTATCCCACGAGTGTCACCAGTCAGGGGAAGTGAACAGATAACGAAGTCCCGATTTGTGAGTGCGTCCGCAAGCTGGGCACGGCCAAAGTAACTGTGTATACCAGGAAGCGTCTTTTGATGACGAGACCAGACTGCTGTGTCGTAGCCAAAGTCTGCAAACAGCTTTGCGGCCCAGCCACCGATCCGGCCCGCACCCAGCACAACAAGTCTTGTCTCGGAGATCTTCCGCGGCGCGATCGGATTCCACAACTTGCGGGCTTGTAGACTCATGTAATCCGCAACATGCCGTTGCTGGCAGAGAACGCGAAGGACGATGTACTGCACCACTTCCGAAGCCTGCTCACGCGTTGCGAGCCTGATGAGCGGAACACTCTTGGGAAAGCTCTGAAGATCAATACCCTCGACACCGGCTCCCAAATAGACGACGGCGCTTAGCCCCGTCATGGCATCAAAAAAGCCAGGACTGGCGCCCTTGTCGATCAGCACAATATCTATGTCACTTTTGTTCCCGGCGTCTGGCCAAAGCCTGAACTCCAGCTGCGGCACACGGGTTTTCAGCTCAGCAGCCCATACTTGTGCATCAATGTAGTCAGGATACTCATTGACCATCAGAACGGTAATGGGCTCGCCTAACACTTCGCCCCTCCCAGATTCAGGTAATCAGGCATCCACCGGATTACCAGTCTGTTGAGACTGAGGTTTGCGCAAACTGGCACCAGTTGCAAGACCAGACCCCGGCAAAAATGGCGTTGGTGATCCGCCAAAGCCGTGATGTCTGCCCGCTGCTGGCCGAGGATATCGATTTCGCTTTCTTCAAGGCATAGTTCTCCCCTGGTTTTGCTGGAACGCATGACAACCGGGCCGGTCACGCCGGTGATGGATGGGCGATGGCCGGAGTTCCGCGATCAACCGCAGGATGTCGGTGAAGAGTTGCCTCGGGATAGCGACCTCCGCATCTGGAAGGCGACATAACGCCCATGGCTGATAACCTCGGCACCGATCTTGATGAGCTTCTTTGTCACCTGGTAAGTGGTGCCAGAACATCTTTCCTGCTGTCGGCACTGCGGACGTTGCCGGGACGCAGGGCACGGCGTTCGAGGTCACCTAGCTGGTTGAATTCCACGCATCCCTCTTCTGGGATAGAGATTCTTGCAAAAGCCTATTTCGGCAGATGCTGCGATCAGGTTTTCACTGGCGGCTATGTTTGGCGATCTCAGCCCGACGCTCTGGCCTCATAATCTCGGCCCGCTTCTTGCCGCCTTTCGCGCCCAGCGCTTTCGCGGCAGGTCTTTGCCGTCGTCAATCACGTCGTCGGCTTCCTCGCCAGTGGCAATCCGCATGACGCGAACGACATTGCCGATAATGTCGGCGGGGCGCTTCTGGCCTTTAGGTCCGGTTGGCATTCCTAGTTCTCCGCATGGCTAAAGACGACAGCGCCGTTGTCCTTACGAACTTCAACGGACACGATTCCATCGTCACCCTTTCGGATTTGGAACATGGAGGTTGCATGATCTTTCGCGGTCTTCTCCTCGTCGAAGATCACCTTGTCGACGATGCCTTGCCTTCCATACCAGATCACAGTGTAGACCATTGTTGCTGCCATGCGTTCCGCTAAGCATATAGGCGTTTTCGCATATGGGGCAAACGAGATAGGCGTTTCCGCGTATTTCAACCTGAGACACTACCGAGCAGGGTGAAGGGTTGCGCGAATGATGAATAGGAAGCAGCGCACCCGCCCCTCATCCGCCTGCCGGCACCTTCTCCCCGTATAGAGACGGGGCGAAGGGCTCCGCTCACCCAACCGTTTCTTAATGTGTTTTCGCTACACGCGTAGCCAGAAAAGAAGCGGAAAACGGAGTGTGATCGGGGTGCGCTTTTCCGCGGCGACGACAGCCGGGCGGTTCTTGCCGCAGCGCCTTGCGCTGCGCATCGGGCCGCTGCTTGGCCTGATCGATGCCGTGCTGTTCAGCGCCGGCGCGCGGGGCGAAGCCGGCCGCATGTCGCTGATCGCCTTTTCGGTCCGCATCGTCAGCGCCGTCATCGCCTTCGTCAGCCAGGTCCTGATGGCGCGCTGGATGGGCTCGTTCGAATACGGCATTTTCGTGCTTGTCTGGGTGACTATGGTCATCGTCGGCAACCTTGCCTGCCTCGGTTTCCACACCTCGATCATCCGCTTCATCCCCGAATATCGCGAGCGCGGCATGTTGGCCGAATTGCGCGGCATCGTGCGGGCCAGCCGGCTGTTCGTGCTGATTGCCTCCACCGTGATCGCCGGCCTCGGCGCGCTCGGCGTCTGGCTGCTGTCGTCCTACATCGAAAACTATTACGTCGTGCCGTTCATCCTCGGCATCATCTGCCTGCCGATGATCGCCATGTCCGACCTTCTGCAAGGGCTGGCGCGGGCCAATTCGTGGGCGCTGTTTGCGCTGTCGCCGACATTCCTGGTGCGGCCGGTGCTGATCCTGGCGTTCATGGCGCTGATGCTGCTGGCGGGCTACGCACCGGACGCCAAAACGGCGATCTTCGCCGCCATCGCCGCCACCTATGCCACCACGCTCGGCCAACTCATCGGCGTCACCTCGCGCATCGACAAAAGGATCCCGGCCGGGCCGATGAAGCTGCATTTTGGCCAATGGTTCATCGTCTCGCTGCCGATCTTCCTGGTCGAGAGCTTCTTCTTCCTGCTCACCAATGCCGACGTGCTGATGGTCGGCGCCTATCTCGATCCCAACGACGTCGCCGTCTATTTCGCCACGGTCAAGACGCTGGCGCTCGTGCATTTCGTCTATTTCGCCGTCAAGGCCGGCGTTGCCCAGCGCTATGCGCAGTTCACCCATGGCGAGCCGCAAAAGCTCGCCGCCTTCGCCCGCGAAACCGTGTCGTGGACCTTCTGGCCGTCGCTGGCGATGGCGCTGCTGGTGCTGGCGCTGGGCGAGCCGATGCTGACCCTGTTCGGCCCGGAATTTTCCACCGGCTATCCGCTGCTGTTCCTGCTGGTGTTCGGGGTCGTCGCGCGGGCCGCCGTCGGCCCTTGCGAAAGCCTGCTCACCATGAGCGGCAACCAGAACATCTGTGCCGCTGTCTATGCCATGACGCTGGCCTTCAACATCGCGCTCAGCGTCGTGCTGATCCCGCTCTTCGGCCTGTGGGGCGCGGCGATGGCCACCGTCTTCGCCATGATCTTCGAGGCCGGCGCGCTGTCCTTCACGGTCTGGCGCAAGCTCGGCATCGCCATGGCCATTTTCGTGCCCGCCAAAGGAGCCGCCTGATGGCTGCCGTCCCCTTGCTCGAGGAAACCAGCGGCGGCCCGGCCGGCGCCATGGTGTCCGGCCTTGCCGGACTTGCCCGCGAAGCCGATCCCGCCCATGTCGAGATCCTCGCCAACAACCGGCCCGAGCGCAAGCTTGCCATCTATCCGGCCTCCGCCGGCTTCGACCTGGTCGAGGAGCTCGACTATCTCTGCACGCGTACGATCGAGCCCAACGTCTTCTTCAATCCGCGCTTCCTGGCGCCGGCGATGCCTAGGCTCGAGGACCGCGAGGTGCGGCTGGCCGTAATCCGCGACGGCGACCAGTACCGCAACCGGCTGCGCCTGCTGGTGCCGTTCTCGGTCGAGCGACCGGTGGTGCCGCTCGGGGTTCCCGTGATGCGCACCTGGTCGAGCCCGTTCGGCCCGATCGGCACGCCGCTGGTCGATCGCGACGATCCGATCGGCGTCATTGAGGATTTCTTCGCGATGCTGTCGAGGCCGCATCTGAAGCTGCCGAAGGTCTTCGTGCTGCCCGACATAAGGCTGGATGGCCCGGTGGCGAGCCTGCTCGCCAGCGTCGCCGAAACGCGCGGCCTGACGCTGGTGACCACCGGCAAGGCCGACCGCCCGGTGCTCGAAAGCGGGCTCGACGGCGAGGAGTATCTGAAGACTTCACTGCGCGCCCACCATTATCGCGAGTTCCGCCGCCTGAAGCGCCGTCTCGCCGATCTCGGCCAGCTGGAGCATGTCGTGGCGCGCGGGCCGGACGAGATCCGCCACGCCATCGAAAATTTCCTGACGCTGGAGGCTTCCGGCTGGAAAGGCCGCGAGCGCACCGCCATGGCCATCGACCGCTACCGCGCCGCCTTCGCCCGCGAAGCGGTGCACCGGCTGGCCGAGCAGGACCTCTGCCGCATCCATTCGCTGACGCTCGACGGCCGCACCATCGCCTGCCTGGTCGTCTTCGTCGAGGCCGGCGTCGCCTACACCTGGAAGACCGCCTATGACGAGACGCTCGCCGCCTATTCGCCGGGCACGCTGCTGATGATCGAGGTGACCAGGCAGCATCTCGACGACCCCAACATCATGATGACCGATTCCTGCGCGGTGCCCGACCATCCGGTGATGAGCCGGCTGTGGTCTGAACGCAAGCCGATGGGCACGCTGGTGATCGGGCTGACGCCGGACGCGGACCGCCCCGCCCGTCAGGCGGCCTCGCAGCTTCACCTCTACCGCGAAACCCGCAACATGGCGCGCCTCCTGCGCAACCGGATGAGGAGCCTGCTGCGGCGGCGCTAGTGCATCGGATCCAAAGTGGGACCCGGCCCGGCCGTCCGTCTCCACACCGTCGGCCCGCTCGGGCCTAGCTCGTCAGGGTTAATTCTCCCGATCAACGGAAAGGATTAGCATCGACGCAGTCCCAACCGGGATGAGGCGATCAATTACGGCCGCGCGTCCAGCATCATTGCCGCCTCGGTCCTGCACGGCCAGAAGAAAAATCTGGGAGGAATGCATGACGAAAACAACTCACCTCAGGCGTCTCGGTATCGTCGCCTTGGCAGGTCTCGTTGGCGCGTGTCTGAATGCCGCCGCGCCTCGGGCCGCCGAACCCGACAAGGCCGAGATCGATGCCCTGCGTAAATCGCTGTCCAGGTATGAAGACTACAAGGTTGCCATTCGCGAGCTTTATCTATCGACGGTTGGATGCGTCTTCTACAGCGGAGAAAAGGTAGAGGGGGCGATGGACTACCCTAAGGGCGCGATGGGCATCCATTTCGTCAACGTCACGACTGTCGGCCCGACCGCGGATCCGACGCGTCCCAATGTGCTGATCTATGAGCCGGTCGGCGGCGAATTGCGCCTGGTCGGCGTGGAATGGCTCGTGCCCTTGACGCCGGACACCAAGGAGCCGCCGAAGCTTTTCGGCCAGACATTCATGGGGCCTATGGAGGGGCATTATCCGCTCATCCCGAAGGAGTTCCACCACTACGACCTTCACGCTTGGCTGTTCAAGGAGAACCCGCTCGGAATGTTCAGCCCGACGAACCCGGACGTGAAATGCGACAATTATGCGTTTCCGATGCCGGAGCAGCCGACCAAGATGGTGCCGGGGCCGATGTGATAGCGACCACCGTTACAGTCTGGGTTGTCGAAAGCGCTCGGGGCCTCAGTTATCCCAGGAGGCTCCTGGGATAACGACCAAACCGAGCTCTCTCGACGGATGGGAAAATGGTGCCCCTAGCCGGGATCGAACCAGCACTCCTTGCGGAACTCGATTTTGAGAAGCCGGATATGCCTTATCCTAATCTTATCCGGCAGTATCCAATTGTACGGTAACCGATTGTAGCGGCTAGCCTTTTCGGCCCGTCCAATCATCCATACCTAACCGGACATACGCCACGGTTTGATTTCTGGCTGCACCTACTCTGCACCTGAAATCGACCTCAACGGAGGTTAGGCATGCCCAAGATCAAGCTCACAAAGACGGTCGTCGATGCCGCGAGGGCCGATCAGGAACCCTACGAACTTCGCGACACAGTCATACCTGGGTTTTTGCTGAAGGTCACCCCGACGGGACGCAAGGCATTCATGGTGGCCTACGTCGCGACCAACGGCCAGCGGCGCAAACCGGCCATCGGGCGCTTTGGCGAAATCACCGTTGAGCAGGCTCGAACGATTGCCCAGGACTGGCTCGCCGACGGCCATTGACAGACACCGGGGCGCCGAATGTCCGAAATCGCACGCGGCAAGGGGCAGTGACCATGAAAATTGAGCGGACCGACGACAGGAGTACGATCGACCGGTGCGTCGCGCGCACGCGCGCTCTGCTGCAGGACGCGCTGATTGCCCTGATCCCCGAGCGCGGCTATGCGGCTCTCACCGTGGGAGACATCTGCCAGAAAGCTGATGTCGGCAGGTCGACCTTCTATACCCACTACGCCGGCAAGGACGAACTGCGCAGCGCGACCCTGGAGGCGCATCTGCAGTCGCTGAGCAAGCGCGTGTCGGCAGACGGAAAGACGGGCTACCGCCTGTTCGAATTCAGCCTGCCGATGTTCGAGCACGCGCGGACGTTCCGGTCGCTTCATCACGCGCTGCTTTCGAGCAGCGGCGACACGATCCACGACCAGTTGCGCGAACGGATACGGCGCGCTGTGCGGGTGGAACTTGCCGGCAAACGGACCGGCGGCACAGGGATGCCCACCGAATTCGCCGTCCAGTTCATATCAGGAGCATTTCTCGCCGTGCTTGCCTGGTGGATCGCCGAGAGCGCCAGCCTTTTGCCGGCGCAGGTCGACGACCTCTTCCAGCGGATGGCCGCTCGGGGTGTCTCCGCCATGGGCATCGGCGGCTCGGATTGAAGCAGGCTTAAGTTGAATCATTCGCGTCGCCGATCCCGGCGTCGTTGGGCACTTTATTATCGTTCCTCCGGCGGCCGAATCTTGCGGAACGTCACGAGCAGAAGAATGTCATAGACGATCTTCAGGGCTCCAGCGATGAGGAGCGGCCAGCCAAAGCCCGAAACGGCAAGCAGCGAGCCGGCCAGCATCGGACTCGCCGCCGATGCGAGGCTGCGTGGCACGGCGGTGACGCTCGCTGCTGCGGCACGCTCGCCCGGCGTCACCACCGCCATCACGTAAGAGGTGCGGGTTGGCACGTCCATCTGCGACAGCGCACTCCGGATCAGCAGAAGGACGATCACCGGAGCGAGGCTGTGCATGAACGGAATGAGCAGCAGGCAAAGGCTCGACGGCAGGTGGGTGAATACCATCGTGTTCACCAGTCCGATTCGTTTGGAGATTTGAACCGCCACCAGATACGACACGGCTGAAAGCACGCCCGTGCAGAAGAAAATTGCGCCTGTGGTAGCGAGGGACAGGCCAAAGGTTTGATAAAGCCACAGTGCCAGCAGGGACTGAACCACAAGGCCGCCCGCAAATGCGTCCAGGCTGAAGAGCGCGGCAAGCGCAAGGACGATGGTTCGAGACTTGCGCAAGGGCTCCGCCGGCGCAGCATCCGCTTCGATCGATGCGTCGGGCAGCCGCCGATACAGGAGCAGCGATCCGACCCCAAGGAAGGCATAGAGCAGGAAAGCAAGCTGAAGGGCCTGTTTGATTTCTATCCCGATCAGGTGTCGCAGGAGGTCGGGAGCGCCGGCCGCCAGAGCGCCGACAGCCCCAATGAGGGAGCCGACAACGCTGTAGCGGGCAAACAGCGCGGTTCGATCGCGATCGGTGACGCTGTGGGCAAGTTCCGCTTGCTCGAGTGGCAGAAACACGCTCACGTCGCCGGAGGATGGGTTCAATGTTCCGACGAACGCGACCAAGAGCAGCGGCCAGAAATCATGGACGAGCGCAAAGGCAAGTCCGGTCAGAATCATCAGGCCCGCTGCCGCGATGAGCAGCGAGCGGCGCGAGAAACGGTGCGCGATGGCTCCGACGCCCAGCGTGAGCGCCGCCGATCCCGAGAGCGTTGCCGTGGCGAAGATCCCGATCTCGAAAGCGTTGAAGCCGAGCGCCGCCAGATAGGCGGGAAGCAAAAGACTGACAAGTCCGTCGCCAAACGCCCGCAATCCCCGTGACGCCAGCAAATGGGAAGCCGTCGGGCCGGCACCGGACGGCAGGAGCACAAGTCTGCGCTTCGGCAATTGCAACGCTTCCGTCGGCCTTCGAATTGTCAACGCACCTCCTGCATACCGCCGGGCAGAATCCAGAGCCTAGATCGAACCCGTGGCGACGCCGTAAAGAATACCCAATATTGAACAGGCCACCAGGACCGGGATCATGCCGACCTTGAAACGGAATACCGCTACCAGTGCGCCGAGCGTCAGGACCAGTGACGGGATATTGACGGAATTGAACACCGGCACGTCCAGCGTGATGCCCAGCCAGCTGACGTCATGGAGTTCGCGGAACAGGACATGAAGCGCGAACCATACCGCCAGGTTCAGGATCACACCAACCACCGCGGCGGTGATGGCAGACAGCGCTGCGGAAAAGGCCTTGTTGCTGCGCATCGTCTCCATGAACGGCGCGCCGAGGAATATCCACAGGAAGCACGGGACGAAGGTTACCCATGTCGTGAGAAGGCCGCCGAGCGTTCCGGCAACCAGCGGGCCGAGCACGCCTGGCGCCCGATAAGCTCCCATGAAGCCGACAAACTGGGTGACCATAATCAATGGGCCGGGCGTCGTCTCGGCCATGCCGAGGCCGTCCAGCATCTCTCCTGGCTTGAGCCAGCCATAGTGCTCCACACCCTGCTGGGCGACATAGGCCAAGACCGCATAGGCGCCGCCGAAGGTAACCATCGCCATCTTCGAGAAGAAGATCGCAATATCGGTGAAGACGTTGCCTTGCCCGAGGAATGCAAGCAGCGCGAGGACCGGGACCAGCCATAGCAGCAGTCCCACACCTGCCACCTTGAACCCCCACGCGGCGGAGGGCCGTGCATGAGCCGGCACCCCTTCGCCAAGCGCGGAGTCGGCATCGTCGACCTGCGTTCCGCCAACCTTGCCATGTCCGTTGCCCGACTTGAAAGCAGCCCAGCCTGCCCTGCCCCCCACGTAACCGATCCCAGCTGCGATCAGAATGACCAGCGGAAACGGCGCATGAAAGAAGAACAAGGCGATGAAGGCAGCCGCAGCGAGGCCGACCATCACATTGTTCCTGAGCGCTCGCCTGCCGATCCGCAGGACCGCTTCGAGCACAATGGCCAGGACCGCAGCCTTCAGGCCGAAGAAGAGCGCCTGGACAGCGCCGACATTGCCGAAGACCGCGTAGATCCAGCTCAGGATCATGATGGCGATCGCCCCGGGCAGCACAAACAGGGTTCCCGCCACGAGACCGCCCTTGGTCTTGTGCATAAGCCAGCCGATATAGATTGCCAATTGCTGTGCCTCAGGACCGGGCAGCAGCGTGCAGTAGTTGAGCGCATGCAGGAAGCGAGTCTCGCCGATCCAGCGCTTTTCCTCGACGATGATGCGATGCATCATGGCGATCTGGCCGGCCGGGCCGCCAAAGCTGAGCATCGCCACGCGAGCCCATACGCGCATAGCGGCAGCAAACGAAACGCCATGGTCGTGAGCCTCGGCCGGAGACGGGTGGGCCGCGATGGACTGCTCCAGATTGGCCATTGTTCGGGTCCTTGCGATCATCCACGTTTCTTGCGGAAATACTGATAGAGGTTGTCGAAGACAGGAGCGCCCTGCGCGATCCGCTGCTCGTCGCTCTCATTAGCCATGGCTATGCCGGCAATCAGGCTGGCAATTCCTGTCGCCTCCTCGCGGCCGAACTTGTTGTCCTTGGGGTCGATGTCATGGACGATCTCGGCGATGGCCTGAAGCGCTGGGTCATTGATGCCGGCGCGGGTAACCAGAACCTCGAAGCTGCAGCGATCGCCCTCATGGGTGATTTCGCCTTCGAACATGTCGAAGCGCAATTCCCCCTCCTTTGGCACGTATCCCTTGCCCGCCACGAAGCGGATGATCGCGTCAGCATCGATGAAGCGATGGATCAGCCAGCTGCAGGCAATACGGTCGACATGCACGTCCCGGCGTGTGACCCAGATCCGGCCCTTGAGCTCGCTCGGCTCGGCGGCCTTCTTCGGTTCCTTGGTCATAGCCTTGTCCTCTACAAGCTGTGTCTCGAGTTCGGCGATCAGGCCTTCGACGGCGAGGCGGCCGCTGGCGCCGAAGAAGTCGATTGCCGCCACTTCGGCGAGCCTCTTGCGCAAGCGGCTGAGTTGCGAACGCGCTTCCGCCCGTCTTTCCGATGTCGCGTTCGTCTTGATTTCAGCGGCCAGATCGCGGGCTTCCTCGACGATCTCCCCGTAATCGACGTCACGGGCGGCGTCGAACATCGCCCGCACCTGCGCGTCCGACAGACCGTCGACAAGGCGTGCCTCGCACATCATGGCCTCGCCGCCGCCAGCGACGATCTCCTTCAGAAGCCATTCGAAATCCTCCTGCATCTCGGCATTGGCCGGCAGGGCGTAAACGGTGCTTTTGACTGCGACCGCGCCGATGCCTTGCAACCGTCGCCAGATCTTCACCCGGAAATAGGCTGGCTTGCTTGGCAGCTGATGGATCAGGAGCAGCCAGCGCTGATCCTGCGATTCCCCCTCATTCATAAGTGAACCGTATCACGAACAGAGTGAGATGCAACACTTGTATCATTCTTGATTCGAGCATAGCGTTTGCTTCCTCACGGATGGGCCGTGCCGCCGAACGAGGGAACCCGATGCCACACCAGATCATGCCGCTGCCGTTCAAGCCGCCCAGGCTCGTCGGATTGTCCGAACGGTTGTTGGCCAGCCACTACGAAAACAATTACGGCGGTGCCGTTCGCCGCCTCAACGCCATCGAACGGCGGCTCGACGGTCTCGATTGGAACACGGCGCCCGTCTTCGACATCAATGGTTTGAAGCGCGAGGAGTTGGTTGCCGCCAATTCGGCGATCCTGCATGAAATCTATTTTGATGGGCTGGGTGGCGCCGGCGATGCCGGTGGCGATCTTGCCGCAGCACTGGAGCGCGACTTCGGCAGCGTGGCCGCATGGCGCGCCAAGTTCATGGCTTGTGCGAAGGCGCAGGCCGGAGGCTCGGGATGGACACTGCTGACCTGGTCGGAGCGCCGCGATCGGCTGACGATCCAATGGGCGGCGGATCACACCAACTGCCTCGCTGGCGGCATGCCGATCCTCGCGCTCGACATGTACGAACATGCCTACCACCTCGATTTTGGCGCCAAGGCTGGCGCCTATGTCGATGCCTTCATGAAGAACATCCATTGGGAGCGGGTTGCCGCCCGCCACCGGCGGGCTGTCGTGCAGAGCGATCCTTCAACAGGACCTGCATCGGACGAAAGGCTTCCAACTGTTGCGCCAGAGGAACTGCGGATCCGGCTCGACCAGGGCGAAGATCTCGTCGTGCTCGACGTCTGCCTCGCCGAGGATCTGGCAAAACGCAGCGATATGCTGCCCGGAGCCAAGCTCCGCGCTCCCGAGACCATTGCCGATTGGGCCGCTGAACTGCCGAAGGACAGGCCAGTCATCGTCTATTGCGTCTACGGCTTCCAGGTCAGCGGCGACGCCGTCGCCGAACTGCGTCGCCGCGGCGTCGATGCAACAGCGCTCTCAGGCGGCATCGCCGCCTGGCACGCCATTGGCGCCCCAACTGTCCCCCTGGTGATCAGCGAAGAAAGGATTGCGTCATGAAATGGGTTACCCGCGAGCGTCCGGTCATCGACCGAATCGCCTGCCCCTGGTTGATTGCACGCTTCATCGACAAGGAACCGGAGTTTCTCTTTGTGCCGCCTGATCAGGTGATCCCTGTTGCCCGGGAGACTGGCGCGACGCCTTATGACGTGCCCGGCGTCGAGTTCACGCATGTCGGCGACGGCTGCAGCTTCGACACTTTCGTCTCGAAATATGGCCTCGAGCGCGACCGGCGATCGTGACCATTGCCGCGATCGTGCGCGGCGCCGACACCGACCGGCACGATCTCACGCCACAGTCGGCCGGCCTGCTCGCGATCTCCATGGGTCTGCGGGATGTGACACCCGACGACCACGAGGTGCTGAAGCACGGTTTCGTCATCTATGATGCGCTCTACGCCTGGGCCTCCCGACGCAAGGCGGAGACCCACAGCTGGCCACCCGGCTCGAAGCCGGCGGCCGCATGACCAATTGGGCACTGGGGGCGGATCTCAAGGAGATATCCCATGCATGCAAAACTGATGATCGGTGCGATGGCCACGGCAATGTCAGCGCTGCTCCAGCCCGCCGCCGCAGCTCCCGACTGGCAGATGGTTGCAAAGACATTCGGCAAATCCGGAACCGAAATGCCCGATGGCGTCTACAGGGTCGGCCTGCCGCGAACTGACTTGAAAGTATCGCTCGACGGGGTGGCTCTTAAGCCGGGATTCGCCCTCGGAGGCTGGGTCGCGTTCGAACCGATGGGAAACCAGGCCATGGTCATGGGTGACATCGTCCTGACGCAGGACGAAGTGAACCCGGTCATGAAAAAGCTTGAAGAAAGTGGCATCGAGATCACCGCGTTGCACAACCATCTGCTGCGCTCGCAGCCGATGACGCTTTACATGCATGTCTTCGGCGAGGGCGACACCGTCGCGCTCGCCACAGCACTTCATGCCGGGTTGGCGCTGAGCAAGACGCCGATGGAGAATGCCACGCCCGCCGCGGCACAGCCGCAGATCCCGTTCGACACCGCCGCTGTCGACAAGGCTATCGGTCGCAAGGGCAAGGCCAATGGCGGCATCTATCAATTCACCATCCCACGGGCCGAAACGATCACCGACGGCGGCATGGCCATCCCTGCGTCCATGGGCAGCGCCATAGGCATTAACTTTCAGCCAACCGGAGGCGACAAGGCTGCGATCACAGGCGATTTCGTGTTGATCGCGTCGGAGGTAAACCCCGTGCTGCGTGCCCTGCGCGACAACGGCATCGAGGTAGCGGCCTTGCACAGCCACATGCTCAACGAACAGCCACGGCTCTTCTTCATGCATTTTTGGGCCAATGACGATGCCGCAAAGCTGGCACGCGGGCTAAGGGCGGCTCTCGACAAGATGAAATCTTTCAAACAGCTAGCCCGCGGAATCGCGGGCAGTCGCGAGCAATTTGTCTGGTCGTGATACGTGCCGTTCCAATCGTCGCGGCTAGTTCGATTGTGACGGACTGACTCGCCGTCCAGGTGCTACTGTCCATCGATCGACGCACGCGCGATAATACCGATCACTCGCACGAACGGGTCGACGCGGAGCCGACGTTGCATGGATTGGGTTCAACTGTGCCTGCTCAGCGTGGCGGGCTTTCTCACCTGGGCGCTCAATACGGTATCAGCGGGCGGTGGCGGTTTGCTGTTGATCTCAGCAGTGACGTTCCTCACGGGCAGCGCCGCAGTCGCTCCAGTGATCACCTTAACCGAGCTCATCGGCAATCCGGTTCGGATCCTTGCATTTCGTCGCGACGTCGATTGGAGCATCGTGCGCTGGTATTTGCCCGGCGCCATCTCAGGCGGCGGGCGCTTGGCTGTTCGCCAACGCACGCGCCGAATGGCTGCAGATCTTCATCGGCCTCTATCTGATCGGCGCCATTTTGGAATTCCATGGCGGCGCGCGCGAGCGGAGCTATCGGGCCCGCCTTTGGTGGTTCTTGCCCGCCGGCCTGATCGTGTCCCTGCTCTCCGCTTTGATGGGCACAGTCGGCCCGGTGCTGAACTCGCTTTACCTGAACTATGGGTCCCGCAAGGAGACCCTGGTCGCGACGAAGTCGGTGAATTCGTTCGTGACAGATATTGTCAAAGTCACGGTCTTTACCGGTCTCGGCGCATTTGGCGGCCAGGCGCTGGCTTTCGGCCTTGCGACCGGATTTGGTGCTGCGCTTGCGACGCTTGCGGCAAAACCTTGGCTCGAGCGGATGAGCGGACGGCAATTCCGGACAGCGGTCGTGATGCTGATGGCCGTGAGCGGCATGCTGATGATCTGGAAGCAGCACGACCTCGTCGTTGCGCTCTACCATGAGCTCGCCTTCTGTCTTCAAGCCAACCAGGACGAATGCGTCCAAACGTAAACCTGCGCCGCCCGGACTTCGGGGCGCGAGGTGGTGCTGGACCAGTCGTAAGGATCAGTGATGGTGACCTTCCGGCTCCGCCATCTTGAACGGCAGGATCTGTTCCCTGCCCTTTGCCGCCAGGATCAGCCTCGCCTTGAACTCGTGCGGCTCGGCCGGGGCGACGCTGCTCTCAAGGCTATGATGATCGCCCGCGACTGGTGCGAGGGAAAGCGTCTCGGAGCCTTCGGACCGGTCGATGATTACGGTTGCCTGGAGATCGTCGGCATGGCTGTCGATGGTGAGGTGCATACGTTCGCCGGCCGGCGTGTCGACGATTTCGAGCGTGCCCGTTGCCAGCTCGCAGGCGACCTTAAACGGCTCGGGCGCGTGGTGCGCATGGCCGGAACCTGCCACCACTGGCCCGCGCTCGCCTTCCAGGCGGATGTTCGCCTCCGAGAGCGCGGGTAGATGGTCGAACAACTCCCCTCTCAGAGCCTCTGTGATGCCGACCACATCGTTCGCGCTCGCGGTTTCGGCCACCTTGATGGCGATATCGGCATGCAGCCTGTGGCCGATCCAGCGCGCCTGCACCTGGGCGACCCGTTCGATGCCCCGCACATGTTCGGCGGCATGATGGATTTCGTCGACAATGCCTGGCTCGACGCCATCCAGCATGCGCGTCAGCACCGCCTTTGACGACTGCCAGACAATGGCGAAGATCGCCACCGTGATCAAAAGGCCGACAATCGGATCGGTGAGCGGAAAGCCGAGCCAGACGCCGATGGCGCCGAGAACGACCGCGAGGCTGGTGAAGCCATCGGTGCGGGCATGATAGCCGTCGGCGATCAGCGCCGCGCTATTGATCTCGCGGCCGACGCGGATGCGGAATACCGCGACCGCCTCATTGCCGAGGAAACCGACGAGGCCGGCGGCGGCAACCCAGCCAAGGAAACTGATGGCCTGGGGATGGATCAGCCTGTCGATCGCCTCATAACCGGCGACGATGGCGCTGAACAGGATGATCAGCACGATAACGATGCCGGCTAGGTCCTCGACCCGGCCAAGGCCGTAGGTGAAGGTCTTCGACGGTTTGCGCCTCGCCAGCATGAAGGCGATCCACAGCGGGATGGCGGTGACCGCGTCGCCGACATTGTGGATGGTGTCGGCAAGCAGCGCCACGCTGCCCGACAAGAACACGATGATCAGTTGCAGCAACGATGTGATCGCCAGCACGACAAACGACCATTTGATCGCCCAGATGCCGCGTGTCGTCGTCGCGATGGTGGGATCGACCACGCCGTGCGTATGGCCATGTCCACCGCCCTCGCCATGATCATGGCCGTGCCCGCCAAAGCCCTGGGTTGCCGGGCCGAAGCCAAACCAGTCGCGAATACCGTCCATCACGGGGGGTGTCTCACAGGTACTTGGTGATGTCCTTGAACTCGTCGATCGAGCGGCGCTGCTCGCGCGGCAGCGGCCCCACGACATCTTCCAGGCAATGATTGAGATGATCCTGGATGAGCGTCTTCTTGGCTTGGGAAACGGCCTTCTCGACCGCATGAAGCTGCTGGGCGATGTCAAGGCAAGGCCGGCCTGCTTCGATCATCTCTATGACGCCCCTCAGATGGCCGTCGGCCCGCTTCAGCCGTTTAACGATGTCGGGATGGGTCTCGTGTATGTGGGGACGCTCGTTCATCCTATGATACTATCCCCCTGGAGAGGATAGTCAAGGCAGGATGGTCGATCTCGCGGCACTCAGGAAACTGCTTCGAGGCAGGGACATCGCCCTGAGTCACCGTTAAATGCGACGCGATGATGTAGCGAGGTGCGCCGCTCAACCCCTCTCGAATGTGATCAGGCCGCATTGACTGCGGTGCACTCAAAACCCCTTGCGGCAAAGAGTTTCAAGATCCGCTTTCGCTATTCCCTCTAGGACGAGCGCGGGAAGAATATCGTTATCCCGCTTGAGATCGCGGCCATATGCCGCCGATAATATGGAAATTCCGGATTCGTGGAGGACCGCTGGGGTTCCGCTGATCTTCCCCAGAACGGCGGTCGGCAGCAGTCCGAACGGTACATCCTCGAGGATATAGCGGCTCTCGATAGTTGTCGGGCCAAAGCCACCGCGGCCACGGCGGTCCATCTCTTGGTTCATCTCCGAAACAGTGCTCATGGGCACATGGAACGACAATGAAAAATGTTCCTGGACGGTACGCACTGCTATCCCAAAATGGCCAGCGATCGCCAATCGTTCGGCGTCCAAAGCTTCGATAAAGCGGCCAACAGCCGGCGTGATGTTTCCGCCCTGGCTCCATTGCTCGGCTTTTTCCATGCGCGTCAGATTGAGAAGGGCAATTCCCAGATGGTTCTGCGGATTGAGGTTGCTGAGCGCGATAGCGAGCAGACCATCGCGCTTGACGAAACGATCGCCGAACAAGATCGTGCAAAGTTCGTGTCCTTGATCCTGGTAACTGAAAGGCAGCGTCGCGACATCAAGCTTCTGACGGATGGTGGTGACATGGACTTCGGTTGGTCCAAGCTGGCGACCGGTCAAGAGCGTTGTGCCCCAAACGACGATCGGCAAACTGACCTTTCGCTCCGCCAACCGGTTTGAGAGATACAGCGCCCCGAACGAACTATGCGAACTGATGATGACCGGGATTCCATCAATCAGATGAGGAACGGCGGCATCCATCACCATCTTGTGGGCGTACGCCGGAAGCGCAATCACCACCACGTCCGCGTTGACAATGGCATCTTTGCAATCCTTGGCAATGCGCACCGGCACCGTTGCCTCGATATCCCCCGTCGCTTTCAACAATTCGCCAGCAGCCAGCGCCTTGGTGCGCTGTCCCGACGGTGACCAAAGCATTGGCGAATGTCCCGATCCCGCCAAATACGCGCCAAGACCATAAGCAATAGCTCCAGCGCCCAGAATACTCACGCGCATAATATTCCTCCTGTTGCAGGCTTTTTGGTCCGAGAATCCTCGCCATCCTCACCTGAACGTTTTCCATCAAGAGGCTTCGCAAGTTGGAGCCGCATCTGCCGTCCTTGTCCACCTCCGCCAAGGACTCCGGCTCTAAAGCCGCCCAAACGCACAAAGCCGTAACGAACATTAGTTTCCGCTTGACATATATCAAAAACGAATGAGACGATGTCAATCATACGAATTGCACATGAAGGGAGAGCATGGAAACCCGCGACCTTCAGACCTTCCTTGCGGTTGCTGCCAGCGGCAGCATCACCAAGGCGGCTGACATGCTCGGGCGCTCCCAGCCTGCGGTGACACGCACCATTCAGGATCTCGAGGCCGAGCTTGGCTTCGAATTGTTGCACCGGATCGGTCGACGGGTGCAGTTATCCGAGGAAGGAGTGGCGTTCGAGGAGGAAGCTCGACGCCTGCTGATGTCCTTCACCGAACTGGCGGCGCGAGCCAAGATGATCGCCGCCGGCAGGGGAAGGATCCTGCAGATTGTCACAACCTCTGCGATCGGCACCGGCTTGATCCCGACGGCCCTGGCTGAGCTCCAAGGTGCCGAGCTTCCGCACGAGACGCATCTCGGGCAGTTTCTTCCCTCGATCGTCGCCCAGGAAGTGCGCAGCGGACGTGCCGAGATCGGGTTTTCAAGCCTGCCGCTTGATACGCCCGGTCTGGATGTCCTGCGGCTCTATTCGGCGCCCGATGTTGCAGCCGTGCGGGAGGACGATCCGCTGGCTGAACTTGATGTCATACCACTTTCCGCTTTTGCCGGCCGCCGCGTCGCCACGTTGCTCAATCCGCTGCGTTTTCAGTTGCATGTCTCCAAGGCATTGGCGGCCAGGGGCATCGACACCGGCCCAGTAATCCGGACGAATACTGCCTATGGCGCGTTGCAGCTTGTGCGCCGGACTGGTGTCGCGGCTGTCATCGACCCCCTCACCGCCTATGGCGTAGCCTTGCCTGGGGTCGCCATTCGCCCGATCGACGTAACCGTTCTCTTTTATTGGGGTGTTGTGGCTGCAGCAAACCGTCACCTTCGTCCAGTCGCGCAGGCGCTGATGGATGCGGTCGAGGCGGTGGCTGAACGGTCGATCGTCGGCTTCAAGAAACTCGATCCGGCCTTGGCCGGCCAATTGGTGACCGATCCTGCATCCGGCACAAATCACGGAACGGGAATATGAAGCATACGCCCACCGCGCCAATCTCGACAGGTCTTGCCGCGCTGGAAGCGCAGCTTGCGCAGGATCTCGACTTTCTCGAACTGCCCGCCAAGCCATGGGTTCCCGCGCGTCCGCACAATGGCACGCCTGTCCGTGACGTCGTGGTGATTGGCGCCGGCATGTGCGGACTTGCTGCCATGGCAAAGCTGGTGCTGACCGGGATCACCAACGTCGTCGCCTACGACGCGGCTCCGGCCGGGCGCGAGGGACCATGGGTAACGTTTGCCCGCATGCAAACGCTCCGGTCACCGAAGACGCTTCACGGTCCGTCGCTCGGGCTGCCGCGGCTGACGTTCCGCGCCTGGTTCACGGCACAGTGGGGGTCCGAGGCCTGGCAGTCGCTGGACAAAATTCCCAAGGGCCAGTGGATGGATTACCTGGTCTGGTACCGCAAGGTTCTTGCTCTGCCGGTGCGCAACGGCGTGCGCATGACTGGTGTCGCACCCGTTGGTGATCTGATCGCGATCGATATCGAGGGCGCGGAAACCGGCCGGGTTCTGACCCGCCATCTCGTTCTGGCCACTGGTCGCTCCGGTCTCGGCGGCTTTGCCGTACCCGATTTCCTCAAAGGAATCGATCGCGCCTATTGGGCCCATTCGGCCGACGACATCGATTTCGACGCGCTGAAAGGCAAGCGCGTGGCGGTTATCGGCGCCGGCGCCTCTTCCATGGACAATGCCGCGACGGCACTCGAGGCGGGCGCCGGCTCAGTGGACATGTTGATCCGGCGCAAGGAAATGCCGCGCATCAACAAGCTGACCGGCATCGGCAGTCCGGGTGTTGTCCTCGGCATGCATCAATTGCCCGATGCCTGGAAGTGGAAGTTCTTCGACTACACCGCCTCGACCCAGACGCCGCCGCCGCGCTCATCGACGCTTCGCGTGTCTCGCCACCCCAATGCCCGGTTCTTTCTCGACTGCGGCATCGTCGCGGTCATGGAAGATGCGGGAGGCCTGCTGATTGAAACCACGCAAGGACCAATACGCTACGATTTTCTGATCGCGGCAACCGGCTTTTCAAACGACTTCAAAGGCCGTCCGGAATTCGCAGCCCTAGCACCACATATCCGCATCTGGTCGGATGGCCGATATACGCCGGATATGGGGCCGGCACGTGCAGGCATGTCGGACGCACCGGATCTTGGTCCCGCCTTCGAATTTCGCGAACGTGTCCCCGGTTCCTGCCCGATGCTGGCGCACATCCACTGCTTCAACGACGCCGCCATGCTGACCCACGGCAAGGTCTCCGGCGATATCCCAGCCGTCAGCGCGGGTGCCGACCGTCTGGTCCGCGGCATTGCCGCGTCGCTGTTTGCCGAAGATGTCGAAACCCACTTCGCCAATCTGATCGCTTACGACACGCCCGAACTTCTGGGCGACGAATGGGTGGATTCAACACCCTTGCTACAAAAGGAGGCCGCCCTGTGATCGACGCGATGGACAAGGCCGCCGGTCTTTCACCGGATGATGCCCTTTTCGCCGCACGGCGGTTTCGGCCCGAATTCGTGCAAGGGGCGGAGGAATGTCGCCTCTCCGTCCTGCAGCCGGCAAACGATCAGGGGCTGGCGCCGAATTTGAGGGTTGCCCTGGCCCGTCGCATGGCCGCTCTGAATGACGATCCCGTCCTGATGGCCGAATATGATGTGCAGCTGGCTCAGCTTGGTCCGACTGAGCAGCTTCTGGCACTGGCCCAGGGGGAAACGGATTTGAATGAACCTCTCGCAACCATCGTCCGTCATGTCGACCTGATCACGCTGACGCCGAAAATGGCGGAAGCGAGCCATATCGCCCTCCTCGCCAAGGCTGGATTGAACAATCCTCAGATCGTCGCACTCTCCGAACTGATTGCCTTCGTCAACTTCCAAACGCGGGTGGCGACAGGCTTGCGCCTGATGAGGTCGAAATGATTTCCTCGGTTCGTCTGAAGCCATTGAATTGGCACCCCTACATCGCACCGGTCGAGCTATCGGAGGCCACGCCGGAACAGCTCGAAGCGATGAAGGTTACGCCCTCTGCGAAGAAGGTTTCGGAATATGTGCGCACCCTTGTGCATGACCCAGAGAGCTACCTTGCCCGCACTGTTCTGTTCAACGCCATCATGTATGTCGAAGGCGGACTTGTCCGTCCTGACCGCGAACTTGGTGCACTGGGCGCCTCGATCGTCAATGGCTGCAAATTCTGTGCCGTCGTTCACGCCCGCAGGCATTCAGAGTTGACCAAGAGCGACGAAGTCGTCACCGCGCTGTATCTCGACAAACCCGAAAAGCTTGGGCCGCGCGATGCGGCAATCTACAGTTTTGCCCGCCGCCTGTCGGCGGCGCCGTCGGAAGCGACGGCAGACGATATCGCGGCGCTTCGATCAGTCGGCATGGATGACCGCGAGATCATCGACCTGATCCACGCCATATCGATCTTCGGCTGGGCAAACCGGCTGATGCACGTTCTAGGCCATGCGGAGAGCGGGTGATGATGTCGCATGCGGTCAAGGCACTCCGTCTCACACTGTGAAGGGCACCAACCAGAAATGCTTGAACTCAAAGATGTAAAGCTGTCTTACGGAAGCACGCAGGTCCTGAACGGCGTCAATCTCTCGGTAAAGCGAGGTGACGTGGTGTCGATCATCGGCCCCAGCGGCACCGGCAAGACCACGCTGCTGAAATGCATCAACTACCTGGCCAAGCCGTCATCCGGAACCATCGCCTTCGATCAGATTCGGATGGATTACCAGCGCGCCGACAAGGCCGCCGTCCAGGCGATCCGGCTCCGGACAGCGATGGTCTTTCAGCAATTCAACGTCTTCAAGAACATGACGGTCCTCCAGAACGTGATGGATCCCCTGGTTGTCGTGCAGCGCAAGTCCACGGACGAGGCGCGCGAGATCGCCCTGCGGGAACTCGAGCGGGTCGGCCTCTCCCCGAAACGAGACAGCTATCCCTCCCAGCTTTCGGGCGGTCAGCTTCAGCGCACCGGCATCGCGCGCGCCCTGGCGGTTCGTCCCGACGTGATACTCTTCGATGAGCCTACGTCATCGCTGGATCCCGAACTCGTCGGTGAAGTCCTGAAGGTGATCAAGGATGTCACCTCGTCAGGCATCACTTCGCTGCTTGTGACCCACGAGATGCAATTCGCAAAGAACATCTCGAACCGAATTGTCTTCATGGATCGTGGCGTGGTTGCCGCCGATGGCAGCCCGGCTGAGATCTTCGATGCACCTTCCAGCCCACGCCTTGCTCAATTCCTGCAGTCGGAACTCGCTTTTCAATAGCTCAACAACTCTACAAGAAGGGAACCTAAGAAATGTCTGCAATCACATCCAGTTTGTCCCGCCGCGCTGCCCTGGCTGTTGCCGGCGGCATCGCAATCGCCCTTGCAACCGTGGGGATCAGCCACGGCGAAACGGTCAGGACGATCAAGATCGCGACGTCGGCGGAATCCAAGCCCCTGGCGTGGGGCGCGATAGGCGTCGAGCCGCAGGGCTATGAACCCGATCTCCTGAGGGCGATCAACGCAAAGCTGCCGCAGTACAAGTTCGAGATGGAAGGTGTCTCCGACATCGCGCAGGAAACCGGCCTGGCCACGGGCAAGTACGACATCGCGGTCGGCGGCTACTACAAGTCCCCCGAGCGCGCCAAGCAGTTCTTGATTCCGGAAAATCCAATGGGCGCCAGCCTGATGAAGATCTACAGCAAGAAAGACAGCGGCATCAAGGAGATGAAGGACCTGGTCGGCAAGAGGATCGTTCCGACCACGGCCGGCGGCGGAACCTACAAGTTCATCATGAACTGGCAAAAAGAAAACCCGCAATACAAGCTCGATGTAACGGCATCGAGCGCCGGTATTCCGTACCCGAACCGTCTGGACGAAGTCCAGAACGGCAAGTTCGACGCTCTCGTCCTGCCCTCGAATCTAGGTGAGCAGACCGTCATCGAGGAAAAGAAACTCGATATCGTGGCGTCCGAACCAGTGTTCAGCAACAACACCTACATGCTGATCCACAGATCAGACGAGAACAAGGTTCTGGCCGACGATGTGAACAAGGTTCTCAAGGAATTGAAAGACGACGGCACGATCGAAAAGCTCTCGCAGAAGTGGTTCGGCGAGGGCATCGTCCAGTACATGAAATAGCACGGCCGTCAACGACCATATTCGCTAGTCAGCGGCAAGACTGAATTGCAAGAAGGAGCGTTTCAAGTGGATGTTTCTGCTATGATCCCCGAGTTGCTCTCGGCACTGCCGCTGACGCTCGCCATCACGTTTACGGCCCTCATTACCGGGTTCTGCCTGGCTCTCATTGCGACAACCCTCCGGGTTCGCAGGGTGCCGGTGATCAGTCACCTGGTGGACCTCTACGTGTCCTATGCCCGCAGTGTTCCTGTCGTCCTCCAGTTGTTCGTCGCGTTTTACGGGCTTCCCCTGTTGGTGATCCTATTCGGCGCCAAAGATTTTATCTCGGCGACGATCGCTGCCATGGTGGGGTTGAGCCTCTACCACGGCGGCTATCTGTCAGAAGTCATGCGGCCTGCATACCTGGCCGTCGATCGCGGCCAGCATGACGCGGCCGACAGTCTGGGATACACCTTCCGACAGAAGATCACCCGCGTCGTCGGCCCGCAAGCGGTGCACTTCGCACTGCCGGGCTACGGGAACTCCATCATCTACCTGATCCATAACGTTGCGCTGGTCATGTATATCGGCGCGGCCGACGTCATGGCGACTGCGCATTTGATCATGGAGCGCGACTATAACCAGTACCAGTTCGAAACCTACCTCGTCCTGGCGGTCATCTATTCGCTGATGTGCCTGGTCGCGTGGCTCATCGTGCGCTTCTTCGAGCTTCGCTCACCGATGCAGGCGCCAGAGGCGACGACAACGACTCCGATCAAGAACGAGCTCATCGCCAGCGTCTGACGTAAGGGTATTCGATCATGTTTGACACCGATATTTTGCTCCAAGATACGCAGGAAATTCTGGGCGCCGTACCCGTGACCGTTGGAATGGCGCTCTTGATTTTCGTCCTGTCGACGATAGTCGGCAGCATATTCGCGCTCATCGAATACAGACGGTTGCCGGTGCTGCGAGAGCTCATCATGACTTACAAGATCGTCTTCAAGGGCGTTCCGATGGTCATCGTGATTTTCCTCGCCTATTTCGGTCTGCCGCCCGCATTCCAGTTCCTGTTCTCGTTGCTGGGGATCAACTTCAACGCCCACGAAACCCCCAATTGGGTCATCCTTGTCGTTGCGATTACCGGCTGTGTCGCCGCGTTCCAATCGGAGATTATCAAGGGAGCCCTGAACGCATTCGACACTGGTCAGTCGGATGCCGCCCATTCGCTGGGCTATACGGGCGGCCAACTGTTCCGACGGATCCTCTTTCCCCAGGTGGCCCTGACGGCAATCCCCGACCTGACAACCTCGATGATGGTCATCATGAAGGCGCTTTCCCTCGGGTTCGCCATCGAGGTTGTCGATATCTTCGCCCAGTCCCAATTAACCGCGGCGCTGAATTACTATTACCTCGAAGCGTTCGTGATTGCCGTCGTGATCTACATGGTGATTGCCTATATCGTCACCCAGATTGCCGACCGGCTGGAACGGGCGCTTAGGGTGCGGACGTGAGGCGCATGTGGGATAGGATGGCCAACCTTCGGATATCGAGCCGCACCTGGGAGGCAATTCTTTTGGGTATGAAAAGCTTGCGGAGAAGCCCAAGTAGCCGATGTATGTACCGGTGATTTGAAACTCCGCCTGCGGGTTTTAGATCCGCATTAGGAATGGAGCCAAGGCAGCCAGCCTCCGCCACAACCCTAGCAACGAGATTTGAGAAGATGGTGCGGGTGGTCGGGCTCGAACCGACACTCCTTTCGGAACTGGATTTTGAATCCAGCGCGTCTACCAGTTTCACCACACCCGCATGCAACCACCAAGTCCGTTCGCGGTGTTTGCAAGACCCCCGCGACTCCTATGTGGCTCCTGGGCCGCGTATGTGCCACAAGGTATTCCATGAAGTCCAGAGCGATTTCCCAGCGAAATTCGTGCGTTTTCATTCGCTCACGAGCCGAATGATCCAACCTGGGCATTTGGCACCGACTCCTAGTTCGACCCTCGGTCGCTTCGCATGACCCTAAGGCCGAGTTTGTTTCATGGGCTATTGGCCTCGAGCGGCTGCTCCGGGACTACAAAGTCGCGTCAGGAGCCGCCCTCTCAGAGCAATCTGCAAACGTCGCGATTTGGGGCCGCAAGCAGACGGACCGCTGCGTGCGCCCGCAAAGCGAATAGCCGCTATACAAAAGTCTCGTACTGGCTCTCAGCAACGGATACCGGATCGCTATATCGGCCCCCGGCGTCGGCGCAAACGAGGCTCTAACTTCGTTCGAAACCGTGGTAGCCTTCCGGGCCTCAATCGTCGAAAGATACTGGATCGCGATAGGCCGCGGGCACCCACGCTTTCGTGCACCTGGACGAGGTCGCTGGACTTGACGTTCCCTTCGTCGAATACGGCTTCCCATGCGGTCAGGCCGACGACGGGTAGCGCCGCGGCCAGCACGAAGTCCAGACGCGTCGGTTTTCCTCGAAACAGACGCCCCGGGGGACCACCTAATGTTCGGCATAGCTGCAGATTCGGCATAGCTGCCCGGATTGCCGGGAAACCCGCCGTCGACATACCGGACTTCGTCTCCGACGCTGATCCCGTCGACTGCCTCGCCGACTTGTTCGACTACGCCGACACCATCGATGCCGAGGATCGTCGGCGATCCGGTTTCGGCATTGGGATTGTGCCTTTGCCCGCTTCTTCTGTTCTGCGGGTCGGCTGGGTTCACGCCGCCCGGACCTTGACGAGCACGTCCGAAGGTCTCTCGACTTTCGGCCTTGCTATCTCGCGAACCTGCAGGAACTCGGGTCCGCCGGGCGCATACATCACCGGCGCCCGCATCGTCTCAGACATTGCGCGCCACGCCACCGCTTTGCTCGATCGCGTTGATCAGCCGATGCAGATTGACGGCGTCTCCGAATGTCGGACTCTGACGGGTGCCGGAAGTCACGTCGGAAGCGAAGAGTTGGTAAAGCTTCCTCACGTTGCCCGTCAGGACGTTCTCGCCGGCGCCGAAGTCTTCGGGTACGGAGATCGGCTGGAGGGTCTCGTCTGCTTGCGCCCCCATAAGCTTGAACCCGCCCAAGCCAGCGTAGCCGACGGGGCTCGTCAGCAAAAGGTCGCCCCTGCTGCCGTTGATCTCAACATGGAAATTCGTAGCACGCGACAGTCCGCCGCGGAAATGGCTCGTCACCACGCCGCCTGACGTGAGCTGGCCAGTGAAGGCAATCTGGTCGGCGACGTCGAGCGGAACCACTTCCTTGCTCTCCATCATCCTTATCGTTGGGCGCCGACTGACCAGTGTCCCCGACACGCTGAGGAAGCTCTCGTTGAGTGCGAACAGCAAGGCGTCGATCGTGTGGGCGAACGGCACGTGCAGCATGCTCGCGCCCGTGGACGGATCCAAGGTGTATCGGAAAGCCTCTTCGAGCTCCTCCCCCCAGGTAATACCGGAGCCAATGATCGAGGCCGAGAGCACCTCGCCCAGATAGCCCTCTTTGATCAGGTCGCGCATGTACCGGACAGTCGGATTCGCGCGGGTTTGAAGGCCGATCATTGCCGAGACGCCTTTTTCGGCGGCAAGCGAGTTCATCGTCTCGGCATCACGCAGGTTCATCCCGAGCGGCCATTCGGAAAACACAGACTTTCCCGCTTCGAGTGCCGCAGTCACGAGTTGAAGGTGTTCCGGCACTCTCACGGTGACAACCACCAGGTCGACATCTGGATGGTTCACAAGCTCTTCCGCCGACGAGACCGCGTGCGCGAAACCGAACTTGTCGGCTGACGCCCGCGCCGTTTCGATCCGACGATGGCTCACGGCAGAAAGCTGGAACTGCGGCAAACCTCTCAACGCAGGCACATGGGCGGTCGAGGCCCAACCGCGGTCGGGGTGAACGCCGATGATGCCAACTCTGATCCGTGCACTGGTCATTGGACGCGCTCCTTAGGCGTGATTTCCAGAATGGTCCGACGGAGCTCAAGCTTGGCGATACGCCACTGCCCATCCTCGAATTCCCAGCTTTCATGGTAGTGCCCGTAGCCGTGTATGCTGGCGGGGCGTGTGTCGGCGGTAGGCGGGAAGATGAGACAATCTCCTCCATCGACCAGATCGCGTTCACCTCCGTGTCGGACACCCACTCCATTTCCGATGCAGCAGATGCTTTTCCGCGATCGCCCTCGCCATGGGAGCACCCTGGTCGCCAAGCCCGATGAAACCCACTTGCTGGGTCGTGTCTATCATCTGCATCCTCCCAAAAAGCCGACAGTCATCTCCCACAGCCGTTGCGCGTTGGCGCTGTCGAGCGCGTATGCGGCCACACCCTCCAACCTCAACTGGGGGCGGTTCGGCACGACCGGAGCCTCGGCGCAGTTCTCGAAATACCGTCCGTTCGTTCCCTCGACCAACGGCGAGGCCGCGAGAAGCACCGAGGTGGCAGCGCCCTCCTCGGGTGTCTTGCGAAGGTGCTCGGGCGTACGCAGTCCTCCGGTATGACGCTGGAGGTTGGTCGCGATGGCTCCAGGATTCAGCGCGTTTGATACGATACCGTCATCGACCCATCGATCCTTGATTCCCACGGACAGAAGCGTGCAAGCCGTCTTCGACTGGGCATAAGCCAGAAGCGGGTCCTAGGGTATGAAGTGGAAGTGCGGGTCGTCCCAGAAGACCGGGCCGAACAGGCTGCCACTGGAGCTGACGGAGACGACGCGCGCGCCCTGGGCCTTGGCGAGAGCTCGGCGGAGACCTAGGGTCAGTGCGAAGTGCCCCAGGAAGTTGGTCGCGAACTGCATTTCCCATCCATGGGCAGAGCGTCGCAGCTCCGGCAACGCCATTATACCCGCGTTGTTGACGAGCGCGTGCAGGGGACCTTCCCAGTTGTCAACGAAACGGTCGACGGAGCGCAGGTCCGCGAGATCAAGCTGACGCAACTGGATCGCGGGGTTGCCGGTCTTCACCCGGAGGTCCGTCGCGATTTCCTCAGCGGTTTCCGGGCGGCGGACGGCGATGACAATAGTGGCCCCAGCCGCGGCGAGCGCCGAGGTCGTCTCGATGCCGATACCGCTCGCGCCGCCGGTGACGATCATCGTCTTTCCCCGGAGGTCGACAGCTCTCAGGACTTCGGACGCGGTCGAATGGAACCCAAATGGTAATTGGCGCAAGGTCGCCTCCTCAGGTTCTGGTGAGAGACTGGTTCAGTCGACCGACCGTCACTCAGTGATCTTGACGAAGCCCTGCTGCACGAGCTGGATCGTGCGGGCCATGGCGTCGAGATTGACCTTGATGCGGGGGAGCAGATCTGCATTTCCCCAGCCGTTCACCTTCGCAGTCGCACCGCAAAGTTCGACTCTGACGCCGATGTCGATGAGGTCGGCAACCAGCTTCTTGTATGGGTTGCCGGTGGCGATGTTGCGCGAAGCATTGTAGGCTACGTCATTCAGGGTGACGTGACCCGCGTTGGTGTGGAAGACCACGATCACGTCTGATGTCGCCTTGCAGTTCGCGATGTCCGTGGTGATCAGCTGAAGATGGAACAGCGCAGCGGGCAGGTCGCCTTCGAACTGAAGGCCCCCGATGCTGTGAACGGATTTCACTTCCTTCAGTTCGACCGGGATATCTATGAACAGAGCGCTTTTTGTTTCCGACATAGCTGTCTCCTGGGGTTCGGAATTCTGTGAAAAGAATTCGGGCCGGACGCCCCTTGGGAGCGTTCCGATGGCGCGCGTGAATTTGGGGAGGGACGCGCCAGAAGAAGTCGGCTGATGACCGAAGGCTCGTACTAGACGCCCTCGTAGACCAGCCGCGTGAAGAAGCTCGGATCGATGACGAAATTGCCCCACTTGGCGTCGAACGCCGCCGTGGGCTTGGCGGCGACGGCCTCGTCCCTCGATCGTCCCTGAAGCTTGAGCGCTGCGACGTTCTCGCGGACGGCCACAAGCATGTCGCGGAATTCCTGCAGCTCGGCGCGGTTGCTTACCGGATTTCCGTGGCCTGGGATGATGATCGTCTTGTCGGTCGCCGCGGCCAGGTTCGCATCCGAGGCGGCGATCATCCCGTCGATGCCGCCGCCCGTCGAATAATCGATGAACGGATAGATCCCGTTCCAGTAGGTGTCGCCGACATGGAGGACGTCCGCCTCGCCAAACATGACCGAGATGTCGCCATCGGTATGCGCCGGACCATAGTATTTCATGTCGAGCGACTGGCCGTTCAGCTTGAGCGAATGCTCCTTCGAGAAGGCGTGCTTGGGCACGCCGCCGTGCTCCAGCGGCAGGAAATTGTAATCCCAGTCATCTACCCGCTGTACCTGCGACAGGTACTTGCGGGTGTTCTCGTGCGCGATGATCTTGGCTCCGCCAGCTCCGATCCAGGCGTTGCCGTCCGCATGATCAAAATGCCAGTGGGTGTTGATGAGATGGGTCACGGGCTCAGGGGAGAGCGCGGAGAGCACCTTCGTCATCTGGGGGCGCGACACGCTGATGCCTGCATCGACCATGACGAGCCCGTCCTTGCCGCCCAAGACCGCGACGTTGCCGCCAGAGCCTTCGAGGATGGTGATGTCATTCCTCAGCTTGTGGGTGGCGATCTCTGACTTGGCGGCACTGTCCTTGATGAGGCTCACCAGCCCGCGCGCCTCGGCATAGGCCGCGCGTGGGCTCATCCAACCACCGGTCGCCGCGAAGGTGGCAGCGCCTATGCAGCAAAGGCAAAATCCACGCCGGGAATGCATGTGTTCCGTCATCATGACATACCTTTCCGCAGCCGGCCTCAGGTGGGCCGACAGCTTTCGAATTGGCTTGAGGAGATCGAGGGCAGGCATTTCGACCTGCCCAGGCGGTTACGCGTTGATAAAGGCGAGCAGGTCCGCGTTGATCACATCGGCATGCGTTGTGAACATCCCGTGCGGATAACCGTCATAGACCTTGAGTTTTCCGTTCTTGAGCAGCTTGACGGAGAGTTCGGCAGAGTCGGCGATGGGCACGACCTGGTCGTCGCTTCCGTGCATTATCAGGACCGGAACGTCGATGATCTGCAGGTCCTCGGTGAAATCGGTTTCCGAGAACACCTTGATGCACTCGTAGTGCGCGTTCGCTCCGCCCATCATGCCTTGGCGCCACCAGTTGCGGATCGTGCCTTCGGAGATAACGGCGCCGGGGCGGTTGAAGCCGTAGAACGGTCCGCTCGCGATATCGAGATAGAGTTGCGCTCGGTTTGCCGCCAAGGCGGCGCGGTAGCCGTCGAAGACCTCGATCGGGAGTCCTCCAGGGTTCTTGGCCGACTTGACCATCACCGGAGGAATCGCAGAGATGAGCACTGCTTTGGCGACCCTGCCTTTACCGTGCCGGGCGACGTACCTGGTGACCTCGCCGCCGCCGGTCGAATGGCCAATATGGATCGCATCGCGAAGGTCGAGCGCCTCCGCGAGTGCGGCGACGTCGGCCGCGTAGGTGTCCATGTCGTTGCCGCCGGAGGTCTGGCTTGAGCGGCCATGGCCCCTCCGGTCGTGGGCGATGACCCGGAAGCCCTTGCCGAGGAAGAACAGCATCTGGTTATCCCAATCGTCGCCGCTCAGCGGCCACCCATGGTGGAACACGATCGGCTGACCGGTGCCCCAATCTTTGTAGAAAATCTGCGCGCCGTCTTTCGCCTTGATGCTGTTCATGGTCTCAGTCCCATCTTCAATGGTTGCACTGGTTGAGTTCGATGACGCCGTGGCAGCCAAGGCCTCCAGAGGCAGCGTCGTGGTCAGAGCGACGGCTCCGGTTCCGATCAGGACTTCCCGTCTCGTCGTTGTGGGCTTTGTCACGGCTGTCCTCGTGATCATGTCTATCCCCTCCTTGGGGCGGACACGGTTCCACTGGCAGCCCCGGACCTATCCTGACCGGATGCTCTCGTTTGGGCGTGTCGAGATTTCGAAATGGTCAGCCCTGCACTGGCGCTGCCGCGGCCCACTCTTTCCGGGTGGTAGGCATGCCGTCGATCATTTCGACGACGTCTTTGGATTTCGAAAGCGTCGTCATCAACGACTTGGGTCCCTCGAACGGCCGGCCCCCGATGTGCCAACCATCGGTATGAAGCTCCTCGATGAGGACCCATACCACCTCGCGGAAGGCCTCCGAGCCCTCGAACTTCACCATGACGTCGGTCAAGGCCTTGGCCATGGCGTGTTTCTCCTCCGGCGTGAACACGCCGTCGACCAGTTTCACGTTGACGAATGGCATGACATCTTTCCTTGGTTCAGAGGTTGAAGGTGCTTTATTCGGCGACGTCGATCACGATCTTACCGTTGGCGGTCCGGTTTTCGACTTCGACATATGCTTCCGCAATGGTCTCGAAACTGAAGCGACGCGGATCGAGGAGAGGTATGATCTTTCCTGCTTCCGCGAGCCGCTTCGCCTCTCGCAGGATGTGCCCGTGATGGGCGCGGCCTTCCCCGGTCAGGATCGGCAGGAGCGTGAAGACGCCGGAGTAGCTTGCGGCTCGGAACGAGAGCGGGCCGAGCGAGTGCGTGCCCCATCCCAGGCAGCTGACGACATGGCCGAAGCGGGTCACGGCGTTGAACGCGGCGTCGATCCCGGCGCCGCCGACGGTGTCATAGACAATGTCGAAGCCGCGCCCGCCCGTATGGTCTTTGACGTATTCTTCGACCGTCGTCTGATGGCGGTCGATCGCAGTGGCGCAGAGTTCCTCGATCTCGCGTTGCTTGGCAGCCTTATCCACGGCGAAGACCTCGGCTCCGAAAGCCCGGGCTATCTGGATGGCAATGTGGCCGACGCCACCCGCACCGAGTACGAGAACTTTCTGGCGCGCCTGAACCTGTGCGCGATCCACTAGGCCTTCCCAGGCGGTGATGAAGACCAGCGGCAACGCGGCCGCTTCGCGCATGGTCATGTTGGCAGGCTTGGGAGCCAGCAAATCGGCGTCGACGGCCACGAAGGTCGCGAGCGAGCCCTGGAGACCGCCGACGCCGCCCGTCATGCCGAAGACCTCGTCGTGCGGCTTGAACGCGGTCACCCCAGGGCCGACAGCTTCGACGATCCCGGCCACGTCCATCCCGAGAATGGCGGGCAGTGGATGCCGCGCATGCGGAGCCTGGCCGCTTTTGATCTTGAGATCGAGCGGGTTTACGCTGCTCGCCTTGACGCGGACCAGGACCTCGCCCGCCGAGGGCGCTGGGCAGACAATGCTGGTGCGGAGGAAGTCAGAGTTCGTCTCGTTCAAGACGAGCGCGTCCATTTTGGTCGCCATGGTCTTCATCTGTCTGCCCTCTCTGCCGCGCCGACGACTGTCAGGCGACTTTCAGAAGGTGGCAGAGCAGAGTGGTCTCAAGCCAGTGAATTGCAGTGAAATCTTGTGATGAGCACGAGCACAGATGCGCGCGGGAAGATCAGGACACCTCGGCCAAAAGAGCCTTGGCCGCCACCATGTCGGCCGTGTCGAAGCCTTCGATGAACCGATCACAGACCGCGGCCAACAGTGCGCGCGCCCGAGCAGTGTCTCCGCGGTAACGCGCCAACCTCGTCAAACTCGTGGTCGTCCTGAGCCCCCAGGACAGCGCGTCCTGTCGCCCCGCCACATCGACCGAATGGAGATAGCATCGTTCGACGCTCCCGAGGTCGTCACCGCCGCGCCAAAGGACATCCCCCTTCAGGCGATAGAGTTCTGCGACACACCAGAGCTCGTCCTTCTCTTCGCTGGCGCTGATCGCCGCCTCCACCAGCGACCGGGCTTCGGCGTGTTGCCCCAGACAAGACAGGCCCTCGGCTAGAAAGCCGAGAAATCTAACATTGTAGAGGTTGAAGAGTTTTACCTGGCGCAGTTCAGCCAACCCGTTCCGGAGAAGTGGCACGCCTCTCTCAGGAAGCCCTCGCTGGATCAGAAGCACCGCCTTCCAGCACCGACCGAAGACCTCCCATGGGCCGAGCGCGTTCGTCTTGGCTAGATCGAGTAGCTCGGTGATAGCCAAGTCCGCCGCCACAAGGTCGCCGACATGAACCAGGACCGGACATGACCAGCGCGCCAAGGCTTCACACAACGAGATCGCGTGGCCCGATTCCCGCGCGGCCCCAACGGCGGTGTGGACCGCCTTGATCGCCTGATCAGGAAGACCTTGCATCCACAGGAGCTGGGCAGGTTGGATTCGTGCCGAAACCGACTGGCCGAACCTGAAACGCACTGAATTCGCGGAGGCGGTTTCAGCAGAGACATCGTGGGCTAACATGAGATCGGCGTGACGGCGGGCACCCCGGAAGTCGCCCATGCAGAACAGGGTCATGCTGAGCATTCGGTCACCGATGAACCGATCGAGTCCGCTTTGGGCGAGCGCCACGAAACGTTCGGCGTTTCCCAGCGACGCCTTGTAGTCACCCATGCCCACTTGTGCGACCCACAAGCCCCAAAGAGCCTCCGCTTGAGCGTCGACGTCGCCCAACTCCTCGGATATCTCCAACGCCTTGGCGAAAGCGGCCGGAGCTTGTGGCGCGAAGCCGATCTTGAACGCTTGGGAGAGCCCGAGCGCACTGTAGAGCTGCATGATCTGACGAGCGTACTCGTTTCTTCGCTTTCCCGGGTCGATGCCTAGCAGCGCGCGCTGGACACTGGTCAGGCATTCGTCGACCAGAGAAAGCTGGTACCACATCGGAATGGCGGCGACGGTGACCGCGAGGCCAACTTCGATATCGCCGTGCCCCGAGTAGGCCCAATCCAGAACGAAGCGCACGTTGTTGATGTGCAGAGCATACCTCAAAAGCCATTCTTCCCTCGGCAGAGTTTCGACCTCCTCCTGCGAATGCTCGAGGACATCGCATAAATAGCTCGCGAGTTGCCGCGTGACGGCATCGAGTTCTCCTTCCTCCCGCACCTTGTCCAGAACAAAGGCCCGTGTCGTGTCGAGAAGACGGTACCGCGCGGCCTTGCCTCGAGCGTCTACCGCCACCAGGGATTTGGCGACGAGGTCAGCGAGATGACCCGGCACATCGCGTTCCGCGGCATCCGGGCCGGTTGCGACGGCGACTGCCGCCTCCCGCCCGAAGTCTCCTGAGAACATTGCGAGCCGGCGCAGAACCCTCTGCTCACCTTTCGATAGCGCCCCGTAGCTCCAGTCGATCATCGCTGCCAGGGTTTGATGGCGGGGGAGAGCGGCACGCCGACCACCCGTCAGCAGCCGCAGACGGTCATTCAGAAGCTCCGCGATACCGCGCGTGCCAAAGGCCTCCACCCGCGCTGCGGCGAGCTCGATCGCGAGGGCGATCCCATCTAGCTGGCGGCATATATGCGTGACCACAGGAGCTTCGTCGTCATTGAACGAATACTCGCTCCCGGAAGAGGTCGCCCGCTCGACGAACAGTCGAATGGCGGGATATTCCAACGCGTCGGCGGCAGTCAGGCCGGCCGCGGAAGGCGGCATGTCGAGAGGGGGGAGCCTGTAGACGCTTTCGCCCTCCACCCGCAACGCCTCGCGGCTGGTGGCAAGGATGGTAATTTCTGGCGCTTCCCGGAGCAAGGCCTCCGCCAGACGGGCAGTGGCTTCGAGAACGAGTTCGCAACTGTCGAGCACGAGCAGCATATGTTTCCCGCGAAGGTGCCCGATGAGGCTCGCGGTCGGATCCCCCGATGTCTCCGGAAGGCGAAGCTGTGACGCCAGGACTGAAGGGACGAGTTGGGAGTTCGTTATTGGGGCCAGGTCCACGAAGCAAAGGCCATGTTCATGCGATGACAACAATTGTTCTGCCACGCGAAAGCCCACGGTTGTCTTGCCTATGCCACCTGGGCCGACAATTGTGACCATACGGAACCGTTGAAATCGCCCTTCGACGATCTTGATCGCTTCGTCACGTCCGATGGGGTGCGTCAGCTGTCTTGGAAGATTGTTCGGGGCCGTTGTCGTCTGGGGCTCGTGTTCAACATGAGAGCGGGTGAGAGGAGCAATGAACCGATAGCCTCTTGATGGAACGGCGACGATGTATCGCGGAGCGGCTTGATCGTCGCCGAGCACCCTGCGGAGCAATGCAATCTGAGCTCTGAGATTCGACTCCTCCACCGTGGCGTTGGGCCAGGCTCTCGCGGTCAATTCATCCTTCGTTACCAGTTCGCCCGCCTGCTCGGTTAACGCGATGAGTATTTCGAGCGCGCGGGAGCCGATCGTTACGGGCTCAGCATCCTTGAGCAGAAGATGTCGCCCCGGATACAGCAGGAATGAACCAAACGTGATCGCGACATCTGCCGCAGCGGTTGCCTTTGGGAAAGCTTGCCCTTGCATTCTATCCTTCGCTGGTAACGGAGCATTATCGGCCCGGAATATGGAGTGAAGCTGCGAACCAAGGGCGAGTGTGCCAGAGTCGAGTTGCTGGCGACCGAATGATTTCTCGATTCTCCAAGTAATATACGATCCCGACGTAAGGGGTCATCCATCTATTTTTGTGGGAGTCATATTGCTCTACTTTGGCGGGGACCGACCCCCAAGGGTCAAGCATGGTGTCTCAGGTTCTTGCGATGTCCAATCCAGTCAGCCTTGCGCTCGCGCGCCACAACCTCTCGGCCCTCTCGGGATCGATCGCATAGGGACGCACCCCAAATCCCTCGCTGGGCTCTACGCGTGCGACGTCACAATTCTCGCAATAGACCCCGCCTATTGAGTCCAACACAGGAGCGGTGGCACTCCAGACTGTCGTCGCCGCGCCTTGTTCCACGGTTTTCATATCCTCGCCGGATCGATTATGGGGGACCCATCCGGAGCGACAGCACCGAAAGCGTCGAATTCGGACCGGGTCAGATGACGAATGCCGGGTGTCATTATCATTCCGGGGTGTACGGAGAGGGCGCTAACGCCGTGACGGCGTCCACGGGTGTCGAGCGCAACCGCGAAAAGCGCGTTCGCAGTTTTCGATTGGCTGTAGGCCATCCATTTATCATAGGGACGTCGTACAAAATCGAGGTCGTCGAAATCGACATCACACATCTGATGGCCTCGGGATGAGAGAACAACCACTCGAGATCTTTCCGCTGCAAGTAATGCTGGCCATAGCAGTGCCGTCAGCCGAAAATGTCCGAGGTAGTTGATGGAGAAATGGCCCTCGTGACCATCTTCATCGCGGAACAGCGGCCTCGCCATCACGCCCGCATTTAGGACCAGAAGATCAAGTCTGCTTTGTCGCTCGAGAAAAGCCGTGGCGAAGGCTTTGATAGAGACGTCATTGATTAGGTCAACGGGCCAAACCTCAACCCCGTCAATCCCCTTCAAAGCGGCTCGCGCGCCGATAGGGTCGATCGCTGGTACGCAGATGCTAGCGCCGCATCCTGCCAGCACTCTGACGGTCTCCAGGCCCAGCCCGGAGGAACCACCAGTCACCAATGCAACCCGCCCGGCAAGGTCCACGCCACGTGCCACTTCCTCCGCGGTCACGGCAGGTCCAAAAGGGGTATGAAGCGGGGTTTGCAATTCTCCCATTTTTGTTTCCCCAGTCGATCCCGCTCGATGCTCAACGCAGATACCCTAGTAGCGGTTTTCCCGCGCGATGTCGTCAAGGGCCGCTTGGCGATAGGATAGATGCCCTGTCCTACCAGGCGTACTCACACATTTTGTGTTCTTTGGCCATTCGCACAGCAGCGCCATGAGGTGCTGGGCGTTGCGGCGCGGTCGTCCCCGTGACAGGTAACGAGAATTGGAAGATAGCGCCGTGAGGACCGGCCGCCGTCGCCCATAGCTTTCCCCGTGTGCTTCGACGATAGTCCGGCAGACGCCATCTCGATCCTCTCAGCGATCTACCTTGCCGGTCTCCCATTCGTCGCATTGTCACCGGAGACTGCAAACCAACCGCTGCCAGCGTAACCTTTGCTCCGCCTGAAGAGAGGCCTTCCGCAGCAGCATCAGTGAGACTCTATTCAAGCTCAATAAAGCGAGGTTGGCCCAATGAATGAACGCATCCAGGAAAGGTGGCCGGATATACCGTACGGTCCTTGGCGCAGCACGTGTTCCGCGTTGCATCTTTATAGTCAGATCATAGGGAAATATCGGCTCGCCCGCTCAGCGTGGGTGAACCATTCCTGGCATGCAACCCTCTACACTGACGCTCGCGGTTTCACGACCGGGCTAGTGCCAGATGGACCAGGCGGCATCGAATTGAGCCTCGATCTGATCAACCATGAAGTGGTCGGACGAGCAACCGATGGGCGCATTGCCCGGTTCCCGCTTGAGCCGATGTCGGTCGCCTTCTTTCACCGGCGCGCGTTGGATCTCATTCGTACTCTCGGTGGGACACCGGAGTTCCATGGCAGGCCGAATGAGATTCCGCAGGCTATTCCGTTCGCCGAAGACAGGATGGAACGCCCCTACGATGCCGATGCTGTGACACGGTTCTTCAGGGCATGTGTGGCAGTGACGAACGTGCTCCAGATCTTCCGTACGGCGTATCTCGGCAAGGTCAGTCCGGTGCATCTCTTCTGGGGAAGTTTTGACATTGCCGTGACACGTTTCTCCGGTCGACAGGCGCCCTCACATCCAGGCGGTATTCCGGCCCTGCCCGATGAAATCACCCGCGAGGCCTACAGCCACGAAGTCTCGTCAGCTGGCTTCTGGCCAGGTGGGGGTGCAATCGATTTTCCCGCGTTCTATTCCTATGCATACCCAATGCCGACCGGTTTTTCAGCTGCAAGAATTTCTCCCGAAGCCGCATATTACGATGAAAACCTCGGAGAATTTCTGCTGCCCTATGATGCGGTCCGGCTTGCCAACAATCCAGAACACACGCTCATGACCTTTTTGGAAAGCACGTATGGCGCCGCTGCTGAACTCGGTGATTGGGACAGGACTGCGCTCGAGTGCAAGGTTGGTAAACCTCGACAACCTCGGCCCATGTGAGACACAGAGGTTCGACTTAACTGATGACTTTTCCCGACTACGATTGTCGTCGTTCCGGGCGAACTGGGGCCGAGAACAGACCGCCAGCTTCGGTCTGCGGATCGTGCAGAGCGGACATTTAGGTTGGGCCCGGACATCGTCGTGACCTGACCCAAACGAGCCATTCCGGCAGGCAAGCTCGAATGTCTCGAATGTGGTGAATACGACATTGACAAAACCTCAGCCGTCGATGAAAGCGCGGAAAGAAGGGATTTGCTGAGCGCCGGTGAGGTCGGTTTCCTTTCAGAACAACTGATACTATGATCCTGCGGGGCCAGGCCAACAATGGACCGCAAGCTTGCCGCGATTCTCGCCGCCGATGTCGTGGGCTATTCGGCTCTGATGGAGCGCGATGAGGCCAGCACGTTCGAGCGCCTTCGCGCCGGACGCAAGGAACTGTTTGAGCCCGAAATTGCACGCCACCACGGCCGTATCTTCAAGCTGATGGGCGACGGGATGTTGGCCGAATTCGGCAGTGTCATCGATGCCGTCGAATGTGCGGCGTCGCTGCAGCGCGGGCTTGGCGAGCGCAACGCTTCGCTTCCCGAAACCGAGCAGATTCACGTGCGGATCGGCATCAACCTCGGCGAGGTGATCGTCGAGGGCGAGGACCGGTATGGTGACGGGGTCAACATCGCAGCCAGGCTTCAGCAACTGGCGGAGCCCGGCGGCATCTGCCTGTCGGGAAAAGTGGCCAAGGAGGTGGAGAGGAAACTGGCTTTCGCCTTCGAGCCGATGGGCGAGCAGAGGGTCAAAAACATTGCCCAACCAGTTCAGACCTATCGCGTGGTGCTTGATCCAGCGGCAGCGGGCACGACCCTCAAAGCTCGCCGCCGGCCGCGCGCCTGGCGCCTTCCGGTAGCGGCGGCTGTTCTCATCCTGGCCCTCGGCCTTGCCGCGGCATGGTGGCAGCCGTGGGAGAGGCCTGCGCAACCTGCTGCGCCCGCGGCCAGCGAGGCGGTAGATGCCCGGCCGTCGCTCGTAGTCCTGCCCTTCGACAATCTCAGCGACGACAAGGAACAGGAATATCTCGCCAACGGCTTCACCGAGGACCTGACGACCGAACTGGCGCGCGTGCCCGGCCTTTTCGTCCTCTCCCGCAACGCGGCCTTTGCCTACAAGGACAAGGACACGAAGCCTGCGGAGATTGCTGCGGCATTGGGCGTCCGCTATCTGCTGGAAGGCTCGATTCGCCGCGTCGGCGACAACATGCGCATCAATGCGCAACTGATCGACAGCTCGACATCCGGACATCTCTGGGCGGAGCGCTTCGACGGCCGGTGGGCGGACGTGTTCGCGCTGCAGGACAAGGTCGTCGGCAGCATTGCCGGCGCGCTCCAGCTCCGCCTGGTGAGCGTCGCGCCGGCCGCCCGCGTGGGAGGCACAAACAATCCCGAGGCCTATGATGTCTATCTCAAAGGGATGGACATCTATAACCGCATCAACACCCCCGAGGAGTTTGCGCAGGCTGTGAAGCATTTCCAGCACGCGGTGCAACTCGACCCCGATTTCGGCGCGGCTCATGCCCAACTCGCCTGGGCCTATTGGGACGCGGACATCGACCGGGCCGTGGTGATGGGGCTCACGCGAGCCGAGGCCTATGACAAAGTCCACGAAACCCTGAAGCTCGCCGCCCGACATCCTTCGCCGGGTTATTATCAACTGGTCGCCGAGTTGATGATCAGGGAGCACAACTCGGACGAAGCAGTCACCGTTCTTCTGAAATCGATGGCGCTCGATCCTAGCGATACCTGGAATTATCTCTCGCTGGCCAATGCCCTGAATTTCAACGGCCGGCCGAAGGAAGCGCTGAGCTATCTCGATGCGGCTGCGCGCGTCGACCCGATCTCGTGGATGGACTACAGGCGCTACCAGGCCGGACTGGCCGAGTTCGGTCAAGGGAAATTCGAGGGCGCGGTTCGCTCCATCGAGAAGATGGACCTTGCTTCGCCCGATTCACCGGCCAACTTCTATGCCCTGCAAGTCCTTGTTTCGGCCTATGGGCATCTTGGGCGCACCGACCAGGCCGCGGCCGCCTTGGAAATGTTTAGGAAGGCTGTTGCGCACAGAATGGAATACGGGGAGAGCCAGTTGATCACCCAGGACTACATGGTGTTCAAGAATGTGGCCGATATCGAACGCCTTTTGGCCGGCCTGACCAAGGCAGGTGTGCCCGATCTGCCGGCATTGGCAAGGGCAGGCATGAATCCGAAGGACCGGCTCACAGGCGCGGAAATAAGGTCTCTCATGTTCGGCCACGAAACGCGCGGAAAATTGGCGTTTGACAAGTTCCTGCCTATGCAGCGCACGACCTCCGTCGACGGCGCCGTCAGCGAGACCATTGGCCAAAGGACCCACTCAGGAACCTCGTGGGTGCAAGGCAATTTCTTGTGCAATGCCTTTCCGGTAGAGCTGACAAGCTGTGGAGCAATTTATCGCAATGTGTTCAGGACGCCGGGGCGCGACGACGAATACAAGGCCGTTTACCGCTGGGACCAGTTCGAATTTTCGGTCGTCAAGTGAACTCCCAAATGCCGCAAAGGCCGAAAGTCTGCTTGCGGGATATACATGCGACCTTGTTCGCCATAACCGAAACGACCGGAATTGGCGCAACCACGACCTCCACCGTGGCCGCTGGCGATGTCGGCTTTCAGGCGCTGGCAAAGGCGACTTCGCCGGCCGACATTGGGCGCATTGCCGACGGTCTTGGGCCGAACATCAGTCAGTAGGCTTCGATTGTCAGAATTGCGTTCTGGAATCGCTTGGCCGCAAGATCCTCAGGCGTAATCCAATATTGAAGCGGCCCCATCTCTCCGACGGTCCAGTTGAGCGCCATATCCGGCCCAAGTTGGAGCAATAGCAGGTAGCGGTCCTTCATCTCGTCGGCTGCTGCCTGGACGGTAAGCGGTGTTCTCAGGCCACGGCCTTGAGCTCGAGCTTGTTGATGTAGACCCAAGGCAGGAGATCGTCGATCTGGCTGTTGGGGTGGCCGTTGACGATCCTGGTGAGGACATCGGCGAGATAGCCGAGCGGTTCGACACCATTGAGCTTGCAGGTTTCGATCAGCGAGGCGATGACGGCCCAGTGTTCGGCGCCGCCGTCGGAAGCAGCGTCATAATGCCGGGAATCCGGGCTTCGACGTTGTCGTCACCTATCCATTCCATCCGTTGGTTGGGCAGACCGTTGCGGTGGTCGGTGAGCATGATCATGACGGCATCCGCCACCTTTTGGTTCGGCAGCCGCACGGCGGAAGCTTCCATCTTCCGGACTGGATGGCCGCCCCACAGGCCAGTTCGGTTGCGATCGTTGCCGCGCCCCGACTTTCGCTCACACACCTCCTCGAACTTCGCGCACTTCTCGATCATCTCGTAGGCTCTCTTCCAAGAGACTCGATCTCCGGAGGAGGACATGCCGATGAAGAATCCGCTGCGCACCCAACTGGATTTGTTTGTGCCCACCATACCGCCGGCCAAGATGTCGGGCGAGGAACGCGTAAAGGCGGTGGTGCTGTTGCAGTCTCTACTCGTCGAAGCAGCGTCCGTGCCGGGCGTCGGACTGTCGATCCCGAACCGGAAGGAGGCGGGTGATGAGCAAGATTACCGCTGAGCACCTTTGCCGCAGCGCCATCATCTACATCCGGCAATCAACGTCCTACCAGGTCGTAAACAACCTTGAGAGCCAGCGTCGCCAATATGGCCTAGCTGAGCGGGCTCGGCAGTTGGGTTGGGATGATGTGCAAATCGTCGATGACGATCTCGGCCGATCCGGCGCCGGCACGGCTCGGCCCGGCTTTGAGAAGCTGTTGGCGGCCATCTGCGAAGGTCGTGTCGGAGCGGTCGTCTCGCTGGAGGCGTCGCGGCTGGCGCGCAACGGCCGTGACTGGCACACCTTGCTTGAGTTCTGCGGGTTGGTCGGGACATTGATCGTAGATGAAGATGGCGTCTACGATCCGCGTCTGATCAACGATCGTCTGCTGCTTGGCATGAAGGGCACGATGAGCGAGATGGAGCTTTCGGTATTCCGGCAGCGCTCCATCGAGGCGCTCAGGCAGAAGGCTCGCCGGGGGGAACTTCTGCTGACTGTGGCTGTCGGCTATGTCAAAGCGGATGATGGGCAGCTCGACAAGGATTCGGATCGTCGTGTCCAGGACGGCATTGCTCTGGTGTTCCGCAAGTTCGCCGAGTTGCAGTCGATCCGGCAGGTTTTGCTCTGGTTCCGGCAGGAGCAAGTTCTAGTTCCGGCCGTCGTTCAGGGCCGCGGCAAACACGCGATTGAATGGAAGGTGCCGGTCTATCACACGCTGCACCACATGCTGACCAATCCGGTCTATGCCGGCGCCTACGCATTTGGACGGCGCGGAACGCGCGTTGTAATCGAAGGCGGCCGCAAGCGCGTGATGCGTGACAGCATGCGCCGGAACTGGAAGGACTGGGAGGTTTTGATCCGCAGCCACCATGAGGCATATATTTCCTGGGAGGAGTTCGAGAGGAATCAGCACTTGATCGCCGACAACGCCAACGGCAAGAGCTACCTTGGGCGCGGGGCGATCCGCCGCGGAGAAGCCTTGCTGCCAGGCCTATTGCGCTGCGCACGCTGCGGTCGTCGATTGCATGTCGCTTACAGCGGCAAAGGCGGAAACACCCAACGTTACGTCTGTCGCGGCACCTTCAGCGACAAGGCCGTCGACAACTGCATCCGCTTCGGCGGTATGCGGGTTGACCGGGCAGTCGTCCAGGAGGTTCTCGGTCGACTGCAGCCGCTCGGCATCGAGGCGGCGCTGGCTGCCATGGAGGTGCAAGGCCAGGAGCATAGTGACAAGCGACAGCAGGTCGAGAATGCTTGCCGGCAGGCCCGGTACGAGGCGGAGCGTGCACGCCGCCAATACAATGCGGTCGATCCCGAGAACCGGCTTGTCGCCGGCGAACTCGAGCGACGCTGGAACGAGAAGCTGACCCACCTGGGCGAGCTTGAGGAGGAGCTGGACCGCTTGGCCCCGCTGCAAGCACCAACGGTCTCCGCCGACGATCGTGCAAGGCTGATGGCTCTCGGGAAGGACCTCGCCCAGGCATGGGACAGTCCGGGCGCTTCGAACGAGACGCGCAAGAAGATCATTCGCTTGTTGGTCAAGGAGATCATCGTCGATGTCGTGGACGATAGTCTGGCGCTCATCATCCATTGGCAAGGTGGCGATCACACACGTCTCATCGTGAAGAAGAACAAGGTCGGGCAAACCCGCTGGACGATCGAAGGCGATACCCTTGATCTTGTTCGGGTACTGGCCCGCCAGATGTCGGATCTGTCCATCGCCGCCATCCTCAATCGCGCCGGCAAAAGGACAGGGAAGGACAATAGCTGGACGCGTAGTAGGGTGTGCAGTCTTCGCAACACCCATGGCATTGCGCCATACCGCGACGGCGAACGTGCGGAGCGTGGCGAAGCAACGCTCGACGAAGCCGCGGGGATTCTCCAGGTCAGCCCGTCGACAGTTCGTCGCATGGTCAACCGCGGCACGTTGGCAGCGAATCAACTATGCAAGGGGGCACCCTGGATCATTCACCTCTCGGATATCGAGAATGATGCCGTTCGGCGTGAAGCTGATGCGCGGCGATCACGGCGTCCGGCGTCTCATGATCCGCGCCAAAATATCCTTAATTTATAAGGCGATCGACAGATGAGCAGTATATCGCACCGCCGTCAGAGCCTGCGAAGAGCGCGTTCTTGCGGTTGAGCGCGATCGGACGGATCGAGCGTTCGACGGTGTTGCTGTCGATCT
>NZ_JAMYKT010000023.1:0-85923 GCF_040317515.1 Mesorhizobium sp. M1428
GCCCGCCCAACCCAACGCAAAAGCGTCCCCCCCCGCGGGGCGCCCCATCACACCAACCCGGGGCCGGCCCCCGGGGGGCCCCCCCCCCTCACGCCCCGCCAAAAACCGCCCGCGCCGGCATAGCAGATCGTCGCCGCGACCACAGCAAGTTGCGGCAACAATTGCTGTCCGAGGCCGCCTAGCGCCGGGGCGCCGACAACGAGGCATATGCCGGCTATTCCCGCGGCGACGCCGAACAGCTTGCGCATGGTCGCCGGTTCGTGGCGGGTGATGAGGGCGGTCAGCAAAAAGGTGAAGATCGGCGAGGTCGCATTCAGGATCGTGGCCAGCCCGGCGTCCAGTGAGCGCTCGGCCGAGGCGATCAGCGTGAACGGCACGACGCTGTTGAGGCATGCCTGGAATGCAAACCGGCGCCAGCTTGCGGCATCGCCCGGCAAGGCCAAACCGCGCCAGCGGATCAGGGCAAACAGGATCCCACCCGCGATCAGGGTTCGCGCGGCGATCAGCGTCACCGGCGGGACCGTCGCGACGCCGACCTTGATGAAGCTGTAGGACGCGCCCCACAGCACCGCCAATATGACGAGCAGCACCAGCTCGATCCTGGTGTCGGTTTTCATGGACATGGCCGGCGGGAACCTCTGGGCATCGCTCATCATGCTTGTAAGCCAGGCACGCGGGAAATGCTTCGGCCGCCATCCAACGATGGTCGCGATGCTGACATTCGTCGGATCGCCGCATTGGCGACTAGGCAAAGCCGCATCAAACCGCTAGACCCGCCCGCGCCCGGCGTGGCAGAAAGCCGGTGGTTTTTTGGCGGAGACATGAATTGATGCCGGACTATGACGTGCTTTGTATCGGAAATGCCATCGTCGACATCATCGCCCAGTGCGACGAGGCGTTCCTGGAGACCAACGGCATCATCAAGGGCGCGATGAATTTGATCGACACGCGGCGCGCCGAACTGCTCTACAGCCGCATGGGCCCGGCCATTGAAGCCTCGGGGGGCAGTGCCGGCAACACGGCGGCCGGCGTCGCCTCCTTCGGCGGTCGCGCCGCCTTCTTCGGCAAGGTCTCCAACGACGCGCTCGGCGAAATCTATGCGCATGACATCCATGCCCAGGGCGTCGCCTTCGACACCAGGCCGCTCAACGGCGAACCGCCGACGGCGCGCTCGATGATCTTCGTCACGCCGGACGGCGAGCGCTCGATGAACACCTATCTCGGCGCTTGCATCGAGCTCGGCCCGGAGGACGTCGAGGCCGACAAGGCGTCGGGCGCCGCGGTCACCTATTTCGAGGGCTATCTATGGGACCCGCCGCGCGCCAAGGAAGCGATCCGCCAGACGGCCAAGCTCGCCCACGCCGCCGGGCGCGAAGTGTCGATGACCCTGTCGGACTCGTTCTGTGTCGACCGCTATCGCGACGAGTTCCTCGACCTGATGCGCTCAGGCACCGTCGACATCGTCTTTGCCAATAGCCACGAGATCAAGTCGCTCTACCAGACCGCGTCCTTCGACGAGGCGCTGGCGCAGATCCGCAAGGATTGCAAGATCGCCGCCGTCACTCGGTCGGAAAAGGGCTCGGTCATCGTCCGCGGCGACGAGACCGTCACCATCGAGGCCACCAGGATCCGCGAGCTGGTCGACACGACCGGCGCCGGCGATCTCTACGCCGCCGGCTTCCTCTACGGCTACACGCAAGGCCGCAGCCTGAAGCAGTGCGGCGATCTCGGCTCGCTGGCGGCCGGGCTGGTCATCCAGCAGATCGGCCCAAGGCCACACCAGAATCTGCGCCGCGAGGCCGAGCAGGCAGGATTGCTGTAGCGACACCTCTTCCTTCTCCCCTTGTGGGAGAAGGTGGATCGGCGCGCAGCGCGGAGCGCTGCCGCGCCAAGCGGGAACACCCCTCATCCGACCTCGCTTCGCGAGGCCACCTTCTCCCACAAGGGGAGAAGGGAGAGGCGCTGCTGCTGCCCCGCCGCTCAAGCCCCCGCGCTATACGCCGCAATCGCTGCCATATTGACTATGTCCGAATCCTTGGCGTTCAGCGAGACGATCTGAACCGGCTTGTTCAGGCCGACCAGCAGCGGGCCAATGACGGTCGAGCCGCCGAGCTCCTGCAGCATCTTGGTCGAGATCGAGGCCGAGTGGAAAGCCGGCATGACCAGCACGTTAGCCGGGCCGGTCAGCCTGATGAACGGGTACTGCGCCATGGCGCGGGCGTTGAGCGCCACGTCGGCGGCCATCTCGCCGTCATATTCGAAATCGACGCGGCGCTTGTCGAGGATGCGCACCGCTTCCTGGACGCGCTCGGAGCGCTCGCCCTGCGGATGGCCGAAGGTCGAATAGGCGAGCATGGCAAGCCTCGGCTCGTAGCCCATGCGGCGGGCGAAGCCGGCGGCCTCCTCGGCTATGTCGGCGATCTCGACAGCATTAGGCATATCGTGCACGGCGGTGTCGGCGACAAGCACGGTGCGACCCCGCGCCAGCACGATCGACACGCCGATGACGCAGTGGCCGGGCCTTGCGTCGATGACGCGGCGGATGTCGTCGAGCGCCGTCGAATAGTTGCGGGTAACGCCGGTGACGATGCCGTCGGCATCGCCCAGCGCCACCATGCAGGCGGCGAAATGGTTGCGGTCGTTGTTGATCAGCCGCTGGCAGTCGCGGAACAGGAAGCCTTTGCGCTGCATGCGCTCGTAGAGATAGTCGGTGTAGACGGAGTTGCGCCGCGACAGCCGCGCATTGATGATCTCGAGGCCTTGCTTGCCGAGGTCGATGCCGGCGTTCCTGGCGTTTTCCTTGATGATGTCGTCGCGGCCGAGCAGGATGGCGGTGCCGAGCCGCTGGTTCACATAAGAGACGGCGGCGCGCATCACCTGCTCCTCCTCGCCCTCGGCAAAGACGATGCGCTTGGGCTGGCGGCGGACGCGGTCGTAGATGCGCTGCAGCGTCGAGGCGATCGGGTCGCGGCGGGCGGAAAGCTCCTGCGCGTAGCGGTCGAGATCGAGGATCGGCTTGCGGGCGACGCCGGAGTCCATCGCCGCCTTGGCGACCGCGATCGGGATCGCCGATATCAGCCGCGGATCGAACGGCACCGGGATAATGTAGTTGGGGCCGAATTTCGGCCGGTTTCCCTGGTAGGCGGCGGCGACGTCGTCGGGCACGTCCTGGCGCGCCAGTTCCGCCAGCGCCCGGGCGGCGGCGATCTTCATGTCGTCGTTGATGGTGGTCGCCCGCACGTCGAGCGCGCCGCGGAAAATGTAGGGGAAGCCAAGCACGTTGTTGACCTGGTTGGGATAGTCGGACCGTCCGGTCGCCATGATGGCGTCGGTGCGGATCTCGGCGACTTCTTCCGGCGTGATTTCGGGGTCGGGATTGGCCATGGCGAAGATGATCGGGTTCTTGGCCATCGACTGCACCATCTTGGTGGTCAGCGTGCCCTTGGCCGAGAGGCCGAGGAACACGTCGGCGCCGTCCAGCGCCTCGGCCAGCGAACGCGCGCCGGTTTTCACGGCGTGCGCCGATTTCCACTGGTTCATGCCTTCGGTGCGGCCCTGGAAGACCACGCCCTTTGTGTCGCACAGGATGATATTTTCTGGCGCAAAGCCCATCGCCTTCATCAATTCGATGCAGGCGATGCCGGCAGCACCCGCGCCGTTGCAGACCATCTTGGTGGTCTTCATGTCGCGGCCGGTGACCTCCAGCGCATTGATCAGGCCGGCGGCCGAAATGATGGCGGTGCCGTGCTGGTCGTCATGGAAGACCGGTATGTCCATCAGCTCGCGCAGCCGCTGCTCGATGATGAAGCATTCCGGCGCCTTGATGTCCTCGAGGTTGATGCCGCCGAACGAGGGCCCAAGGAAGCGCACGCAGTTGATGAATTCGTCGGCATCCTCGGTGTCGACCTCGAGGTCGATGGAATCGACATCGGCGAAGCGCTTGAACAGCACCGCCTTGCCTTCCATCACCGGCTTCGAGGCCAGCGCGCCGAGATTGCCGAGGCCGAGGATGGCGGTGCCGTTGGAGATGACGGCGACCATGTTGCCGCGAACCGTGTAGTCGAAGGCGCGGCTCGGGTCCTCGGCGATGGCGAGAACCGGAACGGCGACGCCCGGCGAATAGGCAAGGCTGAGATCGCGCTGGGTCGCCATTGGTTTTGTGGCGACGATCTCCAGCTTGCCCGGACGCCCCATGGCATGGAATTCCAACGCCTCCTGGGCGCTGACGGAGGGCCCGTTGCTTTCGGTTTTCTTGGCCATGGTACTTTTGGTTTCCTCGCCCGTACGGCACCGCTTGCGATAGGTGCGCATGCTTTCTTTTGTGGAAGGTTCGGGATTAAGGCTACACTTCGCCGCTGTAAACCGCCAAGCATGGCTTGCAAAATTTTGGAAGCAGCTTCTTGAACGACGAGACGCCCATTCGAAGCGACAACGCCACGCCGGCCTTCGCGCCGGCGACGCCGATGATGGAGCAGTATATCGAGATCAAGGCAGCGAACCCGGATTCGCTGCTGTTCTACCGCATGGGCGATTTCTACGAGCTGTTCTTCGACGATGCCGAGAAGGCGAGCCGGGCACTCGGCATCGTGCTCACCAAGCGCGGCAAGCACCAGGGGCTCGACATCCCGATGTGCGGCGTGCCGGTGCATGCCGCCGACGATTATCTGCAGAAGCTGATCGGCCAGGGGTTCCGCGTCGCCGTCTGCGAGCAGATCGAGGATCCGGCCGAGGCGAAGAAGCGCGGCGGCAAATCGGTGGTGCGCCGCGACGTCGTCCGGCTGGTGACGCCAGGCACCATCACCGAGGACAAACTGCTGGCGCCGTCGGAATCGAGTTTTCTGATGGCGCTGGGACGGGTCAAGGGCGGCAGCAGTGATCACGCTTTCGCCTTGGCCTGGATCGAGATCTCGACCGGTGTCTTCCGCGTCGCCGAAACCACCGCCGACCGGCTGCTCGCCGATCTCTTCCGTGTCGACCCGCGCGAGCTTATCGTCGCCGAGCCGGTGTTTTACGACCCGGAGCTGAAACCGGTATTTGACGTGCTCGGCCGCGTCGCCAGCCCGCAGCCGCCGTCGCTGTTCGATTCGGCATCCGCTGCCGGCCGTATCGCCCGCTTCTTCGAGGTGGCGACGCCTGACAGTTTCGGCACATTTTCGCGCGCCGAGCTGTCGGCGATCTCAGGCGTCATCGCCTATGTCGAGAAGACGCAGAAAGCCGAGCGGCCGCCGCTGTCGCGGCCGCAGCGCGAGGAGCAGGGTTCGACCCTGTTCATCGACCCGGCGACGCGCGCCAATCTGGAGCTGCTGCGCACGCTGTCCGGCAGCCGCGACGGGTCGCTGTTCAAGGCGATCGACCGCACGGTGACCGGTGGCGGCGCAAGGCTGCTCGCCGACCGGCTGATGGCGCCGCTGACCGACCCGGCGGCAATCGCAGCAAGGCTGGACTCGGTGTCGTTCTTCCGCTCCGAGACGCGCCTCTGCCAGGCGGTGCGGGCAAGCCTGAAGAGCGTCGCCGACATGCCGCGCGCGCTGTCCAGGCTGGCGCTCAACCGCGGCGGCCCGCGCGACCTCGGCGCGCTGCGCGCCGGTTTCGAAGCGGCCGGCGCCATCGCCGAACTGTTCGGGCAAACCGCCTTGCCGGGCGAACTGACCGCGGCGTTGGGAGCTATCAAGGCACTGCCCGGTGAGCTGGCGACGCATCTGGCACAGGCGCTCGGCGACGAGCTGCCGTTGCTCAAGCGCGACGGCGGCTTCGTCCGTTCCGGCTACCACGCCGAACTCGACGAGATGCGGGCGTTGCGTGACGAGTCGCGAAAGGTCATCGCCGGGCTGGAACGCTCGCTGATCGACGAGACCGGCATTCGCTCGCTGAAGATCAGGCACAACAATGTGCTCGGCTACTATATCGAAGTCACCGCCAATCACCATGCGCTGATGACCGGCAGCGACGGCGCCAAGGCGCGCTTCATCCATCGCCAGACGATGGCCAACGCCATGCGCTTCACCACCACGGGACTCGCAGAACTGGAAACCAAGATCGCCAACGCCGCCGACCGGGCGCTGGCGATCGAGCTTGCCGCCTTCGAGGCGCTGACGGCCGAAGTCGTCGGCCAGGCCGACAGGATCCGCGCCGGCGCCGAAGCGCTCGCCGTGCTCGACGTTTCGGCCGCACTTGCCCTGCTTTCCGAAAGCGAGGCCTGGTGCCGCCCCCTGGTCGATGCCAGCCTTGCCTTCGAGATTGCCGGTGGACGCCATCCGGTGGTCGAACAGGCGCTGCGGCGTTCCGGCGAAGGCCCGTTCGTCGCCAATGATTGCGATCTGTCGCCGCAAGGCGATGCTAAGGCCGGCGCGATCTGGCTGCTGACCGGTCCCAATATGGGCGGCAAATCCACCTTCCTCAGGCAAAACGCGCTGATTGCCATCCTTGCCCAGACCGGCTCCTTCGTGCCGGCGGCATCAGCCCATATCGGCGTCGTCGACCGGCTGTTTTCGCGGGTCGGCGCCTCCGACGACCTGGCGCGCGGTCGCTCGACCTTCATGGTCGAGATGGTCGAGACGGCGGCGATCCTCAACCAGGCCGGCGAACGCGCACTGGTCATCCTCGACGAGATCGGCCGCGGCACCGCCACCTTCGACGGCCTGTCGATCGCCTGGGCGGCGGTCGAATATTTGCACGAGAAAAACCGCTGCCGGGCGATCTTCGCCACGCATTTCCACGAGATGACGGCGCTCGCCGGAAAACTGCCGCGGCTCTCCAACGTCACCATGCGGGTCAAGGAATGGGAAGGCGACGTGGTCTTCCTGCACGAGGTCGGCAAGGGTGCCGCCGACCGTTCCTACGGCGTCCAGGTGGCGCGGCTGGCCGGCCTGCCGGAAGCCGTCGTCGGCCGGGCCAAGGAAGTGCTGCACCAGCTCGAAGCCGGCGAGGTTTCGGGCAAGGCCAACCGCCTGGTCGACGACCTGCCGCTGTTTTCCGTGGCGGCGCAGCGGGAAGCGTCGAAGCCGGCGAAGAGTGATGGGCTGGGCGCGGCGCTAGCGGAGATCAATCCCGACGAGATGACGCCACGCGAGGCGCTGGAGGCGCTGTACCGGCTGAGGGGGATGGCTGGGAAGTAGTCTCGGCTATTGTTCGTCTGATGGCGTTGCTTCACACCCCCCTCTGTCCTGCCGGACATCTCCCCCGCAAGGGGGGAGATCGGATGTCATGACTGCCTTCGCTAGCTTCCAACGCCGAAGAAGACGTGCTGTCGATCAAGCTGCCAATCTCCCCCCTTGCGGGGGAGATGTCCGGCAGGACAGAGGGGGGTGTGAAGGAACGCAACCTCAGTTTCTGGTCCTCCCCCTCAAATCATCGCCAAACCACGCTTCCGCCTCGGCGGTTGGAAGGCGCGGTCAATTTCGGCGAAATCTCCGCTCGTGAGCTCGATGTCCAACGCCGCGACATTCTGCCGGATATGCTCCGGGCGGCTAGCTTTGGGAATGGCGATCACCCCGTCCTGTGCCATCACCCAGGCCAGCGCGATCTGCGCCGGCGTCGCACCGTGGCGATCGGCGATGGCATCTAACCTGGCGTTGCGCGCCAATACCCCCTGATCGACCGGCGAATAGGCCATCAGCGGCATGCCGCGTTGCCGGCTCCACGGGGCGAGGTCGAACTCGACGCCGCGCTGCGACAGATTGTAGAGCACCTGGTTGGTCTGGACATTGCCGCCGGCCGGCAACCGGACCAGCTCCTCCATCTCGCCGGTATCGAAATTGCTGACGCCCCAGTGGCGGATCTTGCCGGCTGCCTTCAACGCTTCGAATGCCTCTACCGTTTCCATCAAAGGCACGCTGCCCGGCCAATGCAGCAGATAAAGATCGATGCGGTCGGTGGCGAGATGCCTCAGGCTGTTCTCGCAGGCCCGTTTCACGCCGGTGCGCGAGGCATTGGACGGCAGCACTTTGGAGACCAGGAAAACCTCGTCGCGGCGCCCGGCGATGGCCTCCGCCACCACCTCCTCGGCGCCGCCGCTGGCATACATTTCGGCGGTGTCGATCAGCGTCATGCCGAGATCCAGCCCGAGTTTCAGGGCATTGGCCTCGTCGCCACGGCGGCGGCGGTCTTCGCCCATCTTCCAGGTGCCCTGGCCGAGCACCGGCACGGCTTCGCCGCACGGCAGGGTGGTCGTTCGTATCGTCGATGGCATGGCATGCTCCAGTTAGGCGACATCATAGCCGCCAAAGCGAATCCAGGTGAAGCCTCTTCCCCGGATTCGCTCTGATAGCGTGACGCCTACTTCACCGGATGGGCGGCGAGCCAATCCTGCATCTGCTTGATCTCGGCTTGCTGCGCGGCAATCACCGCTTCGGCCAGCTTGCGCATTTCCGGATCCTTGCCATTGGCGAGCTCGATCTTGGCCATGTCGATGGCCGCCTGGTGATGCGGGATCATGCCGCGGGCGAAATCGACATCGGCATTGCCGGAATATTCGATCGCCATCATGTCGGTATGCATCTTGTCCATCGCCGCCTTGTAGCCCTCGGTCGAGGGGCTCTGCGCGCCCATTGCGCCCATGTCGTGCTTCATCTCCTCGGCTTGTGCCGGAACGCTTTCGAGGAAAACAGCAAGCAGCATTCCCGCCGCCATCATCAAAAGCACGATCTTCTTGGCCAAGGTCATTCATTGTCTCCTTTTTCGAACAGGGTCTATCTGGAAGTTTTACTCAGAGTTTCAACGTCCTGAGCCGCAATGCGTTGGCTATCACCGAAACCGAAGACAGGCTCATCGCCGCTGCCGCGATCATCGGCGACAACAGCGTGCCGGTGAGCGGATAAAGCACGCCGGCAGCTACCGGCACGCCAAGCACATTGTAGAGGAAAGCGAAAAACAGGTTCTGGCGGATGTTGCGGATCGTCGCGCGGGCCAGCATTCGGGCCCTGACGATGCCGTTGAGATCGCCCTTGACCAGCGTAATTCCCGCACTTTCGACCGCAACATCGGCGCCTGTGCCCATGGCGATGCCGACATCGGCGGCGGCAAGTGCGGGCGCATCGTTGACTCCATCGCCGGCCATGGCGACGCCGGCACCGCTGGCGCGCAACTCCTCGACCAGCGCGTTCTTCTGTTCGGGCAAGAGCCCTGCACGCACCGCGTCGATGCCGAGCTTGGCTGCGATGGCCTTGGCGGTGCGCTCGTTATCACCGGTCGCCATGACGATCTTCAGCCCACTGTCATGCAGCGCCTTGATCGCCTCGGCGGTGGTCGCCTTGATCGGGTCGGCAACGGCAACGAGACCGGCGAGCTTGCCTGCGACAGCGGCGAACATCACGGTCTTGCCGTCGGCCTGCAGCGCCTCGGCGCTGGCCAGGACCGAAGCCGTATCGATGCCGAGATCGGCTATCATCGCGGCATTGCCGAGCGCCACCTTCTGTCCGGAAACCGTGCCGGAAACCCCCTTGCCGGTAACCGCCTCGAAACCGCTCGCGTCCGGGACTTTGACGCCGCGTTCGCGGGCGCCTTCGACGATCGCCTCGGCCAGCGGATGCTCGGAGCCTTTTTCCAGACCGGCGGCGAGCGCCAGCAGCTCGTCCTGTGCCATGCCTTCGACGGCAATGACGTCGGTCAGCCGCGGCCGGCCTTCGGTCAGCGTTCCCGTCTTGTCGACGATCAGCGTGTCGACCGAGGCAAAGCGCTCAAGCGCCGCCGCTTCCTTGATCAGCACGCCGGCATGCGCGCCGCGCCCGGTGGCGGTCATGATCGACATTGGCGTCGCAAGGCCGAGCGCACACGGACAGGCGATAATCAGCACCGAGACCGCCGAGACGATGGCAAAGACCAGGCTGGGTTCCGGTCCGACGATCGCCCAGGCGATAAACGCAATGATGGCAACCAGCACGACGGCCGGGACGAAGTAGAACGAGACGCGGTCGGCCAGCCCCTGGATCGGCGCGCGCGAACGCTGCGCCTTGGCGACCAGCTCGACGATGCGCGCCAGCGTCGTCTCGGCGCCGATCTTTTCGGCGCGCATGATCAGCGAGCCGTTCTTGTTGAGCGTGCCGCCGGTGAGGTTGTCGCCTTCGGTCTTTTCGACCGGCAGCGGCTCGCCCGTGATCATCGATTCGTCGATGGAAGAACGCCCTTCGAGCACAATGCCGTCGACCGGCACGGCATCGCCAGGCCGGACGCGCAAGCGGTCACCGGCCTTGACGGTTTCGAGCGGCACGTCGTTTTCGGAACCGTCCGAGCCGATCAGCCGCGCCGTCTTCGGCGCCAGGTCGAGCAGCGCACGGATCGCCGAGCCGGTTTTCTCGCGGGCGCGCAATTCCAGCACCTGGCCGAGGAACACCAGCGCGACGATTACCGCCGCCGCCTCGAAATAGACCGGCACGGTGCCGTCATGGCCGCGGAACTGGTGTGGAAAGAGGCCTGGAAACAGTGTGGCGACGACGCTGTAGAGATAGGCGGCACCGACGCCGAGCGAAATCAGCGTCCACATGTTGGGGCTGCGATTGCGGATCGAATCCCAGCCGCGCTGGAAGAACGGGAATGCCGCCCACAGCACCACGGGGCTGGCCAGCGCCAGTTCCAGCCAGACCTTCGCACGGTCGTCGATGAAGGCCTGGAACGTCAGGCCGAGCATCGGCGCCATGGCGATGACCAGCAATGGGACGGACAGCACCGCGCTCACCCAGAAGCGCCTGGTGAAGTCGACCAGTTCGGGGTTCGGTCCCTCGTCGCCGGTCGGCACCCCCATCGGCTCCAGTGCCATGCCGCAGATCGGGCAGGAGCCGGGCTTGTCGCGGATGATTTCGGGATGCATCGGGCAGGTGTATTGCGTGCCTTTCGGCATCGCCTGCGGCGCCGGCCTGTCGCCGAGATATTTTGCCGGCTCGGCCTCGAACTTCGCCTGGCAACCGGCGGAGCAGAAATAGAAGCCTTGGCCCTCGTGCCGCAAGAAGTGCCTGGCCGTGGCGCGGTCGACGCTCATGCCGCAGACGGGATCGGTTGCGGTCAGATATTTCTGGGGTTCGGCGACGAATTTCGAACGGCAGCTTTCACTGCAGAAATGATAGCGATGGCCGCCATGCTCGGCCGTCGGCTTGCCGGCGGCCGGATCGACGGTCATGCCGCAGACCGGATCGCGGACGACGGCGTCTGCAGCAGAGGAGGCGCCCTTTGCCGAGCAGCAATTGCCATGGGCGTGATGATGGTGATCGGAATGCGTCATGCCGAAAGCCCCTGTATTTCGATGTTGGGGCGGAGGTAGTGCTTCCAGTAACTGGAAGGTCAAGGGCTGTTTTCTATTTTTCGCGCCTAAGCCCTAGCCGAACCGACCGCGGGCGCGAGATGATCGTCCTGTCGGCGGCCGTGGAGAACGCGTCCGTCCGCCCCATACCCAGCGCCGCGAAAACGCGCTATAGACGCCGCCGAAACGGCGAGGCCGAACGGCATTCATGGCAAGAATATCCCTGAAGCTCGAGGAACTAATCGACGGCGAAGCCTTGCGCCGCGAGATGACCGAACTGACCGCGGCCACGGCAGGCGATGGTTCGGGCAAGGCCGCGCGCAGCGGCGTTCTCAAGCTGCTCAAAAGCCGGCTCGCCGACGGCCGCGCGATCGCCGAACGCATGCTGATGGACGACGGCAGCGGCACCGCCTGCGCCGCCCGGCTGTCGCATCTGATGGATGAGATCATCCGCGCGCTCTACGATTTCGCTGCCACCCATGTCTATCGAGTCAAAAACCCGTCATCGGCCGAGCGCATGGCGGTCGTCGCCGTCGGTGGCTATGGCCGCGGCACGCTGGCGCCGGGGTCCGACATCGACCTGCTGTTCCTGCTGCCCTACAAGCAGACGCCATGGGGCGAGCAGATCGTCGAATATATGCTCTACATGCTGTGGGACCTCGGCCTGAAGGTCGGCCACGCCACCCGCAACATCGACGAATGCCTCAGGCTGTCGCGCACCGACATCACCATCCGCACCTCGATCCTGGAGGCGCGCTTCCTTTGGGGCGAGCAAAAGCTCTATGACGAGCTTCTGCAGCGCTTCGACCACGAGGTGGTGCGCACCACCGGGCCCGAATATGTCCAGGCCAAGCTCGCCGAACGCGACGAGCGTCACGCCAAGGCCGGCGAGAGCCGCTACCTGGTCGAGCCCAACGTCAAGGACGGCAAAGGCGGCCTGCGCGACCTGCAGACGCTGTTCTGGATCGCCAAATATTTCTACCGGGTGCGCACCGGCGAGGAACTGATCGACAAGGGCGTCTTTACCGACGCCGAATACCGGGAATTCCAGAAGGCCGAGGACTTCCTGTGGGCGGTGCGCTGCCACATGCATTTCCTCACCGGCAAGGCCGAGGAGCGGCTGCATTTCGACATCCAGCGCGATATCGCCGAGCGGCTCGGCTACACCACCCATCCCGGCCTGTCGGCGGTCGAACGCTTCATGAAGCACTACTTCCTCGTCGCCAAGGACGTCGGTGACCTGACCCGCATTTTCTGCGCCGCGCTCGAGGAGGAGCAGGCCAAGCATGTGCCGGGCTTCAACCGCATCTTTCTCACCTTTTCGCGACGCAAGCGCAAGCTCGCCGGCACGGCCGATTTCATCGTCGACAACCACCGCATCAACATTGCCGATGACGAGGTGTTCGAACGCGACCCAGTCAATCTCCTCAGGCTGTTCTGGTTCGCCGACAAGCACGGCCTGGAATTCCACCCCGATGCGCTGAAGCTTCTGACCCGCTCGCTCGGCCTCGTCGGCAAGGCGCTCAGGCGCGACGAAGAGGCCAACCGGCTGTTCCTCGATATCTTGACCTCGGACCGCAACGCCGAGCTCAATTTGCGGCGCATGAACGAGGCCGGACTGCTGGCCAAGCTGATCCCGGATTTCGGCAAGATCGTCGCCATGATGCAGTTCTCGATGTACCACCACTACACGGTGGACGAGCACCTGATCCGCTGCATCGGCGTGCTGGCCGAGATCGAACGCGGCGACGGCGAAAAGGTCCATCCGCTTTCCCACTCGCTGATGCCGGGGCTGAAGAAGAGCCGCGAGGCGCTCTATGTCGCCGTGCTGCTGCACGACATCGCCAAGGGCAGGCCGGAAGACCATTCGCAAGCCGGCGCCAGGATCGCCCGGCGCATCTGCCCGCATATGGGGCTCTCGCCGGCTGACACCGAAACGGTCGCCTGGCTGGTCGAGAACCACCTCGTCATGTCGATGACGGCACAGACCCGCGATCTCAACGACCGCAAGACGATCGAGGATTTTGCCGCCATTGTGCAGTCGGTGGAGCGGCTGAAGATGCTGCTTGTGCTTACCGTCTGCGATATCCGCGGTGTCGGGCCTGGGGTCTGGAACGGCTGGAAAGGCCAGCTGCTGCGCACGCTCTACTACGAGACCGAGCTTTTGTTGACCGGCGGGTTTTCGGAGGTGTCGCGCGCCAAGCGGACGGCGGCGGCGCGCGAGCAACTGGCCGAGGCGCTTGCCGACTGGCCGGAAAAGGCCCGCAAGCGTTATGTCGGCCAGCACTACGAGAATTATCTGCTGGCGGTCGATCTTCCCGACCAGGTGCGCCATGCCGAATTCATCCGCGAGGCCGATCACGCCGGCAAGAAGCTCGCCACAATGGTGAAAACCCACCAGTTCGAGGCGGTGACCGAGATCACCGTGCTGGCGCAGGACCATCCGCGCCTGCTTTCGGTGATTGCCGGCGCCTGTGCGGCGGCCGGCGGCAACATCGTCGACGCGCAGATCTTCACCACCTCGGATGGTCGGGCGCTCGACACCATCCTGATCTCGAGGGAGTTCGACCGCGACGAGGACGAGCGCCGCCGCGCCGAGCGTGTCGGCCGACTGATCGAGGATGTGCTGTCGGGCAAGAGCTGGCTGCCCGAAATGATCGAGAAGCGCACCAAGCCACGGCGCGGCGCCAAGGTTTTCCGTATCCCGCCACGCGCCGAGATCCGCAACACGCTGTCGAACCGTTTCTCGGTGATCGAGGTCGAGGGGCTGGACAGGCCGGGCCTTCTGTCGGAGATCACCGGCATGTTGTCGGACCTGTCGCTCGACATCGCCTCGGCCCACATCACCACCTTCGGCGAAAAGGTCATCGACACATTCTACGTCACCGATCTCACCGGCCAGAAGATCGACAGCCCGTCGCGCACCGCGACTATCCGCAACAGGCTGATCGCGGTGCTCGATGGCACGGCGTCCGAGCGCGGCAAGACCAAAACGGCCGCCGAGTGACTGTTACCTTCCATTTGCCCCAATCGCACAGGCAGTCTTCAAGCGCATGAGCCTTGTCAAGAAATTCGCCACGGTCGCTTCCGGCACGCTGATGAGCCGCGCCCTCGGTTTCGGCCGCGAGATGCTGATGGCTGCCGCACTCGGCACCGGGCCGATCGCCGACGCCTTCAACGCCGCCTTCCAGTTCCCCAACACCTTTCGCCGGCTGTTCGCCGAAGGCGCCTTCAATGCCGCCTTCGTGCCGCTGTTCGCCAAGGAGATCGAGACGCACGGCACCGACGGCGCCAAGCGCTTTTCCGAAGAGGTGTTCGGCGTCCTGTTCACGGCGCTTCTGGCGCTGACCATCGCCATGGAACTGGCGATGCCGCTGATCGTGCGCTACCTGGTGGCGCCGGGCTTTGCCGACACGCCGGGAAAATTCGAGACGACGGTGGCACTGGCGACCGTCATGTTCCCCTACCTGATCTGCATGTCGCTCAGCGCCATGATGGCCGGCATGCTGAATTCGCTGCGCCGCTATTTCGCTGCCGCGGTGGCGCCGGTGTTCCTCAACGTCATCCTCATCGCCGTGCTTGCCTATGCCTGGTACAAGGGTTCGGATGCCCGCACCGTCGGTTTCGGTCTGGCCTGGGGCGTGCTGGCGGCCGGCCTGGTGCAGCTGGCGATCGTGTGGGCGGCGGTGCGCCATGCCGGCATTTCGATAGGCTTCCGGCGGCCGAAGATGACGCCGAACGTCAAGCGGCTGCTGATCCTGGCGCTGCCGGCGGCGATCACCGGCGGCATCACCCAGATCAACCAGCTGATCGGTACGGCGATCGCGTCGGCGCAGGACAGCGCGGTGTCGTCGCTGGCCTATGCCGACCGCGTCTACCAGCTGCCGTTGGGCGTCGTCGGCGTCGCCGTCGCCATCGTGCTTCTGCCGGAACTGTCGCGGGCGCTGAAATCGGGCAATCTGGTCGAGGCCGCCAATCTGCAGAACCGCTCGGTCGAGTTCACTTTGTTCATGACCTTGCCGGCGGCCGCCGCACTGCTGGTCATGTCCGAGCCGATCGTGCGGCTGGTCTATGAGCGCGGCGCCTTTGCCGCCAACAATTCGACGCCGACGGTCGCGGCAATCCTGGCGATCTTCGGCCTCGGCCTGCCGGCCTTCGTGCTGATCAAGGCGTTCACCCCTGGTTATTTCGCCCGCGAGGACACGCGCACGCCGATGATTTTCGCCGCCATCTCGGTGGCGATTAACATTACGACGGCACTGACGCTGTTTCCGACGATGGGCGCGCCCGGCATTGCCGTTGCCTCCGCCGTCGCCGGCTGGGTCAATGCGGCGATGCTGCTCGCCGTGCTGATCCGGCGCGGCCATTGGGGCCGCGACGTGCCGCTCATGAAACGCATCCCGCGGCTGGTGCTGTCGGCGGCGGTGATGGCGGCGGCGCTCTATTTTGCCGAACACTGGTTCGCCGCAAGGCTGGCTTCCGGCTCGCCTCTGGTGATCAAGGCGGTAACCCTGCTTGCGCTCGTCGCCGGCGGGGCGCTGCTCTACTTCGTCACCGCCTTCGCCATCGGCGGCGCAGATTTCGGCATGATCCGCCGCAATATCGGCCGGAAGGGATCCCAGCCGGTCAAGGAGCAATCTCCGGATTCATGAGGCGGAAAATTCGTCAGCGCCAATTTTGTTCTTGCTTTGTGCCGGCAGCTATGCTACTAATTTCGGTATGGTGCTAATTGGCTCCAGCGACCCGCCCGCCGAGGCGGGTTTTTGTTTCTGGTCGGCGCCATCCCCTCAAACAGCCTTCTGTTCGGCCAAGGCCAAAGCCCTGCGCGCCCTGGCCAACGCCCCTCTTGATCGTCTCCTCGCTCTCGTCCATAAGCGCGCCGTCGCAAGACTTTCGCCGCGCGCGAAACGGCCCTCCACAAGCCAGGGAAACACCATGACCGACCTCAACCAGTCCCCCTTCAAGCCGCTCGTCTTTTCCGGCGTTCAGCCAACCGGCAATCTGCATCTCGGCAACTATCTCGGCGCCATCAAGAAATTCGTCGCCCTGCAGGACACCTCCGACTGCATCTATTGCGTCGTCGACCTGCATTCGCTGACCGCACAGCTCGTCCATGAGGATCTTCAGGACCAGACGCGTTCGATCACCGCGGCGTTTCTCGCCTCGGGCATCGATCCGACCAAGCACATCGTCTTCAACCAGTCACGGGTGATGCAGCACGCCGAGCTTGCCTGGATCTTCAACTGCGTGGCGCGCATCGGCTGGATGAACCGCATGACGCAGTTCAAGGACAAGGCCGGCAAGGACCGCGAGAACGCCTCGCTCGGCCTGCTCGCCTATCCCTCCCTGATGGCCGCCGACATCCTCGTCTACCGCGCCACCCATGTGCCGGTCGGCGACGACCAGAAGCAGCATCTGGAACTGACCCGCGACATTGCGCAGAAATTCAACAACGACTTTTCGGACCGCATCGCATCGCTTGGCGTCGGCGTCGAGATGCAGGTCGGCGAGGAGACGGTGAACGGCTATTTCCCGCTGACCGAGCCGGTCATCGGCGGCCCAGCGGCGCGCATCATGTCGCTGCGCGACGGTTCGAAGAAGATGTCGAAGTCCGACCCGTCGGACCTGTCGCGCATCAATCTGACCGACGATGCCGATGCCATTTCGAAGAAGATCCGCAAGGCCAAGACCGATCCGGAGGCTTTGCCCGGCGAACTGGACGGGCTTGCCGGCCGGCCGGAAGCGGAAAACCTCGTCGGCATCTATGCCGGCCTCGCCGAAATATCGAAAGAGGCGGTGCTGACGGAATATGGCGGCCAGCAGTTTTCGGTGTTCAAGCCGGCACTGGCCGACCTTGCGGTGGAAAAGCTGGCGCCGATCGCCGGCGAGATGCGCCGCATCTCCGGCGACCGCGCCTATGTCGACGCGGTGCTGCGGGATGGCGGCGAGCGTGCCGGCGCATTGGCCGAAGCGACGATGAAGACCGTGCGCGACATTATCGGTCTGCTGCAGGGCTGAGCTGCACCAATATCGCCACAGCCGCCGGTCGCTTGCGGGCGGGCTGTGGCGGTGGCAGATTGCGACCGAAACCATCGAACAGGGTGAATATGGTCTCCAAACGCCTCAGCCGCGAAGCCGGTCATCGCCGCAAGTTCCTGGCGATCATCGACGACACGCCCGAATGCGAGCGCGCCGTCGCCTACGCCTCGAAGCGGGCGCAAAGCACGGGCGGCGTGCTGGTGCTGCTCTATGTCATCGAGCCGGATGATTTCCAGCACTGGCTGGGCGTCGAGAAGATCATGCGCGAGGAGGCGAACGCCACGGCGCGCGCCGCACTGGACAGCTACGCCAACAAGGTGCGCCAGAAGCTCGGCATCGAGCCGGAGCTGGTGGTTCGCGAGGGCAAGCCGACCGAAGAGATCCACAAGCTGATCGAGGAAGACCAGGACATCGCCATCCTGGTGCTGGCGGCAGGCGCCGGCAAGGAAGGACCCGGGCCGCTGGTCGGCGCGGTCGCCGGCAAGGGCGCCGCCTTTCCCATCCCGGTCACGGTGGTGCCGCAGAACCTGTCGGACGAGGAGATCGACAGCCTCGCCTGAGATGCGCTGATATTCAGGTGAGGCCGGCCTGCAAATGGCGGCTTCCTCCGCTTCCGGTGCTCACGTACCCAAAAGTACGCTCCGCTCCGGTTCTCGGAACCCACCATTTTCGACTCGGCCTGACCTGAATCTCAACACATCTCCAATCGTTTCAGCGAGTTAGCAAAACATTCCGCCCGCCAGCCGTTCCCGCGATGCCTTTCGCTTGAATGTCGGGCGGATAAAGCCTAATTAGAATTATTCCAAACTAGCTGCCCGAAACGGGCACGGAGACGGCCATGTTCATCCAGACCGAGTCGACGCCAAACCCGGCGACGCTGAAATTCCTGCCCGGCAAGGAAGTGCTGCAAGAAGGCACCGCCGATTTCCGCGATGCCGACAGTGCCGCGACGGCTTCGCCGCTGGCCGGCCGGCTGTTCGAGATCCCCGGCGTCACCGGCGTCTTCTTCGGCTACGATTTCATCACCGTGACCAAGGACGGCCCCGACTGGCAGCATCTGAAGCCGGCTATCCTCGGCGCCATCATGGAGCATTTCATGTCCGGTGCCCCGGTGATGGCCAAAGCCGGCCCCGCCGCCGAGACCAGCCAGACCGGCGAATTCTACGACAAGGCCGACGAGGAGCTGGTCGTCACCATCAAGGAGTTGCTCGATACGCGGGTGCGCCCGGCGGTGGCCCAGGACGGCGGCGACATCACTTTCCGCGGTTTCGAGAACGGCACAGTGTTCCTGCACATGAAGGGCGCCTGCGCCGGCTGCCCGTCGTCGACCGCGACGCTGAAGCACGGTATCCAGAACCTGCTCCGACACTTTGTGCCGGAAGTGCAGCATGTCGAACAGGTCTCCTGACGCGCCGTTTCTTCGTCAACATCGATAGACAACAAAAAACCGGGCCAAAGTGCCCGGTTTTCTGTTTGCGACGTCTGTGTTGTTGCCTAGACGGTCCGCGTATAAGGGTTTTATATCACAATGACCTTGGCGCCGACCGAGGTGCGGTCGTAGAGGTCGATAATGTCCTGGTTCATCAGCCGGATGCAGCCCGACGACATCGCCTTGCCGATCGAATTCCATTCCGGGCTGCCATGCAGGCGGTAGCCCATGTCGCCGCCCTTGTTGAACAGGTACATGGCGCGCGCGCCGAGCGGGTTCTTCAATCCCGGCTCCATGCCGCCGGCGAACTTGGCCAGCTCCGGCTGGCGCCTGATCATCTGCGAAGGCGGCGTCCAGGTCGGCCATTCGCGCTTCAGCGCGATATGGGCGGTGCCGCGCCATTCGAAACCCTCACGGCCGACGCCGATGCCGTAGCGCATCGCTTCGCCGTCGCCCATGACGAAATAGAGGAACTTGTTCTGCGTATCGACGATGATGGTGCCCGGCTTTTCCTTGGTGTCGTAATCGACGATCTGCCGGCGGTATTTGAACGGCACCTTTTCGATCGGAACGCGCGGCAGGTGATAGCCGGCGTCGGTCACCGCGCCGTAATTGTTGGTGAAGATCTGCGAGCCGATGGTGCTGCAACCGGCGACAGCCGTCGACAGCGCCAGGGCCGCGACGATTGCAAGTGACTTCATGCGCATGAAAAGGTCCGATGCCTGCCCAAACAACAGCGGCTCGAGTCGGCCGCTTTTTTCATCTTCATTCATGCTGGCATTTGCTTTGCTTGCCAAGCGGGCGATGCCTATATCCTTGGGCTTGCGTGCTGGTAAACCTGCGACTATGGCATTTCGGCAACAGCCCCCGCAGGATTATGCTGCAAAATCAATGGGCCAAGAACAAGAGCCGGAGACGAGGAAATCGCCGTGAACGTCGGTGGCGCTGCCCGGCGCTCTGGCCTGCCGGCCAAGACCATCCGCCCCTTCGAGGAGATCGGCCTGAGACGCGGCCGCTGCAGGAGATAATCCTGACGGGCCGGGTCTAATAAAGGACGCCGCGAAGTACGATCCAGGCCAGAAGCCCGAACGTGCCGATCACCAACCAATGCACCAAGGACCGTGCCGATCTTTTCAGGCAGTCCATCGGGGCGACCAGGAGCGTCGGCCATTCAACTATCGATCATGACGTAGGCGGCACCAAACACGGCAACGATGATTGCCCCAAGCACCGCCCATCCTTTGATGGCCGAGCGGATTTCCTCCGGCGTCGCCGATTTCCGGTCGTCATCTTCCGTCATGCTGTAACCCGTGGCCGACATTGAAAGCGCAAGCTGCCGGCGCTGCCAAGAGGGTGCAGCGGACATTTTTTGCGCAAAGGTGTAGGAACGTGCGCCGTTCCAGAGCAAGCGTTGCCCAGCCTTCGACACTCCGCAAAGCGCGGGCGGCGGTCACGATCCCGGTGGGCGATACCGGATCGACTTGGCTTTCCCCAGCGCCTCCATCGTCTCTTCGACACTTAACAGGACGGTGGTCTCGTACGAGCTGAGCGCGCCTCCCGCACCGATGGCGAGCATGACGGATGCCATGGATACATTGTCCGGCGCCTCCCACAGGTTCCAGCCATCGTACTCTCCGAAGGCATACCAGAACCCGTGCAGCTTGCCGCCGACCGACTCGATGTAAGAACGGGCAGCCTCGCGTCTATCCTCGGGATTATCCATCAAGCGCGCCCAGGTTTCGGGCCTGTAGCTGAATCGCGTGAGATACATCGGCATGGTTCGTCTCCTCCCAGAGCTGCCCCCACCAAGACAGTTAAGCGCCCCAATCCGGGAGAACGCGAGTCCGTTTCCGAGGCGTAGTACCGGTGGCTTAGTTGCGGGACCGCTAATAGACCTGTTTCAATTGCCTTTCCCAAGGGGAGTAAAGTCAATGGCCGCATATCTCATTGCCGATGTCGACATCACCGACGCCGCCGTTTTCGAGGAATACCGCCGTGACGTGCCGGCAACCGAAGCCCGCTACGGGGGCAGGTACATCGCTCGCGGCGGAGCCACCAAAGTTCTGGAAGGCGATTGGGAACCTCATCGCCTCGTCATTGTCGAATTCCCTGATATGGCGTCCCTCCTGGCATGGTACGACTCTCCGGAATACGGCCGCCTCAAAGTCATCCGCGAACGCTGCGCAAAGACGAGGATCATTGCTCTGGAGGGCATGATTCCGGTTAGCTAGAGGGCTGGGTCGATGACAATGGCAAATCTGAGTTGCCATATCTGGGGCGGCCCGGCGACAGAACAGGATATGAATCAGCAAGCTTCAAACTTTCGGGCGGAAAATGACGGCCAACGATGGGAGGATGACGCCGGAAGCACTCATTGAACGGGACCTACACATCAATATGGCCCCACACCGGATCGGCAGACCTAGGGTTGTGTCATGGCGTTGAAAATGCCGGCGCCAACTATCGCACATAAGACTGCGGCCCCAAGCCCTCCCACAATGATGCACCACCAGGCGCGGCCATTTCCCCGAAGTACGGGATTCATTTTTATCATCCGTCGCGCCAGAAGCCCCCTGATAGAGTGCATAAGAAGACCCGAAACCGGCGAGCCAAATGACGGAAAATACGACGCCCCGCGTGAGCATCCTATTGAGCCTAGTCTGCTCGACCGTCAAACTTGCATTCTCAGTAACCATGCTTCGCCACCTTTTTGATTACGCTGCGACCACTATCGGGCATGCAGCGGTGAATATTAGATCAACCGCGACGCCTCGCGAAAACATAGCTCCCCTCACCAGTAGGAACCGCATTCATAACGCGAGCGGCCCGCCTTGTGGAAGAGCGGGCCTTGTGGCGACCGCTCCACAGTATTTTGCAGATAGGTTTGTCAGCCAGGTAATCGCCTAGCCATTCCCCTACGGCTGGGTAGCGCCGATGGCGCTTGTAAGGACGATGGGCGATCACTATCTACAAAATGATAGCGAACAAGCTGGAAACGTCGGTGCGAATCCGACGACCCCGACCAATCGGGGTTTCGTCTAGAGTAGGACACCACACTTGGTAAACGCCGCTCCCTTCCGGTCGAGCGGCGTTTTCGTTTCCCCCCTAAGGGACCCCTAAGGGTGGGTAGCGTCAGCCTGCTGGTCTGCCTCTACGATCCGATCCGGGCAAGATATTGTCGCCTACGAGACGGTCTTCGGACGATAGTTTGGGCGGTATGAAAGGACCGGTTGCGCCGATCTCGCCTAGCCAATCTTCATAGCCATCGTTCATCTTGGCTTTCAGAGCGTCAGGCTCAATTACTCCGGATTGGAACAGGCTCATGAGACGCCGCCCGAAGTGTTGCCGTGCGGGGTGCCATTCGGGGATTCCAGCTTCGTCGCAGTAGCCTTTGAGCACGGTAGCGAGCATTGAAAGCTGCCTGGGGTCGATTGAAGTGTCGTGTGACATTTGCTTTTCCCTTGTGGGGCGAAAGCGTGATCGACTCTTCCAAGCGCCAGGCGCCCGTTCAAATTGGCCAGCGACGTTCCTTCAGTACGCTTTAGTCAGGGATTAGCGAGTCAAATCGGTGCCGGCCTGTCTCGTCCTTAACGAATCCGCACCTTGGGTTTGTCAACCATACAATCGCCCGCAAAAACCGGGTTCAAACCGTGAACAAAATCTGGCATGGTGCGGCCATGCCGATCATCTCACCTCTACCCCTCAACCCGCTCATCGATGGCCGCCAGTCGGAGCGCGCCATGCTGGTCAGGCGTGGCGTGCAGCGGCTGCTCAAGCAGATGGGCGCGCATGTCTTGCCCGAACTGTCGCTGGCGACCGGGCGCCGCGCCGATCTCGTGGCGCTAACCCGCCAGGGCGACATCTGGATCATCGAGATCAAATCCTCGATCGAGGATTTCAGGGTCGACCGCAAATGGCCGGACTACCGGCTGCATTCCGACCGCTTCTTCTTCGCCACGCATCCGGGCGTGCCCCAGGAGATCTTTCCGGAAGAGTGCGGCTTCATTCTCTCCGACGGCTATGGTGCCGAGATTTTGCGCGATGCGCCCGAGCACCGCATGGCGGCGGCGACACGCAAGGCGCTGATGCTAAGGATCGCGCGCACCGGCGCTGCGCGGCTGCTGGCAGCGGAGCTTGCCGGGGTGTCGGTGCCGGCGCTGGAGGGTGAGAGCGAGTAGGGGGTTTCCCTCTCCGTAGTCATGGAGGCTTGCGCTGCCCCGGCTGCCGCCACCTTGCATAAGAGATGACGTATGACTGCGGTGTTCCGCAAGGAACGCCAACAGCCGGGTGTAGCCTTCGTCTTCCCAGTGCAGGTCGAGATTTGGAAATGAAACCCGGCACGAGGACGAGATCGAGCGATCCCTGGCCGACCACCTGATAGGCGATCCGCACGTCGCCACTGAGGGCGTATCGAGTTTCGATCGGCCTCACGAGTTGTCCGCCCGACCCGACGATTTCTTATCGCCGGATCATAGCAGAGGCGCGCGGCTTGCGGCAGATGAAACTTTAGAGCGGGTGAATGTAGGCCCGCGGCGCCTACTTCTGTGACGCGGCGGTCTCGGTGTTCGCTCCGCCGACGCTAAAACCTGCGCCCTCCGGCGCGCCCGGCCGCTTGATGTGTGGCGCGGCCGCGACGACAAGCTCGTTGAACCCTTCGCCGCCGCTGTCCAGCATCTGGAACAATTGCCGGCGCATTCTCGGCTCCCAGAACTTGTTGATGTGCTCGGCGACGCCTGCAATGCCTTGCTCGCGCGGCTTGGAGTGGAAAAAGGCGGCGATCTGGTTGGCCATGCGAACCAGCTTTTCGCTGGTGCTCATGAGGTGGCCTTCGTCATGCGACATGCTTGGCAACTCCGGAAACCACGCGGTCAGGATGGGTGAAAATATCGAAATCGTCGCCGCGCACCAGCGCCACCAGCGTCATGCCGGCGTCGTCCGCGGTGCGGATGGCAAGTGCCGTCGGCGCCGAGACGGCGATGATGACGGCCGAGCCGATCGCCGCGGTCTTCTGCACCATCTCGACCGAAACACGCGACGTGACGACGATGGCCCCCGACCTGCCGTCGATACCGGTCCTGGCCAGTGCGCCGGCCAGCTTGTCCAACGCGTTATGGCGGCCGACATCTTCGCGCGCCATGACGATGCCCTTGCCGGGAAGGTAAAAACCGGCGGCGTGGACGGCACCGGTTTCGGCGTGCAGTGGCTGCAGCTTCGACAAAAGCTTGACCGAGCGGACGATGTCATCGGCCTGAAGTGTAAGTTGCGACGCACCGACCGGGTTTACCGAGCGCATCGCCTCCTCGATCGATTCGATACCGCACAACCCGCAGCCGACCGGGCCGGCCAGCCGTCTGCGACGCGCCTCGAAGCGGGTGTTGGCGCTGTCCTTCAGCCTGATCTGGATATCGATGCCGGCGCCGTGGTCCTCGACCTCGATCGCTTCGATTTCGTCCGGCGAGGCAATGATGCCTTCGGTCAGCGAGAAGCCGAGCGCGAAATCCTCGAAATCGGCCGGGCTTGCCATCATCACCGCATGCGTGGTGCCGGCAAAGGAGAACGCCACCGGCGTCTCTTCCGGCACCATGCGGTTGGCGGCCGCAGTGCCGCCCGCGCGGCGCGCGAGGCGCGAGATCTGCGCAATGGCTTTGCGGCGCGCGGTCAAGGACTACTCCGCCGCTTCCAACTTCGCAATGCGGCGGCTTTGCTTTGCCTGCTCGTCATAGTCGCGCTGCCATTCCGACGGGCCGTTGGATGCACCCACCTGCACCGCGGTCACTTTGTATTCCGGGCAGTTGGTCGCCCAGTCGGAGAAGTCGGTGGTGATGACGTTGGCCTGGGTGTCAGGATGGTGGAAGGTCGTATAGACGACGCCCGGCGACACCCGCTCGGTGATCAGCGCGCGCAGCGTCGTCTCGCCGGAGCGGCTGGTCAGCCGCACCCAGTCGCCATCGCGCAGGCCGCGATTTTCGGCATCGTGCGGATGGATCTCCAGCCGGTCCTCGCTGTGCCACACGACGTTGTCGGTGCGCCGGGTCTGCGCGCCGACATTGTATTGCGACAGGATGCGGCCGGTGGTCAGCAGCAGCGGGAAGCGCGGCCCGGTCCTCTCGTCGGTCGCGACGTATTCGGTGCGGATGAACTTGCCCTTGCCGCGCACGAAGCCGCCAATATGCATGATCGGCGTGCCTTCCGGCGACTTCTCGTTGCAGGGCCACTGCACCGACCCCACCCGGTCGAGAAGGTCGAAGGAAACACCGGCAAAGCTCGGTGTTGTCTTGGCGATCTCGTCCATGATCTGCGACGGATGCGTGTAGTTCCAGCCGAGGCCGAGCGCCTTGGCGAGCTGCTGCGTCGCTTCCCAGTCGGCATAGCCGCATTTCGGCTCCATCACCTTGCGCACCATGTTGATGCGGCGCTCGGCATTGGTGAAGGTGCCGTCCTTCTCGAGGAAGGTCGAGCCAGGCAGGAAGACATGCGCGTAGTTGGCCGTCTCGTTGAGGAAGAGGTCGTGCACGACCACGCATTCCATCGCGGCGAGACCCGCGGCGACATGCTTGGTGTCGGGGTCCGACTGCAGGATGTCCTCGCCCTGAACATAGAGCCCCTTGAACGAGCCGTCGACGGCTGCGTCCAGCATATTGGGGATGCGCAGGCCGGGCTCGTCGTCGAGCTTGACGCCCCACAGGCTCTCATAGATGGCGCGCACGGCGTCGCCTGAAATGTGGCGATAGCCGGGAAGCTCGTGCGGGAACGAGCCCATGTCGCAGGAGCCCTGCACATTGTTCTGGCCGCGCAGCGGGTTCACGCCGACGCCCGGCCGGCCGATATTGCCGGTCGCCATGGCGAGATTGGCAATGGCGATGACGGTGGTCGAGCCCTGGCTGTGCTCGGTCACGCCGAGGCCGTAATAGATCGCGCCGTTGCCGCCGCGGGCGTAGAGCCGTGCCGCGCCGCGTATGTCGTCGGGATCGACATTGGCAAGCTGGCCGACGACCTCCGGGCTGTTTTCCGGCAGTGCCACGAACGATGCCCAATCCTGGAACTCGTCCCAGTCGCAGCGCTCGCGGATGAAAGCCTCGTCGAACAGGCCTTCGGTGACGATGACATGGGCAAGCGCTGTCAGCATGGCGACGTTGGTGCCCGGCTTCAGCGGCAGATGGAACTGTGCTTCGACATGGGCCGAGCGCACGATGTCGGTGCGGCGCGGATCGAGAACGATCAGCTTGGCACCCTGGCGCATGCGCTTTTTCATGCGCGATGCGAACACCGGATGCGCATCGGTCGGATTGGCGCCGATCAGCAGGATGACATCCGTCTGCTCGATCGAATCGAAATCCTGCGTGCCGGCGGAGGTGCCGAAGGTCTGGCCGAGGCCATAGCCGGTCGGCGAATGGCAGACGCGGGCGCAGGTATCGACATTGTTGTTGCGGAAGCCCTGCCGGACCAGCTTCTGGACGAGGTAGGTCTCCTCGTTGGTGCAGCGCGACGAGGTGATGCCGCCGATCGAGGTGCGGCCGTACTGGTATTGGATGCGGCGGAATTCGTTCGCCGTGTGGGTGAGCGCCTCTTCCCACGACACTTCGCGCCACGGATCGCTGACCCGCTCGCGGATCATCGGCTTCAGGATCCGGTCCTTGTGCGTCGCATAGCCATAGGCGAAGCGGCCTTTGACGCAGGAGTGGCCGTGGTTGGCCTTGCCTGCCTTGTAGGGCATCATGCGGATAACCTCGTCGCCCTTGACCTCGGCCTTGAACGAGCAGCCGACGCCGCAATAAGCGCAGGTGGTGACGGTCGAGCGCTCGGGCAGGCCTTTCGCCAGCACTGTCTTTTCCCTCAGCGCATCGGTCGGGCAGGCCTGCACGCAGGCCCCGCACGACACGCATTCGGAATCGACGAACGCCTCGTGCATTCCGGCCGAGACCCTGGATTCGAAGCCGCGGCCCTCGATGGTCAGCGCGAACGTGCCTTGGACCTCTTCGCAAGCGCGCACGCAGCGCGAGCAGACGATGCACTGCGCCGGATCGTAGGTGAAATACGGGTTCGATTCATCGCGGGCGATGTAGTCGATGGTCAGCGAGCCATGGCCGGGCGCCACGCCGTTTTCCTGCTTGACGTGGTTGCGGCCGTCCACGCCATAGCGGTTCTCGGTCAGGCCGACCGTCCTGGCGACCTTGTCGAACTCGCTGGCGCCGGTGCCGGCCTTCTCGCCCCACGCCGCCGGGTGGTCGGAGACATAGAGTTCCATCACGCCGCGGCGGATGGCGTTCAGCCGGTCGCTCTGCGTATGCACGACCATGCCTTCGCCCACCGGCGTCGTGCACGAAGCCGGCGTGCCGCCGCGCCCATCGATTTCGACGAGGCAGACCCGGCAGGAGCCGAACGAGTCCAGCATGTCGGTGGCGCAGAGTTTCGGGATTTCAACGCCCGCTTCCATCGAAGCGCGCATGATCGAGGTACCCGCCGGCACCGTCACCGACTTGCCGTCGACCGTCAGCGTCACCTGCTGTTCAGCGTCGGAGGCGGGCGTGCCGTAGTCGATTTCCTGGACCAGCGATTTGATGTCGAATGCCGCGTTCATGCCTGTCCGCTCCTATTCCGCTGCTTCGGCGACCGGCGTCGGCCGAAAGTCGTCCGGGAAATGGTTGAGTGCACTCATCACTGGATATGGGGTGAAGCCGCCGAGAGCGCAAAGCGAGCCGAACTTCATCGTGTTGCAAAGGTCGGTGACCAGCGCGATCTGCTTTTCCGGTTCGATGTTCTGGGCGAGCCGGTCCAGCACCTCGACGCCGCGCGTCGAGCCGATGCGGCACGGCGTGCACTTGCCGCAGCTCTCGATGGCGCAGAATTCCATGGCAAAGCGTGCCTGCTTCAGCATGTCGGCGCTGTCGTCGAAAACGACGATGCCGGCATGGCCGATCAGCCCGTCCTTGGCGGCAAACGCCTCGTAGTCGAACGGCGTGTCGAACAGGGCGCGCGGGAAATAGGCGCCGAGCGGGCCACCCACTTGCACCGCCTTGACCGGACGCCCGGTCGCCGTGCCGCCGCCGATATCGTCGACGATCTCACCCAGCGTCATGCCGAATGCGGCCTCGTAGAGACCGGGATACTTGACGTTGCCGGCAATCTGGATCGGGATGGTGCCGCGCGAACGGCCCGTGCCGAAATCCTTGTAGAAGGCGGCGCCCTTGTCCATGATCACCGGCACCGAGGCCAGCGAGATGACGTTGTTGATTACCGTCGGCTTGCCGAACAGGCCCTTGTGCGCCGGCAGCGGCGGCTTGGCCCGCACCTGTCCGCGCTTGCCTTCGAGGCTGTCGAGCAGGGCGGTCTCCTCGCCGCAGACATAGGCGCCGGCGCCGACGCGGACTTCCATGTCGAATGAATTGGCCGAGCCGAGCACATTGATGCCGAGCACGCCGGCCTTGCGGGCGATCTCGACGGCCTTCTGCATCACCGCCACCGCATGCGGGTATTCGGAGCGGATATAGATGAAGCCCTTGGTCGCGCCGGTGGCGAGGCCGGCGATCGCCATGCCTTCGATCAGCACGAAGGGGTCGCCTTCCATGATCATGCGGTCGGCGAACGTGCCAGAATCGCCTTCATCGGCATTGCAGACGATGTATTTGCGGTCGGCCGACGTATCGAGCACCGTCTTCCACTTGATGCCGGTCGGGAAGCCGGCGCCGCCACGACCGCGCAGCCCGGACTCGGTCACCTGCTTGACAATGTCCGCCGGCGTCATCGCCACTGCATTCTGCAGGCCTTTGAGCCCGCCATGCGCCTTGTAGTGATCGAGCGACAGCGGATCGGTGACACCGCAGCGCGCAAAGGTCAGCCGCGTCTGTCTGGCCAGGAACGGGATCTTGTCCGGTGCGCCCAGCCAGCGCTTGTGGCGGCCGCCGGTGAGGAAGCCGCAGTCGAACAGGCTTTTGACGTCGGAGGGCTTCACCGGCCCATAGGCGACGCGGCCATTGGCTGTTGCCACTTCGACCATCGGCTCGAGGAAATAGGCGCCGCGCGAGCCGTTGCGCACGATCTTGGCCTCGATGCCACGCTCGGCCAATTCCGCCCGAATCGCCTTGGCGACCTTTTTCGCACCCAGCGCCAGCGCGCCGGAATCGCCGGGAATATAGATACGCGGGATCATGAGCGCACCTCGGCAACGATCTCATTGAGCTTTTCGTCGTCGAGCCGCCCGATCACCTCGCCGTCCAGCATCGCCGACGGCGAGCAGGCGCAAAGGCCGAGGCAATAGACCGGCTCCAGCGTCACCGAACCGTCGCGGGTTGTCTCGTGGAAGCCTATGCCCAGCAATGATTTGAGCTTGGCGGCAATCGCATCCGAACCCATCGACTGGCAGGCTTCCGCCTGGCAGAGCTTCAGCACATGGCGGCCGGCCGGCTGGCTGCGATAATCGTGATAGAAGGTGACGACGCCATGCACCTCCGCCCTGGAAATGTTCAGCGCCTCGGCGATGACCGGCAGCGCGTCCTGCGGCACATAGCCGAACTCTTCCTGTATGCCGTGCAGGATCGGCAACAGCGGGCCTTCGAGGCCTTTCAGCTCGTGGATGATCGCCGCCGTGCGCGATGCGATCTCGGTACTTGCAGGCTGCATCGTCATGCAGCGCCCTCCCTGGTCGTGGCGGTCTTCCGCTAAGTGCTTAGGAAATCAGAGGAAACCCGCTAAATCAATAAAGCCGATCCGTTGCTCGATAGAAATTTTCTATCGTTCGCGGTCACCAGCATTGTCTAGCCTAGCGACGGGCGCGGAAATCGTCCGCCAGCGCCATTGCCTCGTCCAACAGCGCCGAGACCAGCGGCGTGTGCGGCTCGCGCGGCGCCGCCACCAACCCGACGGTGTGGCTGGCATCGGGCTCGACGATCGGGATAGCCCGGATCGGCTCGGAAAAGCCGAACGTTTCCGCAAGGTTAAGCGGCATGATGGACGACCATTTGCCGGTGCGGATATGCGAAAACAGCACGATCATCGAGTTGGATTCCAATGTCGGCCGCACCTGCACGCCGGCTTCGGCCAGATGCTGGTCGATGATGCGGCGGTTCTGCATGTCCGGCGTCAGCAGGCAGAGCGGCAGCTGGCTGAGTTCCGCCCATGTCACTTTGTCGCGGTCGAAATAGGGGTTCCCGACGGCGGTGATCAGCTGGTAGCGCTCGTCGTAGAGCGGCACGCTGGTGACGCGCCCGAGCGGCTCGTTGTCGAGATAGGTGATGCCGGCGTCGATGTCGAAATTGCCGAGCAGCGAGAGCACCTCGATCGAGGTCCGCGACAGTACCGAGAAGGTAACGCCGGGGTGCTTTGCCCGAAACGGCGTCGTCAATCGCGCCACCATGGCGAGTGCTGTCGGGATCGCCGCGATACGGATGCGCCCTGACAGGCCGTGGCGTGCCGCCCGCATCTCTTCGCGCATGGTCCTGCTGTCGCCGACGATGCGGCGCGCCCACACCAGCACCTGCTTGCCTTCCGGCGTCAGCCCCTGGAAGCGCGAGCCGCGCAGCACCAGCATCACGCCGAGCTGGCCCTCCAGCTGCTTGATGCCGGCCGAAAGCGTCGGTTGGGTGACGCCGCACACCTCCGCCGCCCGGCCGAAATGTTCTTCCCTGGCAAGTGCGATGAAGAATTCCAGCTTGTCGATCATGCCGTCGGAAGCCTGTCACGGACGCTGTGTCCGATTGTAGCGCGCAACGTCGTGGAAATCGCCTTCGGCCGCAAGCCGCGTGTGTAAATCGTCCGCATCCACATCTTTCAGCCGGCTTACTGTTTCCCGCGATGGAATGCGGCGCTATGTGGATGAGACGGGGTCGTGGACTGGACACGACGGGAGACCGAACATGCTGGGCTGGTTCCGCAAGCTTTTGCCGCGCGAAGATCGCTTCTTCGACCTGTTCGAGCGGCATTCCCGCACCGTGGTCGGCGGCGCCGAGGCACTGCAGCAGCTTTTGCAGGGCAACGACATCGACCGCTGGTGTCAGACGATCATCGATCTCGAGGACGAAGCCGACCAGATCACCGCGGAAGTGCTGCTGGCCGTGCGCCGCTCCTTCATCACGCCCTTCGATCGCGGCGACATCAAGGACCTGATCCAGTCGATGGATGATGCCATCGACATGATGCACAAGACCGTCAAGACGGTAAGGCTGTTCGAAAAGAAGGAATTCGACCCGCTGATGCAGGAGATGGGGGGCGTCATCGTCGAGGCCGCCAAGTTGGTGGCCGAGGCGATCCCGCTGCTCGGCAAGGTCGGGGCGCATACGGTGCGCCTAAACGCCATCGCCGAGGAAGTCATGCGCGCCGAAGGCCGGGCCGACGACCTGCACGAGCAAGGCCTGAAGGACCTGTTCAAGCGGCACGGCCGCAGCGACCCGATGGCCTATCTGATCGGCAGCGAGATTTACGGCCAGCTGGAAAAGGTGGTCGATCGCTTCGAGGACGTCGCCAACGAAATCAGCGGCATCGTCATCGAGAACGTATAGTGGAAGCCGCAATAGCCTTTCCCGTGCTGGTCGGCCTTGTCGTCGTCGCGCTGTTCTTCGATTTCCTCAACGGCCTGCACGATGCCGCCAACTCCATCGCCACCATCGTCTCCACCCGGGTGCTGCGGCCACATTATGCGGTTTTCTGGGCGGCTTTCTTCAATTTCATCGCCTTCATGTTCTTCGGTCTTCACGTGGCGGAGACGCTGGGAACCGGCATCATCGACGCCAGCATCGTCACGCCGGCAGTGATCTTCGCAGCACTTGTCGGCGCCATCGTCTGGAATATCGTCACCTGGCTCGTCGGCATCCCGTCCAGCAGCTCGCACGCGCTGATCGGCGGTTTGGTCGGCGCCGGCGTTGCCAAGGCAGGCACCGGTGCCATCGTCTGGGCCGGGTTGGGCAAGACGACGGCGGCCATCGTGCTATCGCCGGCGGCAGGCTTTCTGCTGGCGCTCGTCTTGATCCTCGCGGTCTCCTGGCTGTTCGTGCGGCAGACGCCGTTCGCCGTCGACAGCACCTTCCGCGTCATGCAGTTCTTTTCCGCCTCGCTCTATTCGCTCGGCCATGGCGGCAACGACGCGCAGAAGACCATGGGCATCATCGCCGTGCTGCTCTATTCGCAAGGCATGCTCGGCGCGAATTTTTACGTGCCGCTGTGGGTCGTCATCACCTGTCAGTCGGCGCTGGCGCTGGGCACGTTGCTCGGCGGCTGGCGCATCGTCCACACCATGGGATCGAAGATCACCCGGCTGAACCCGATGCAGGGTTTCTGCGCCGAGACCGGCGGTGCGATCACCCTGTTCGCCGCCACCTGGCTCGGTATTCCGGTATCGACTACGCACACGATCACCGGCGCCATCATCGGCGTCGGCGCCGCCCGCCGCGTCTCCGCCGTTCGCTGGGGCATTGCCGGCAACATCGTGGTGGCATGGATCGTCACCCTGCCGGCAACCGCGGCGATCGCGGCTCTCACCTATCTCGCGGTCAGCCTGGCATGGTGACAGCACCGTAGCACTGCGCGGCAGGCGATGCGCCGTATCTACCTATCCACAAGGTTCAGGATGTTGCCGTCGGGATCCTTGAACCATGCCACCTTCATGCCCTGACCGACATGAACGTCACCCTCCAGCGTCAGGCCTGGCATGTCGTAATGCTCGAAGGTCACGCCCTTCGATTTCAATGCCTCAACGATCTTGCCGAGTTCGTCGCCGACCGTCCAGGTCACAGCCGTCGCCTTGTTGGTTCCAGCGAAGTTCGAACGGTACACGTTGATGCTGGTATCGCCGCTTTTATAGACGATCAGTTCGCCACCCTCATTGTGCACCTCTTTGAGGCCGAGCACCCCTTCGTAGAAAGCCCTGGCCTTGGCCAGGTCCTTCACAGCGAGATTGGCCGTTGCGTTGCTGTTTGCGAGCATGGTTCGTCTCCTTCCCTGGCGGTCATTCCCTGTCCATTGAAATAGGCTGCGTTGACGATTTGGCGACGGCTGCTCCCACTGGAAATGCCGTCATATGGTCGCCGCCTCCCTGATACGCCGCTGCAACTGTTGGTCCATTGCTTGGTTCTGTTCCGGAACTGCATTATCTGGAGCGGAAAAGTAGAGGAAAAACTCATGCCCGCCGCCAATGAAAACGTGACCAAGGAAATCGTTATCGAGCGCCTGAAAACGGTCAATGGGCCGGATTTCACCGGCAATATCGTCGACCTCGGCCTGGTTTCCGAGATTTTCATTGCCGATGCCAAGGTGTTCTTTTCGATCACCGTTCCCGCTGCCCGAGCCCAGGAGATGGAACCGCTGCGTGCGGCGGCCGAGCGTGTCGTCAAGGCGATCCCCGGTGTTGCCGGCGCCGTGGTCGCGCTGACGGCTGAAAAGAAGGGCGGTGGCATGGAGGCGCCGGTTCCGCAAAGAACGGCTCAGAGGCACGCTCCGCCGGCCGCACCTACGCGTCCCGCGCCGCAGGCGCCCGCCTCGCACAGCCAGGGCAAGCGCGGCGTACCCGGCATCGAAGCGATCATCGCCGTCGCTTCCGGCAAGGGCGGCGTCGGCAAGTCGACCACCGCCGTCAATATCGCCCTTGGGCTTGCCGCCAACGGGCTGCGGGTCGGTGTGCTCGATGCCGATATTTATGGCCCCTCCATGCCGCGTCTGCTCAACATTCATGGCAGGCCGCAGACCGTCGACGGCAAGATCCTGAAACCGATGCAGAATTATGGCCTCAAGGTCATGTCGATGGGCTTCCTCGTCGATGAGGAGACGCCGATGATCTGGCGCGGCCCGATGGTGATGTCGGCATTGACGCAGATGCTGCGCGAGGTCGAATGGGGACCGCTCGATGTGCTCGTCGTCGACATGCCGCCCGGCACCGGCGACGCCCAGCTGACCATGGCCCAACAGGTGCCGCTGGCCGGCGCCGTCATCGTCTCGACGCCACAAGACCTGGCCCTGATCGATGCGCGCAAAGGCCTCAACATGTTCAGAAAGGTCGACGTGCCGCTATTGGGTATCGTCGAAAACATGAGCTATTTTCTCGCTCCCGATACGGGAAAACGCTACGACATCTTCGGCCATGGCGGCGCGCGCCGCGAGGCCGAGCGTCTCGGCGTCACCTTCCTTGGTGAAGTGCCGCTCGTGATGGGCATCCGCGAAAGCTCCGATGCCGGCACGCCGGTGGTGGTCTCCAAGCCGGATGGCGCTGAGGCGAAAATCTATCGCGACATCGCCGCCAAGGTCTGGGACCGCGTCAATGAAGAGCGCGGCGCGGCCGAGGCTGCAGTGCCGAGCATCGTGTTCGAGTGATGCGGATATCCCTCCCCCAAGTGGGCCCCTTGAGGGGAGGGTGGCCCGAAGGGCCGGGCGGGTCCGCGGCGACACGCTCCAACTTTTCCGGGATAGCGGGCTGACAAACCCCGATCCGGTCTGGCGCGGAGGCAGATGTGTGTCTATCGCACCAAAGTGCGGATTCGGATGGTGCGTGCCCCTTGCCTGCTTCCGCGCGTTGTCATATCGATTTGTCATACAAATACGGAGACCACGATGGCAGGCGCCCCCACCAGCAAGAAAAAATTTCGCTCGCAGGAGTGGTTCGACAATCCCGACAATCCGGGCATGACGGCACTCTATCTGGAACGTTACCTGAATTACGGGCTGACGCGGGCCGAACTGATGTCCGGCAAGCCGCTGATCGGCATCGCCCAGACTGGCTCGGACCTGTCGCCCTGCAACCGCCATCACATCGAACTGGCCAAGCGCGTGCGCGAAGGCATCGTCTCGATGGGTGGCATTCCTTTCGAGTTCCCTTGCCACCCGATCCAGGAGACCGGCAAGCGGCCGACTGCTGCACTTGACCGCAACCTTGCCTATCTCAGCCTGGTGGAGGTACTCTACGGCTATCCGCTCGACGGCGTGGTGCTCACCATCGGCTGCGACAAGACGACGCCGGCCATGCTGATGGCCGCGGCCACCGTCAACATTCCGGCTATCGCGCTTTCGGTCGGCCCGATGCTCAACGGCTGGCACAAGGGCAAGCGCACCGGCTCCGGCACTATCGTCTGGGAATCGCGCCAGCGCCTGTCGGCCGGCGAGATTGGCTATGACGAGTTCATGGATATCGTTGCCTCCTCGGCGCCGTCGACCGGCTATTGCAATACGATGGGCACCGCCACCACGATGAATTCGCTGGCCGAGGCGCTCGGCATGCAATTGCCGGGCTCGGCCGCTATCCCCGCCCCCTATCGCGAACGCGGCCAGATCGCCTACGAGACCGGAAAGCGCATCGTCGACATGGTGCATGAGGATCTGAAGCCCTCCGACATCATGACCCGCAAGGCCTTCGAGAACGCCATCGTCGTCAACTCGGCGATCGGCGGCTCGACCAATGCGCCGATCCACCTTAACGCCATCGCCCGCCATCTCGGCGTGCCGCTCGACAATGACGATTGGCAGAAGGTCGGCCTCAACATACCGCTCATCGTCAATCTGCAGCCGACGGGCGAATATCTCGGCGAGGACTATCACCATGCCGGCGGCGTGCCGGCCGTGGTCGCCGAACTGATGAAGGGCGGCCTGCTGCCCTATCCGGAAGCCGTGACAGTTAATGGCAAGACCATCGGCGACAATTGCAGCGGCGCCGTCAACGAGAACCTCGACGTCATCCGCACGGTTGCCGAGCCGCTGAAAGCGAATGCCGGCTTCATCAATCTCAAGGGCAATCTGTTCGATTCGGCGATCATGAAGACCAGCGGCATCTCGCCCGAATTCCGCGAGCGCTATCTGTCGAACCCGAAGGACCCCGAAGCCTTCGAGGGCAACGCCATGGTCTTCGACGGCCCCGAGGACTATCACGCCCGCATCGACGACCCGGCACAGGGCATCGACGAGCACACCATCCTGTTCATGCGCGGCGCCGGCCCGATCGGCTATCCCGGCGGCGCCGAAGTCGTCAACATGCAGCCGCCTGCCTATCTGATCAAAAAGGGCATCCACGCGCTGGCCTGTATCGGCGACGGTCGCCAGTCGGGCACGTCGGGCTCGCCATCGATCCTCAACGCCTCGCCGGAAGCCGCCATCGGCGGCGGCCTGGCGCTGCTGAAGACCGGCGACCGCGTCCGCATCGACCTGCGCAAGGGCACCGCCGACATCCTCGTCAGCGACGACGAAATCGCGCGGCGCCGCGCCGAGCTGCAAAACAATGGCGGCTATCACTATCCGAAGCACCAGACGCCGTGGCAGGAAATCCAGCGCGGCATGGTCGATCAGTTTTCCGAAGGCATGGTGCTGAAGCCGGCGGTGAAATACCAGGATGTGGCTCATACGAGCGGCGTACCGAGGGACAATCACTGACCAGGATCAGTCGCATGAGGCGGCCGGGAAAACTGCTGCGTACAGCTCTTTTACCGGCTGCTTCGTTGCTGCCGTTCGTTGCTTCAGCCACCGAATTTCCGGTAACGGCCAATGGCTGGACGGTTGCGGTCGCTGGGCGCTGGTGCAACGCGTCCAACCGCGATCCGGTTGAATTCGCCGCCACGCCCTATAACGGCCTGAATTTCGGGCGCACGCGCGACTGGACGGGAATTGTCATGCGCGTGTTCCTGTGGCCGGGTGCCGTCAAGGACGACATGCCCGTCACCGCGACGCTGCTACTTGGCAATGCCGACACGCCGCTGGAAATGACCGCGATGACCACGGTCGACTACATAGTCGACTTCGACCAAGCGCTGACGACGGACGAGCAGAAGGCCGTCGCCGGCGCCGGATCGATGACCGTGCGGGTGACGGGCGTCGAACAGCCGCTGGTCTTTCGCACCGAAGGTCTTGCCGAAGCGCTGGTGCTGCTCAACGAGTGCGCCAAGTCGATCGAGCAGGAGTGAGGATCGCCTGCAGCAGGAATTTCGTCTCGGCTGTTCCGCTTTTTACCGGGCGTCCGGCAAGCTGGACGTGTCAAGATCAAGCAGAATGCTTGACAAGCGGGCGTGACAAATCCACGATCAACCTCAGGGGTGCATCGCGACGACCCCGTGAGGCGTCAGCCCAACGTTCGCGTCCAAGCTTCTCTTTCAAGGAGGTGGACGCCATGCCGTCAACAACCGCTATCACTGTATCGCAACTGTCCCGTCTGATTGGGCTGCCGGGTGCACCCGCAATCATCGACGTCCGCATCGACGATGACTACAACGCCGATCCGCGCCTGCTGCCGGGGTCGGATCGTCGTGATTTCAGGACTGTCTCGAACTGGGCTGCCGACTTCGCCGGCAGGCAAGTGACGGTCGTTTGCCAGCAGGGAAAAAAGCTCTCGCAAGGCGTGGCCGCATGGCTGCGGCAGGAGGGCATTGCCGCCGAATCGCTCGACGGCGGGTTTGAAGCATGGCGCGATGCCAAGGGCCTTCTCGTTTACGCGGACAAGATACCGCCCGCCGATGCCAAGGGCCGCACCGTTTGGGTAACGCGTACGCGCCCGAAGGTCGACCGCATCGCCTGCCCCTGGCTGATCCGGCGCTTCATCGATCTTCACGCGGTCTTTCTCTTCGTCGAGCCGGCCGAAGTGGCGGCCGTCGCCGATCGCTTTCAGGCCGTGCCTTTCGACATCGAGAACGTGTTCTGGAGCCACCGCGGCGAACGCTGCACCTTCGACACCATGATCGAGGAGTTCGGGCTTAAATCCGAAGCGCTCGATCGCCTGGCCACGATCATACGCGCTGCCGATACTGCGAGCCTCGATGTTGTTCCACAGGCGGCCGGGTTCCTGGCCGCCTCGCTTGGCCTGTCACGGATGTTTCGCGACGATCTGGAGCAGCTCGAGGCCGGCATGCTGCTTTACGATGCGTTCTTCCGCTGGTGCCGCGATGCCACCGAGGAGACGCATAACTGGCCGGCCGCCGGCGCAGTCAGTCTCGGCGCGGGCAAACCAGCGTGAGCGCCGTCCTTTCGAAAAAGCCGGCGGAGATCCAGGAGCCCGCTGTGCCGAGCTTCCGGGAGGCCGTGAAGGTCTGGGCGAAAATCGGCGTGCTCAGCTTTGGCGGCCCGGCCGGGCAGATCGCGCTCATGCACAAGGAACTGGTCGAGGAACGTCGCTGGATCGGCGAACAGCGCTTCCTGCATGCGTTGAACTACTGCATGCTGCTGCCTGGCCCCGAGGCCCAGCAGCTCGCCATCTATATCGGCTGGTTGCTGCACAAAACGGCCGGCGGCCTTGTCGCCGGCCTTCTCTTCGTCGTGCCGGGCGCGCTTGTCATGCTCGTCCTCAGCAGCCTTTATGCGCTCTATGGCGATGTACCACTCGTCGCGGCGCTGTTTTTCGGGGTCAAGGCGACCGTGCTCGCCATTGTCATCGAGGCGGTGATCCGGATCGGCAGACGCGCGCTGAAAAACCCGGTCATGGTGTCGATCGCACTCGCCGCCTTCATCGCCATCTACGCGTTGAACGTGCCGTTTCCGCTGATCGTGCTGCTTGCCGGCCTGGCAGGCTGGATCGGCAACCGTAGTGCGCCGGCATTTTTTTCCGGCGCCTCGCATGGCAAGGGCGATGTTCCCGACATAAAGGGCGTGGTCGATCTGATGTTCGAGCGCGGCGAACTGACCCATGTCAGGCCGACGCGATGGCATGCGCCGCGCACTTTGGCGATCTGGCTGCCGATTTGGCTGGGGCCTGTTCTGCTGGTCTGGGCTGTCACCGGCCCTGCCAGCGTTTGGACGCAAATCGGTGGCTTCTTCAGTGCCATGGCGGTCGTCACCTTCGGCGGTGCCTACGCCGTGCTTGCCTATGTCGCGCAGGCAGCGGTCGAGTCCTTCGGCTGGCTGGCACCCGGTGAAATGGTGGACGGCCTTGGGCTTGCCGAAACCACGCCGGGTCCGCTCATCCTGGTCTTGCAGTTCGTCGGCTTCGTTGCCGCGTTCCGCCAGCCGGGCTTGCTGGCGCCGCTGCTTGCCGGACTGTTTGGCGGGCTGTTCACGCTGTGGGCGACGTTTACCCCATGTTTCCTATGGATATTCCTTGGCGCGCCTTACATCGAAGCGCTGCGCGGCAACAAGGCGCTGTCGGCGGCGCTCGGTGCGATCACCGCCGCCGTCGTCGGGGTCATCATGAACCTCGCTCTATGGTTCGGCTTGCACGTCATCTTCGGCGAAGTGCGCAATGTCGGGCTTGGAATGGACGTGCCGGTGCTTTCATCGATAGACTGGCGCGCGGCGCTGCTTTCCTGTGCCTCGATGATCGCCATCCTGAAGCTGAAGATCGGTATGCTGCCGACGCTTGCTGGATCGGCGCTGGCCGGTGTCTTGTTGCTGGCGGCGAGCGGGTAACGCTCAGCCGCCCATTCTGCCGCGCGGCAACTTGATCATATCGCCGAAGCGGGCGCGCAATTTGTCGTCGACCGGCTTTGGCACGTGGCGCGGGAAGCGTTCGGCAAGCACGCGTTTCTTCTCGATGATCGCCCGCTGCAGGATATCGGGCCTGCCTTTCTCATTCCATTCCTTTGGCGAAAAGCGGTCGCCGACGGCCGGATAGAAATATTCGGTCTGCATCAGCCGCAGCGTCTGCTCGTTGCCGAGATAATGGCCCGGGCCCTTCAGGCAGACATCGGCAATGGTGTCGATCGACAGCGACTCGTCCGTCACTTCGATGCCGCGCACGCAGCGCAGGCAGTGGCCGAGCATGTCGTTGTCGATGATCAGGCTCTCAAGGCAAAAGCCGAGCAGCGAGGCGTGCATGCCGGCCGATTCATAGACGAGGTTGAGGCCGGCAAGACCGGCCATCACGTCGGTTATTCCCTTTTCGTAGCCGGACTGGATGTCAGGCAGTTTCGAATCTGTCATGCCGGCGGCAGAGCCGCCCGGCAGGTCGTAAAATTGCGCCATCTGCGCGCAGGCCGCTGTCAGCACCGCCTGCTCGGCCGAACCGCCCGACATGGCGCCGGTCCGGAGATCCGAGACGAACGGCCAGGTACCGAAAATCGCCGGATGGCCTGGCTTGATGGCGTTGACGTAGATGAGGCCGACGAGCACTTCGGCGACCGCCTGCACCACGGCGCCGGCAACCGCCGCCGGTGCCGTCGCACCCGCCTGTCCTGCCGACAGTAGCAGGATCGGAATGCCGCCCTCGACGCAGGCTTCGAGTACGCCGCAGGCGTCCTCTGCAAACTTCATCGGCGGTACGACGAAGCAGTTGGAATTGGAGACGAAAGGCCGGGCGCGAAAATTCTCTTCGCCGCCCGCGATCGCATAGAGCATGTCGAGCGCCGGCTTGACGTTCTCACGCACGGTAAACGAGGTGCCAACATGCTTCGACGTGCCCATGACGCAGGCGTAGAGCGTGTTGAAATCCATATCGAGCGGGTCGGGAATGTCGCGCGGCACCATCGGCCGCTGGAAGAAATGGATGTTGTCGAGCCCTTCGACCAGGCGCGCGGCATCGTAAATGTCCTGCAACAGCGACTCGCGATACTCACGCTTTTCGACATCGACGAGATGCACCGCAGCACCGGCCGTGCCGTAATGCACGCGCTTGCCCTGGATCACCATGTCATGCTTCGGATCCTGGCCGTGCAGGGTGAAATGCCGTGCCGCTTTCTTGATCGTGTCGAGCACGAGACCGCGGGGAAAGCGCAGGCGGCCGTCCTCACTGAGGGTCGCGCCGGCCTTGGTCAGTGCCTCGATGCAGGAGGGGATGGCGTTGGCGAAACCGACTGTCTCCAGAAGGGTAAGCACGGCCTCGTGGATACGTTCGCAATCATTGCCGCTGAGCGGGCTGTAGCTTCCGCCTTCGAGGCCAGCGCGCACCGGCTTGACGTCGTCGGCAAGCGGTGCCGCCCGCATGGCGCGGCGCGCCTCGCGCCCGCCGGACCGCCGCGAACGCTGGTCTGCGGACACGTCCTGCTTCTCATGGGCAATTGGCATGAAGGCACTCCAACTTTAGCTGCGGAGCGGGCGCGGCGGTTGGTCCACCATCGGCCTGCTTCGTCCCCTTTATACAGCGACTATGCCGCCGGCATTGGCACAGCCTATGTGCCAGCCGGTCCCGTCGCATATGCCAAGGAGCTAAAGAACCGGAGCCGCACTACATGCGCCAGGCTCCGGTCGGGGAAGAGAGATCAGGCCGCTGCCGGTCTGCGTCCAGCTGCCGTCGCCAGTTCGCGGATGCCGGGTTCGATGTGCTGCAACGCGATCGAGGAAATGCCCAAGCGCATGAAACGCGATGGTTTTTCGGTGCGGTCGAAGAAGCGGTCGCCGGGCTCGATGATGACGCTGCGCGAGGCCGCGGCCTCCGCCAGCCCGCGCGAATCGGTGCCGCGCGGCCCCTCGAGCCAGAGTGATGTGCCGCCGGCCGAATCGGTCGAACGCCATTCCGGCAGGAAGGCGGAAATCGCATGGACCAGACGCTTGCGCCTCTCGTCGAAGGCGCTCGACAGCCGCCGCACCAGCGCCTCGTGATGGCCGAGCGACAGGAACAAAGCGACGGCGCGCTGGTTGTTCGCCGGCGGATGGCGCAGCATGAAGCGGCGCAGCGCCCGAAGCTCGGAGATCAGCCCGGCCGAGGCGACGATGTAGCCGAGCCTGAGGCCGGGAGCCAGCGTCTTCGACATCGAGCCGACATAGACGACGCGGCCGGACCGATCGAGGCTCTTCAGCGCCTGTTGCGGCGCCTCGTCCAAGAGCTGGCTGTCATAGCCGTCCTCGATGATGATCTGGTTGTGCCGGTTGGCGCGCGCCAAAAGATCCTGCCGTCGCTCTGCCGACAGCGGCACCATGGTGGGGCAATGGTGGCTGGGCGTGACGAAGACGAAGCCGGAATCATTGGGAATAGCCGAGGTTACGATGCCGGAGTGGTCGACCGGAACCGGCTGGATGTCGGCGCCGGCCAGCCGGAAGATCGAACGTGCATCGGGATAGCCCGGGTCCTCCATCGCCACCTTCGAGCCCTTGGTCATCAACAGCGTCGCCAGCATGTAAAGCGCGTTCTGGGCGCCCAGCGTCACGATGATCTCGTCGGGATTGGCGAAGATGCCGCGTCGCGGCAGCAGCCGTGCCTGGATCTGCTCGATCAGGAGCGGATCGTCGCGGTCGACCATGTCGGACGCCCAGTTGCGGATTTCGAGCACCGCCAGCGCCATGCGGTTGCACTCGCGCCATTCGGCGGTCGGGAACAGCGCCGGGTCGAACTGGCCATAGACGAAGGGGTAGGACGACTTGATCCAGTTGTCGTGCTTGGCCGGCGGTGGCATGTCGCTCGCCGCGATCTGCCGGCGCGCCTTCCAGTCGATCTCGTTGGCCTGGTCGGGCGCCTTCTGGTGCGGCTTGGCCGGCGTCGCCAACACTTCGGGATTGACGAAATGGCCGCGGCGCTCGCGCGCCACCAGGAAGCCCTGGTCGACCAGCTGCTGGAAGGCCAGCACCACGGTGCCGCGCGCTACGCCGAGCTTTTCGGCAAGAATCCGGCAGGACGGAAGCGGCATCGAAGCTGCGATCTGCCGGTCGAGGATGGCGGCGACGATCGCCTGGCGGATCTGCGCCTGCAGGGTCTGACCGGATTCCGCCGAAATCCGGAACAGGCCGGACCATATGGCCGTGTCGTTTCGCTGTGGCATGGGAGATGTTCCTCGATGGCCAGCTTTTTTCACTTGGCTGGACCAGCCGAATGTACCGGTGGCACAAGGTGTTGCGCCAATCAATTTTTCTGATCGCTGGGATTTATGCCAGTGATCCTTTGCGCCGGCCCACGCCGCGCTGCGGCATCGCTGCGCATTGAAACAGATGGAATTCGACCCGATAGTTTGCCGCGACGACACGCGCCGGAAACATCCGGCCTGATAAGATGCATCTCAAGAGACCGGAGCGAAGCAGTGGATCAATCGTCCTTTCAAAAGCAGCTCGACGCATTGCGCGATCATCGTGCGGCCAAATCGGGCTCGATGCGCGACGCTTTCGCTGCCGATCCGCAGCGCTTCGAGAAATTCTCCGCCAGCGACGGAGACCTGCTGCTCGACTGGTCGAAATGCGCGGTCGATGCGCGGACGATGGAGTTGCTGGAGAAGCTGGCTGCGGCCGCCGACCTCGAAGGCCGGCGCGACGCGATGTTTGCTGGCAAGAAGATCAACATCACCGAAGGCCGTGCCGTGCTGCACACGGCGCTGCGCAACCTGACCGGCAAGGGCATCGTGCTCGACGGGCAAGACGTGAAGGCGGAAGTCCTTGCCGTTCTCGACGCGATGGGTGCCTTCGCCGACGCGGTGCGTTCCGGCAAGGCGGCCGGCGCGACCGGCAAGAAGATCACCGACATCGTCAACATCGGCATCGGCGGCTCCGATCTCGGCCCGGCCATGGCGACGCTGGCGCTGGCGCCCTATCACGACGGGCCGCGCGCGCATTACGTATCCAATATCGACGGTGCCCATATCCACGACACGCTGAAGGGTCTTTCCGCCGAAACCACCCTGTTCATCATCGCCTCCAAGACCTTCACCACGGTCGAGACGATGACCAATGCCGAGACCGCGCGCGGATGGGTCGAGAAGGCGCTCGGCAAGGAAGCGGTCGGCAAGCATTTCGCCGCCGTGTCGACGGCGCTCGACCTGGTAGCCAATTTCGGCATCGCACCCGATCGCGTCTTCGGCTTCTGGGACTGGGTCGGCGGCCGCTATTCCGTCTGGGGTGCGATCGGTCTGCCGGTGATGATCGCCATCGGGCCAAGGGATTTTCGCGCCTTTCTCGACGGCGCGCATGAGATGGACGAGCATTTCCGCACCGCGCCGCTGGCGAAGAACCTGCCGGCGCTGATGGGGCTGATTGGCTGGTGGCACCGGGTGGTCTGCAAATACCCCGCTCGCGCCGTCATCCCCTACGATCAGCGCCTGTCCAGGCTGCCGGCCTACCTGCAGCAGCTCGACATGGAATCGAACGGCAAGAGCGTCACCCTGGACGGCGGCGCTGTAACGACGCCGACCGGCCCGCTGGTCTGGGGCGAGCCCGGCACCAATGGCCAGCATGCCTTCTTCCAGCTTCTGCATCAGGGCACCGATTTCATTCCGGTCGAATTCCTTGCCGCTGCCGTCGGCCACGAGCCGGACCTGAAGCATCATCACGACCTTCTGCTTGCCAATTGCCTGGCGCAGTCGGAAGCCTTCATGAAGGGCCGCACGCTTGAGGAAGCCCGCGCGCAGATGTTGGCCAAAGGCATGAAGCCGGCTGATGTCGACAGGATTGCTCCGCACCGCGTCTTCTCCGGCGACCGCCCCTCGGTGACGATCCTCTACAGGAAACTCGACCCCCACACATTCGGACGGCTGATTGCGCTCTACGAACACCGCGTCTTCGTCGAAGGCACGCTGTTCAACATCAACTCCTTCGACCAGTGGGGCGTCGAGCTTGGCAAGGAACTGGCGACCGGGCTGCTGCCCGTCGTTGAAGGCAAGGAGAACGCCGCAAAGCGGGATGCCTCGACTGCCGGACTGGTGGAATACATTCACCGCTTGCGCGGCCTGGAGTGAAAAGCTTGGCGGACATCAAGGCAATATTGTTCGACAAGGACGGCACGCTCGTAGATTTCAACGCGACATGGCTGGGCATCGCCGATTTCATGGCGATGGATGCGGCCGAAGGCGATCGCTGGAAAGCAGACAGGCTGCTTGCGGCGGCGGGCTTCGACTTCGCCACCAAGCGCTTCAAGCCGGATTCGATTTTTGCCTCCGGCACCAACATGGACGTCGTCGAGCTGTGGTTTCCACGGCTGTCCGACGAGGACCAGATGCTGGCCGTCGCCCGCTTCAACGCCATCACTTCGGCGCAAGGATCGGCAATGGCGGTGGCGCTGCCGGGTGTGGTCGAGACGCTTGGCCTGCTTCACAGAAAATCCTACCGGCTTGGCGTCGCCACCAACGACTCGACCAGCGGCGCGGAAAAGACCTTGGTCACGCTGGGCGTCGCGCAGCTTTTCGACGCCGCCTATGGTTACGACGCGGTGGCCAATCCAAAACCGGCGCCGGATACGATCCTTGCCTTCTCGGATCTGACAGGGCTCAGGCCAGCGACGATCGCAATGGTCGGCGACAATCGCCACGATCTGGAGATGGCGCGCGCCGGCGGCTGTGGCCTGGCGATTGGCGTGCTGTCCGGCACCGGCACACGTGAATCGCTGTCGCAGATCGCCGACGTCATCCTGGATTCAGTTGCCGATCTGCCCGATTTTCTTTCCGCCCGAGTCAGCGAGACGGTCTAGACTCGCAGCTGGCTGGTCCGAACGAGAACACGCCGCTCGGTTTCATCGCCGCATTCCTGCCTTCGCCGACATCCGACACCTCGTATTCGGCCAGCAGGCGAAGCCGCGAGCGGGGCAGATAGGCGCGGCCCGGATCGCCGATCAGCACGGCGATGCCGGCCCCAAGGCAGCGGTCGAGGAAAGGAAGGACCCGGCCGGCAAGATCATGGGCGTAAAACAGGTCGCCGACCACCACGATGTCCACCGGTGGCGGCGGACCGCTGGTGATGTCCTCGCCGATCGTCGCGATCACAACGCCGTTCGCAGTCGCATTGAGGCCGAGCGCAACCACACCATTGCGATCGATCTCGGCCGCGACGACCGCGCTTGCCCCGGCTGTTGCCGCTGCGATGCCGACGAGACCCGAACCGGCGCCGAAGTCGAGCACGCGACGGCCGGCCACGGTCTCCGGCCGGTCGAGTATGTAGCGGGCGAGCACCGCGCCGCCGGCCCAGACATAGGCCCAGTACGGTGGCTCCGGTTCAGGGCCGTCTTCTTCGGTCGCGTGTTGGTTCCACTCGACAAGCCGCCTGAGCCCGCTTCCCGGATGGGCGGTGTAAAGCCGAATTTCGGGAATCGCAGGCACTGCCGCGATCCGCATGTTCGCCCGGATGAACTCTGCCGGGTCCGGACGCGCACCTGTATCCATGGCGTGGGCGTCGGCGATGCAATGACTCAAGCTGCGCCTAGCCCCGCAACGCCCGGCGCAGGATCTTGCCGACCGGTGTCTTCGGCAGTTCGGTGCGGAACTCGATATATCTGGGGCGTTTGTAGCCGGTCAGGTTCTCGCGGCAATAAGCCGTCAGCATCTCGGCGGTCAGTGCCGGGTCCTTTTTGACGACGAACAGCTTCGGCACTTCACCCGAATGCTCGTCCGGCACGCCGATCGCCGCCACTTCGAGTACGCCCGGATGCTGCGCCACCACCTCCTCGAGTTCGTTCGGATAGACGTTGAAGCCGGAAACAAGGATCATGTCCTTCTTGCGGTCGACGATCTTGGTGTAGCCGCGCTCGTCCATGAAGCCCATGTCGCCCGACTTGAAGAAGCCATCCTCGGTCATCACCTTGGCGGTCTCGTCTGGCCGGTTCCAGTAGCCGGCCATCACCTGCGGTCCGCGGATGCAGATTTCGCCGACTTCGCCGAGCGGCAAATTGTTGCCGTCGTCGTCGCGGATGGCGATCTCGGTCGAGGGCAGCGGCAGGCCGATCGTGCCGGTGTAAACGCCGTCGCTGAACTTGTTGATGGTTGCCCCCGGCGAGGTCTCGGTGAGCCCGTAGGCTTCGCTGATCGGGCAGCCGGTCAGCGCCTTCCAGCGTTCGGCGATGGCCCTCTGCACCGGCATGCCGCCACCCAGCGTCAGGATCAGCGGCTTGAAATCGAGCTTGCGGAAATCCTCATTGTTGAGCAGCGCATTGAACAGCGTGTTGAGGCCCGGAAAGATGTGGATTGGGTATTTCTGCAGCTCCTTGACGAAGCCGGGAATGTCGCGCGGATTGGGGATGAGGACATTCTGTGCGCCTTGCTGCATGCCTACCAGCACGTTCGCCGTTAGCGCAAAAATGTGATAGAGCGGCAGCGCGCAGAGGAAGTTCATATGCGCCGGCTTCGGTTTGACGGTAAAGGCGTCTTCGGCCCATAACGCGTTCTGCGCGACGTTCGCCAAAATGTTGCTGTGCAAAAGCATCGCGCCCTTGGAGATGCCGGTCGTGCCGCCCGTGTATTGCAGGAAGGCGATGTCGTCGGCCGCGACCTTTGCGGGCCTGAAGGCCAGGCCGGAGCCGGCCTTCAACGCAGCGTTGAACTTGATATGGCCGGGCAGCGACCATGCCGGCACCATCTTCTTGACGCGGCGTACAACGAAATTGACGATCGTTCCCTTGAGCCCGCCGAGCATGTCGCCCATCGAGGCGACCACGACATGCTTGACCGCGGTCCTGGCGATCACCGCCTGCAGGGTGCAGGCGAAATTTTCGAGGATGACAATGGCTTGAGCGCCGGAATCCTTGAGCTGGTGCTCCAGCTCGCGCGGCGTGTAGAGCGGATTGATGTTGACCACGACATAGCCGGCGCGAAGCACTGCCATAATCGCCACCGGGTATTGCAGCACATTCGGCATCATCAGCGCGACGCGCGCGCCCTTCTGCAGCCCCGTTGATTGCAGATAGGCGCCGAAGGCGGCCGACTGCCGCTCGAGGTCGGCATAGGTGATCGATTTGCCCATGCAGACGAAGGCCGGCCGATTCGCAAACTGCTTGCACACTGCGACGAGAAAGTCGCCGATCGAGCTGGAGGGCAGGGCGCCGATCTCGGCCGGCACGATCTTTGGATAACTCTTGAGCCACGGTTTTTCCGGCAGGCCGGCGGTCAGCGACGTGATCGCCTTCGGTAATCTCTTGGCCGGACCTGCCGGCGGTCGTGGCGCTATCGGCACTGCCTTCGCCGCCGGCTTGGCGGCAGACTTTGCTGCCGGCGCCGTTTTGCCGGTTGCCGGTTTAGCAGCCGTTCCAGCCGTGGTCTTCGCCGCCGGCTTCGCGCTTGCCTTCGCGGTAGCCGTCGGCTTGGCGGCGGCCGTTTTTGACTTGACCGCTTTCGATGCTGCCTCGGCCTTTGCTTTCGCCGCGTTGGTTGTCTTTGCCGGTTTTGCCACCTGTCGCTCCCTCAATCGTTCTTATTGTTTCGGCATGCTTGCGCGCCGCCGCCCCTGACCAACAAAGGTATCCCACGCTTGCCGCCATGGCCGGAACCTGGGAAATCCAGCACACTGTCCATCTATCTATGTATTGCCACACGCGGCGGCCGTGCAAGCCTCGCCACTTGGAGTGCGGTAAGACTTGCTGTCAAACCTCTTGGCCGCGACCGGTTTTCGGACGCGCATCTCTTGAGCCGAACGGCTCGATTCCCCCCCAATTGGCGGCATTACCGATCAACAAAAAATTGAAGTCGCTAATAATGTCGTGATCTGCGGATTCGGCTCGTTTTTTCCACAATTTGTCGCGTGCCGGAATTTTTTTCTGCTTCCCGTGGGTTAGGCAAACAAGCAGTTCCAAAGCTAGAAAAACGGTGCTTATATGCGGCCTTCGCGAGCCTGACAGAGGGGCTTGGAAGAACATCAGGGAGTGCTCAATGAAAAAGAAACTGACTTTTGCAGCCGCGTTGCTGGCTGCAAGCGTCCTCGGCGGCATGGCCAATGCAAAACAACTGGTCTATTGCTCGGAGGCTTCGCCGGCCGGCTTCGACCCGTCGCCATGGAGCGGCGGCAACGACTTCGATGCCTCGTCGCGCACCATCTATTCGCGCCTGGTCGAGTTCGAGCATGGCAAGACCACCATCTCGCCCGGCCTGGCCGAGAGCTGGACGGTTTCCGACGACGGTCTCGAATACACCTTCAAGCTTCGCCCGGGTGTGAAATTCCAGACGACCGATTATTTCACGCCGACGCGCGACCTCAACGCCGACGACGTGATCTTTTCCTTCGAACGCCAGTGGAAGAAAGAAAGCCCGTGGTACAGCTATCTGGAAGGCACCGGCTGGGAATATTTCACCGGCATGGGCTTCCCCGATCTCCTGAAGGAAATCGTCAAGGTCGACGACCTGACGGTGAAATTCGTGCTGAACAAGCCTGAAGTCGCGTTCCTGCCGGACCTCGGCATGGATTTCGCCTCGATCGTCTCCAAGGAATATGCCGACCAGCTCGACAAGGCCGGCACCAGGCAGCAGTTCACCCAGAAGCCGGTCGGCACTGGTCCGTTCCAGTTCGTCGACTATCAGGTCGATGCGGTCGTGCGCTATGCGGCGTGGGACGGCTACTATGGCGGCCGCCAGAAGATCGATGATCTGATCTTCGCCATCACGCCCGATCCGGCCGTGCGCGCGCAGAAGCTGAAGGCAGGCGAGTGCGATATCATGTCATACCCGGCGCCGGCCGACATTGCCGGGCTGCAGGGTGACGCGAACCTCAAGGTCGACGAGCAGGAAGGCCTGAACATAGGCTATCTCGCCTACAACACGACGCAGCCGCCTTTCGACAAGGTCGAGGTCCGCAAGGCCCTCAACATGGCGGTCAACAAGAAGGCGATTATCGACGCCGTCTATCAGGGCGCCGGCAAGGTTGCCGTCAATCCGATTCCGCCGACCATGTGGTCCTACAACAAGGACATCAAGGACGATCCCTATGATCCCGAGGCGGCCAAGAAGATGCTGGCCGATGCAGGCGTCAAGGATCTGTCGATGAAGATCTGGGCAATGCCGGTCAGCCGACCCTACAACCCGAACGCCCAGCGCGTGGCCGAGTTGATCCAGGCCGACTACGCTGCCGTCGGCGTCAAGGCGGAGATCGTCAGCTACGAATGGACCGAATACCGCCAACGCGGCAAGGCCAAGGATCGTGACGGCGCCTTTGAACTGGGCTGGACCGGTGACAATGGCGACCCGGACAATTTCCTGTTCCTGCTCGGTTGCGATGCTATCGGCCAGTCCAACTATGCGATCTGGTGCAACAAGGAGTTCGACGATCTGCTGAAGAAGGGCAAGGCGACGACCGACGTCGCCGAGCGCACCAAGATCTACGAGGAAGCTCAGGTGGTGTTCAAGCGTGAGGCTCCGTGGCTGACCATCGCCCACTCCAAGGTCTTCATGCCGATGAACAAGAAGGTGTCGGGCTTCGTTATGGACCCGCTCGGCATTCATCGGTTTGACGGCGTCGACGTCACCGAATAAGTCCTGAGAAATTGAACGGCGGCGCTGGACTTCCCGCGCCGCCGTTCTATGAAGCAAGATGCTCCGTTATCTCCTCCACAAGCTCGCTTTGATCATCCCGACCGTGTTCGGCATATCGCTGGCGGCGTTCGCCTTCGTCCGGCTTCTGCCTGGCGATCCCATCCTGGCCCTGGCCGGCGAGCGTGGCGTCAGCCCCGAACGCTACGCCCAGCTCATCGAGCAGTTTGGCTACAACCGGCCCTATGTCATCCAGTACCTGGAATATATCGGCAGGGTCCTCACAGGCGATTTCGGCATATCCATTGCCACCAAGCGGCCGGTGCTCGGCGAATTCCAGGCGCTGTTTCCAGCCACGCTGGAACTGGCGACGGTGGCGTTGATCATCGCCGTCCTGCTTGGCATCCCCGCCGGTATCTTCGCTGCGGTCAAGCGCGGCTCATGGTTCGACCAGGCGACGATGGGTGTCGCCCTGACCGGCTATTCGATGCCGATCTTCTGGTGGGGGTTGCTGCTCATTATCTTCTTCTCCGGCTATCTCGGCTGGACGCCGGTTTCCGGCCGCATCGGCCTGCAGTATTTCTTCAGGCCGACGACCGGGTTCATGCTCATCGACAGCCTGATCTCCGGCAGGAGCGGCGCTTTTAAATCTGCCGTCAGCCATTTGATCCTGCCGTCGATCGTGCTGGCGACGATCCCGCTCGCCGTCATAGCGCGCCAGACGCGCTCGGCGATGCTCGAGGTGCTGGGCGAGGACTATGTCCGCACCGCGCGCGCCAAGGGCCTGGCGCCGCGCCGCGTCATCGGTCTGCACGCTTTTCGCAACGCGCTGATCCCGGTGGTCACCACCATTGGCCTGCAGGTCGGCACATTGATGGCGGGCGCCATTCTGACCGAGACCATTTTTTCCTGGCCAGGCATCGGCAAATGGATGATCGACGCCATCGGCAAGCGCGACTATGTCGTCGTGCAGAGCGGATTGCTGATCATCGCGCTGATCGTCATGGCGGTGAACCTGATCGTCGACGTGCTCTACGCCGTCATCAACCCGCGCATCCGGGTGCAGTGAGATGACCGACGAATCCGCCGCCGAAGCTACCGCCGCCTCCATCCCGACAGGCGGCAGGCAACGGGCTTTCGCCGAGTTCTGGCATTACTTCTCGATGAACACCGGGGCCGTCATCGGCCTTGTCGTGTTTTCGGCGCTGGTGCTGGTGGCGATCTTTGCGCCGTTCGTCGCCCCGCATTCGCCCGACGAGCAGTTTCGCGATGCACTGCTGGCGCCTCCTGCCTGGCAGGAAGGCGGCAAATCGATGTTCCTGCTCGGCACCGATGCGGTCGGCCGTGACATGCTTTCGCGGCTGATCTTCGGGGCGCGTTTTTCGCTGTTCATAGGCCTGGTGGTCGTCGTCTTCTCACTCACCAGCGGCATCGTGCTTGGCGTGCTCGCCGGCTATTTCCGCGGCTGGGTCGACACGCTGATCATGCGCATCATGGATATCATCCTGGCCTTCCCGTCGCTGCTTCTGGCGCTGGTGCTGGTGGCGATCCTCGGCCCAGGCCTGTTCAACGCCATGCTGGCGATCGCGCTGGTGCTGCAGCCGCATTTCGCGCGCCTCACCCGCGCCGCCGTGATGGCAGAAAAGAACCGCGAATATGTGATCTCCGCCAAGGTGGCTGGTGCCGGTCATCTTCGCTTGATGGTGAGGACGATCCTGCCGAACTGCCTGGCACCGCTGATCGTGCAGGCCACGTTGTCCTTCTCCAACGCTATTCTCGAGGCTGCGGCGCTCGGCTTCCTCGGTGTCGGTGCGCAGCCGCCGACGCCGGAATGGGGCACGATGCTGGCCTCGGCGCGCGAGTTCATCCTGCGCGCGCCTTGGGTGGTGACCTTCCCCGGCCTTGCCATCCTGATCACTGTGCTTGCCATCAATCTGATCGGCGATGGCTTGCGCGATGCCTTCGATCCCAAGCTGAAGAGGTCATAATCCAATGCCTCTTCTCGAGATCAAGAACCTGACCGTTTCGTTCGACACCGCCGCCGGACCATTCATGGCGGTACAAGGCATCGACCTGTCGGTCGAACCGCGCGAGGTGCTGGCGATCGTCGGCGAATCCGGTTCGGGAAAATCGGTGGCGATGCTGGCGGTGATGGGGCTTTTGCCCAACACCGCGACAGTGAGGGCCGACAGCATGGCCTTCGACGGCATCGACCTGCTTAAGCTCGGCCCATCCGAGCGGCGCAAGATCGTCGGCAAGGACATTTCGATGATCTTCCAGGAGCCGGTCGCCAGCCTCAACCCGTGCTTTACCGTCGGCTTCCAGATTGAGGAGGTGCTGCGCTTCCACATGGGTATGGACCGCGCCCAGCGCCGGGCGCGCGCCATTGAACTGATGAAGCTCGTCGGCATCGCCGACCCCGAGGAACGGCTGGGCTCCTTCCCGCACCAGATGTCGGGTGGTCAGTGCCAGCGCGTCATGATCGCCATCGCCATCGCCTGCAATCCGAAGCTTTTGATCGCCGACGAGCCAACCACAGCGCTCGACGTCACCATCCAGAAGCAGATCCTCGATCTGCTGGTCGGCCTGCAGGCCAAATATGGCATGGGTCTGATCATGATCACCCACAATATGGGGGTGGTTGCCGAGACCGCCGACCGTGTCATCGTCCAGTACAAGGGCCGCAAGATGGAAGAGGCCGACGTGCTGTCGCTGTTCGAGTCCCCCAAGAGCAACTACACGCGCGCGCTCCTGTCGGCGCTGCCGGAAAACGCCGTCGGCGACCGGTTGCCTACTGTTTCCGACATGCTGTTCGAGCCGGCCCCATCTGTAGTCGCAGCGCGGTCCGCAGGAGGAACCGCCTCATGAGCGTGACGGTAGTCGAAGGCAAGAACATCGTGCGCGACTATCATGTCGGCGGCGGGCTTTTCCGCCCTTCCCGTACGGTTCATGCGGTCAAGGGTGTTTCGTTCAGCGTCAACAAGGGCAACACGCTGGCCATCGTCGGCGAGAGCGGCTGCGGCAAGTCAACACTTGCCCGCATCATCACCCTGATCGATCCGGCGACCTCCGGCGAGCTTTTCATCGACGGCAAGAAGGTGGACATCGCAAGGGACGGCCTGTCGAAGGAAATGCGCCGCAAGGTGCAGATCGTCTTCCAGAACCCCTATGGTTCGCTCAATCCACGCCAGAAGATCGGCGACGTGCTTGGCGAGCCGCTGCTCATCAACACCGACAGCACGGCCGACGAGCGGCGCGATCTTGCCATGAAGATGCTGAAGAAGGTCGGTCTCGGCCCCGAGCACTATAATCGCTACCCGCATATGTTTTCGGGCGGCCAGCGCCAGCGGATCGCCATCGCCCGCGCGCTGATGCTCAACCCCAGCCTTCTGGTGCTGGACGAGCCGGTCTCGGCGCTTGACCTGTCGGTGCAGGCGCAGGTGCTGAACCTGCTTGCCGACCTGCAGGACGAGTTTCAGCTGACCTATGTTTTCATCAGCCACGACCTGTCGGTGGTGCGCTACATCGCCGACGACGTGATGGTGATGTATTTCGGCGAAGCGGTCGAATACGGCTCGCGCGACGAGGTCTTCGCCGACCCCAAGCACAGTTACACCAGGACGCTGTTTGCGGCGACGCCGCGTGCCGACGTCGCCAGCATCAAGGCCAGGTTGGCGAAGAAGAAGGCCGCCTGATCCGGCGAGGTTTGCCGGCTGGCTACCGCTTCTCGATACCCGGAATGCCGGAGGTCTGCTCGACGAGAAAGTCGACCAGTAGCCGCACCCGGGCAATGCCCGCACGCTCCGGAACGATCAGCATGCTCAGCGGGACGGGAGGCGGAAAATAGCCCGGCATGACCACCTCCAGCCGGCCGGCCGCCAGGAGATCGTCGACAAGCCAGTGGTGGGCGGGTGCGATACCGCGTCCGGCGACAAGGGCTTCCCGCGCGGCAAGCCCATGGTCCACACGAAATCGCCCGCCAAAGGGCACCGCAAAAGTCTCGCCGCCCGGCCCCTGCAGGACGAGCATGTCGCTTCCCGCGATGTTCGACATCCGGATGCCTTCATGGCCAGGCAGATCCTGCGGGACAGCCGGTCTGCCGCGCGCCGCCAGATAGGCCGGCGCCGCCACCAGCAGACGTCGGGACTGGCCGAGCGCCCGCAGTTTCATCGAGCTGTCGGTGAGCGGACCGAGACGAAGCGCGATGTCGACGCCCTCCCGCACAAGGTCGATGCGCTCGTCGGTTAGGCTGAGATCGATGCCGATGTCGGGATAGCTGTCTTGAAAGCCGAAGATCAGCCGGCTGACATGCAAGACCCCGAGCGCCGCCGTGCAGGATATCCGGATCGTGCCGGCCGACGCGCCGCGCGTGCCCCGCGCCTCATCGCCGGCCTGCTCAACGAGGCGCAGGATCTGGACGCTGTCGGCATAGTAACGGCTGCCTTCATCGGTCATCGTGACACGCCGGGTGGTCCTGCTGAGCAAGGGCACGCCGACGGCCTCCTCGAGTTCCCGCAAATGCCGTGTGATCGTCGACTGTCCAACTCCGAGCTCGCGCGCCACCGCCGAGAGGCTGCCGCGCTCGGCGACGCGAACGAAGGTGCGCATGCGCTCGAGAGTGACGTCCGATCTATCCATTATTCGGCATTATCTTATACATTTCCTACATATAGCGGATCAGCCAACGGCTGGCTACCTTTGGTGTCTATCGCCCTTCTTCGAAGTAGACCCATGAAAGTCCTGCTTGTTTTCGCTCATCCTGAACCGCGTTCGCTCAACGGCGCGTTGCGTGACGTCGCCATCAGGGAACTCGAGGCCCAGGGCCACGAGGTGCGGGTGTCTGACCTCTATGCCGATGGCTGGAAATCCGAGGTAGACCGTGCCGACTTTCCGTCGTGGCCGCCCGAAGCACGTTTCCTGCCGGCCGGCGCCTCCAAAAAGGCTTTCGCGACGAACACTCTGACCGATGACGTCAATGCCGAGATCGACAAGCTGCTATGGGCCGACACCCTGATCCTCCAGTTCCCGCTGTGGTGGTACGCCATGCCGGCGATCCTCAAGGGCTGGGTCGACCGGGTGTACGCCTACGGCTTCGCCTATGGCGTTGGCGAGCACAGCGACAAGCGGTGGGGCGACCGCTTTGGTGAGGGAACGCTCGCCGGCAAGCGCGCAATGCTGATCGTGACCACCGGCGGCTGGGAGGAGCATTATTCCGCCCGCGGCGTCAACGGCCCGATCGACGATCTGCTGTTCCCGATCAATCACGGGATTCTCTACTATCCGGGCTACGACGTGCTTCCGCCGTTCGTGGTCTACAGGGTGGACCGTTTCGGGGAGGCCGATTTCGAGCCTGTCGCGGAGCGACTGCGCGAGAGGATGCGGACGCTCGAGACAATCCGGCCCATTCCTTATCGGCAGCAGAATGGCGGCGATTACTTGATCCCAAGCATGCAATTGCGCCCTGGCCTGGAGAACCCGGGTGCGACCGCCTTCGCGCTCCACGAGAATCGCGCCGGCGCCGCCGGTCAGCCCGATCAGGACAGCCGGGCGATGATGGTGCGGAGCGCCTCGCCGAAGCGCCGGACTTCCTCGATCGTATTGTAATGCACCAGCGAGGCGCGCACCGCGCCGCTGTCCATGCTGAGATTGAGCCGCTTCATCAGGCGCGGCGCGTACATGTGGCCGTCGCGGATGCCGATCTGCATCTCGGCCATCTCCTCGACGATCCTCTGCGGCGACAGCGTGCCGATGTTGAAGCAGAAGGTCGGCACGCGCTCGCCGAGGCGTGCCTCTTCGGTCACGCCGTAGATCGTAGCGCCGCAATCTTTGAGCACCGCCAGCATTTCGCGCGCCAGCACCTGCTCGTAGTCGCGGATGGCATTCATGCCGGCGACGATGTTGTCGCGGCGCGACCGGTTATTGGCTGGAGCAAAATTGCGGCCGATCGATTCGAGGTAGCGCACCGCGGCATCCATGCCGGAGACGTTCTCGTAAATGAAGGTACCGGCCTCGATCTTGTAAGGCGGCTCGTCGGGGATGAAATCCTCGCGGAAGGTCGGCAAGCGCTTCAACGTTTCGAAGCGGCCCCACAGGAAGCCCATATGCGGCGAGAAATTCTTATAGCCGGAGCAGACCAGATAGTCGCAATCCCAAGCCTGCACATCGATCAACCCGTGCGGTCCGTAATGCACGCAGTCGAGGAACACTTCAGCGCCTGCCGCATGCGCAATCCCAGCCACGGAGGCAACGTCGACAATCGAGCCGATCGAATGCGCCGTCACCGTGCAGGCCACGAGCCGGGTGCGCTCGGAGACCAGCGGGCGCAAATCGTCGACATGCAGATTACCGTCCTCGCGCATCCGCCACCATTTGAACTTGGCGCCGGCCGGCGCCAGCGCCAGCCACGTCGCGATATTGGCGTCGTGGTCCATGTCGGTGATGACGATCTCATCACGCTCCTCGTTTGGTCGCTCGGAAAGCATCTGGCCGATGCCGAGGCTGACCAGGCGGATGAACGAAGTGGCGTTCATGCCGAAACAGATTTCCGCCGGGTTGGTGGCGTTGATCAGCAAGGCCACGCTTTCGCGTGCGCCGGCGACGGCTTGGTCGACGGTGACGCTGCGGCCATAGCGGCCGCCGCGCTGCACATTATGCGCGACCAAATGGTTGGTGACCGCATCGAGTACGCTTTGCGGGATCTGCGCGCCGGCGGCATTGTCCATGAAGACGAAGTCCCCGGCTTGCTGCAAGGCGGGAAACATGGCGCGGATCGTCTCGACCGGGAAAGCTGCGGCATCGCCGGTTTTCGAAATCTGATGCTGGTTCAAGGTCGTCTCCTGCGAAGTGCGCTGACAGATTCAGCGGGTCTTTTCGGTTTGGAAGCGGCGTTCAAGGAGGCTGACGAGACGGACCATCGGCCAGAGAAAGATGAGATAGACCAGCGCCGCGCCGATCAGCGGTGAGGGGTTGGCATAGAGCGACTGCGCGTTGGTCGCTTCCTTCAGCAGTTCGGGCAGCGCCACGGTGGATGCGAGCGAAGTATCCTTGAACATCGAAACGCAATTGCTGGTCATTGGCGGAATGACCACGCGGATCGCCTGCGGCAGCACTACCTTGCGCAAGGTCAGCAAGAACGGCAGTCCGAGCGCCTGCGCCGCCTCGAACTGGCCGCGCGGAATGCTCTCTATGCCGGAGCGGAACACCTCGGCCGAATAGGCCGCCATGATGATGGCGAACGCCATCACCGCGGAAGTCCACGATGACAGGCGAATACCGAGGAACGGCAGCGCATAGTAGATCAGGATCAGCGCGACCAGCACCGGCATCGCCCGGAAAATGTCGATGTAGCCGACAGCCAGCAGCCGAAGCGGCTTTGGCGCATAGAGCCGCACCAGGCTGATCGCGAGGCCGACGGGAATACCGATGCCGATGCTCATGATTCCAAGCAGCAGCGTGTTCAGGAAACCGCGCAGCAGCGCCGGCAGGCTGGAGACCATGACGTCGGCGTTGAAGAAGGTGTCCAGCAGCGACATCGCAGCATTTCCGAAACGTTTGGCGTCCCGCGACGCTCGAGCCCGAGCCCGAAATCCGAAATCGTGCCGGCACGAAAGCCGGCACGACATTTAAGCGCGAACTGACGTTCAGGCCTTCGGCATAGGTATTTCCTTGACGGTCGAGGAATCGGCCGGTGCATCGCTGCCGAACCACTTCTTGTGGATCGCGGCCAGCGTGCCGTCCTTCTTCATCGCGGTCAGCGCGTCGTTCAGCTTGCCGAGCAGCGGGTGGTCCTTGGTCATCATCAGGCCGTACTGCTCGCCGGTCTTGATGCGCTCTTTTACGGCGAGATCCTTCATCCTGGTGAAAGAATATTCCAGGCCCGGAATATCGCTGACCGCCGCATCGACGCGGCCGGAGCTGAGATCGAGCAGCAGATTCTGCTGGGTGTCGTAGCCTTTGACGTCACTGAACCCGTCCGCTTCCTGATGGGCCTTGACCCAGGCTTCGCCGGTCGAGCCGGACAGCACGCCGACGATCTTACCCTTGAGGTCGGCCTCGGCTTTGATTGGGCTGTCGGCCTTCGCGGCGATGCCCATGTCGGAATCGTAGTAGGGCTGCGTGAACGACTGCGACTTCAGCCGCTCCGGCGTGATGGTGATCGACGAGATGGCGACGTCGATGCGCTTCGAGGTGGTGGCGGCGAACAGCGCCTGGAAGCCGAGATCGGCGATATCAGTGGTCATGCCGATACGCTTTGCCGCCTCATTGATGATGTCGACTTCGAAACCCTCGAACGTGCCGCTCTCGTTCTTGTATTCAAAAGGCGGATTGGTCGGATAGGCGCCGACATTCAGCGTGCCTTCGGCATAGGCCGGGCCGCCGGCGATGCCGATTGCGGCAGCAAGAAGCAGCAGGTTGCGACGGGTGAAGTTCATTTTCGTTCCCTCTGGTTGTGATCGGACGGGTTTGGCCCCGCACGGCTTTGATACGCCAAGTGACCGGACTGCCGGAAAGCCCTCCCGGCACGGCAGTCGTAAGATCGGATGCTATCCAAAGTACCGCGCTTTTCAAGGCGAAAGTTTTAAGCTTAAAAAATTGCCGCGTGTTGCCGTCACTCCGGAATAACCGCCGTGGCCTGGATCTCAACCTTGGCGCGATCCTCGACAAGCGCCATCACCTGCATAGCGGCCATCGCCGGAAAATGCCGGCCGATCACCTCGCGATAGACCTCGCCGATCCCCTTGAGATTGGCCAGATATTCCGCCTTGTCGGTAAAGTACCAGGTCATCGAGGTGATATGCTCCGGCGTGGCGCCGGCCTCGGCGAGCACGGCGACAATATTGGCCAGCGTCTGCCGCACCTGGCCGACAAGATCATCGGTCTCGAAGCGGCCCTGTCCGTTCCAGCCGACCTGCCCGCCGACGAAGACAAGCTGTCCACGCGCGGCGACGCCATTGGCGTAGCCGACGGGTTTCGCCCAGCCTTCCGGCTGCAGGATGGTGTGCATGTCAAAACCTCCCAATGCTCAAATCCGGTCGCTTAAAACTCAAAGACAATCAATTCTTCCACACAACTCCGGTCTCAGGCCGCCCCCATCACCTGCCGTGCAATCACCACCTTCTGCACGTCGGACGCTCCCTCGTAGATGCGCAGCGCCCGGATCTCACGATACAGGCTTTCGACGATATGGCCCTTGCGGACGCCGTCGCCGCCATGCAGTTGCACAGCCTTGTCGATCACCTCTTGCGCTTTGTCGGTAGCGAACAGCTTGGCCATGGCGGCTTCGCGGGTAACCCGAGCCGCGCCCATGTCCTTGGTCCAGGCGGCACGATAGACCAGCAACGCGGCGGCATCGACATCCAGCGCCATGTCGGCGATGTGGCCCTGCACCATCTGCAGCTCCGCCATCGGCGCACCGAACAGCCTGCGCTCGGCCACTCTTGCGATGCTTTCGTCCAGCGCGCGCCGGGCAAAGCCGAGTGCCGCTGCGCCGACAGTCGAACGGAACACGTCGAGCACGGACATGGCGATGCGAAAACCGTCACCGGGTTTGCCGATCAGCGCCGAGGCTGGAATGCGTGCATTGTCGAAGGACAGCCGGGCGAGCGGGTGCGGCGCAATCACCTCCAGCCGCTCGGCAACGATCAGCCCTTCGGTTTCGGAAGGCACGACAAAGGCGGAAAGCCCCTTGGCGCCGGGCGCCTCGCCGGTACGGGCAAAGACAACATAAAAGTCAGCGATACCGCCGTTGGAGATCCAGGTCTTTTCGCCGGATAGGAGATAGCTGTCGCCGTCGCGCGTGGCCGTCATTTCCATATTGGCGACGTCCGATCCCGAGCGCGGCTCCGAAAGCGCGAAAGCCGAAATTGCCTTGCCGGCCCGTGTCTTAGCCAGCCAATGCTGCTGCTCGAGCGAGCCGAACAGGCTGAGCGCACCAGTGCCGAGCCCTTGCATGGCGAAGGCGAAATCGGCCAGCCCGTCATGCCGGGCCAGCGTCTCGCGCGTGAGGCAGAGCGTACGCACGTCGAGCGGTGAGGGGTTGTCGGTGTCGAGCGCGGTTGGTTTCAGCCAGCCGTCCCGGCCGAGCTTCGCCACCAGCTCACGGCAGGCGGCATCAACGTCGTGGTGATCGACCGGCAGGTTCTTCGCGCACCACACCTCCAGCTTTTCAGCAAGCGCGCTGTGGCGATCCTCGAAGAAGGGCCAAGAAAGGAAGGAACGGTCAGGCATGGATGCCTCCGCCGTGTTTAAGGCGTTGCGCTCTACGGCGCCCCCCTCTGTCCTGCCGGACATCTCCCCCACGAGGGGGGAGATTGGCTGTCGCGGGCGCTTTCGCCAATTTCCAGCGTTGCAAGAAGAGGCGAGGCAATGGAACTGCCAATCTCCCCCCTCGTGGGGGAGATGTCCGGCAGGACAGAGGGGGGCGCCGTCCCGCCAGCGTATCCATTGAAACAACCATCCTAGTTCCCCTCGAACACCGGTTTTTCCTTGGCGACGAAAGCCGTGTACGCCCGCTCGAAATCGCGGGTCTGCATGCAGATCGCCTGCGCCTGCGCTTCCGCTTCGATAGCCTGGTCAAGCCCCATCGACCATTCCTGATTCAGCTGCGTCTTGGTCATGCCATGGGCGAAGGTCGGGCCGGAAACGATGCGCGCGGCCATGTCGAGCGCGTCGGCCTCGAGCTTTGCGGCATCGACCAGCCGGTTGTAGAAGCCCCAGCGCTCGCCTTCCTCGGCGCTCATCGTGCGGCCGGTATAGAGCAGCTCGGCGGCGCGGCCCTGGCCAATGATGCGCGGCAGGATCGCGCAGGCGCCCATGTCGCAGCCGGCAAGGCCGACGCGGGTGAACAGGAAAGCCGTTTTGGCCTGTGGCGTGGCGATGCGGATATCGGAGACCATGGCGATGATCGCGCCGGCGCCGACCGCCACGCCGTCGACCGCCGCAATAATCGGCTTGCCGCAATTCAGCATCGCCTTGACGAAATCGCCGGTCATGCGGGTGAAGGCGAGCAGCGCCTTCATGTCCATCTTGACCAGTGGACCGATGATGTCGTGGACATCGCCGCCCGAGCAGAAATTGCCGCCATTGGGCAGGAACACCACCGCATCGACGTCGTCGGCATAGACGAGATCGCGAAAAGCGTCGCGCAATTCGGCATAGCTGTCGAACGTCAACGGGTTCTTGCGTTCGGGCCGGTCGAGCCGGATCTTTGCGATCTTGCCTTCGACCTGCCAGAGGAAATGCTTCGGCTTGCGGCCCGCCATCTTCGTCATTCCCGTCCCTCCCAATTGCTGCGGAAGGAGGTCAGCATGCCGGTCAACCGGCGCGCCTCGTTCTCGCTCACATTGCCCAGCAACTCGCCGACCCATTTTTCATGCGCGGCGGCGATCACGGCGAACGTCTTCGACCCTTCTTCGGTCAGCCGCACCATCGAAGTGCGGCGGTCGCCATTGCGTCGGGCCCGCATCACCAACCCTTCCGAGACCAGGCGGTCGATGATGCCGGTGACATTGCCGTTGGACACCAGCAGGAAGCGCGACAGGTCGCTCATCAGCATGCCTTCCGGCGCCCTGTAGAGCGCGGCCATCACGTCGAAGCGTGGCAGCGTCGTGTTGAACTCTTGCCGCAGGCGTTCGCGCAGCTCGGCCTCGATGGTGCGCGAGGCGCGCAGCAGGCGTATCCACAGCCGCAGGCGGTCCTTGCCGGGTCCGGACGGGGCGGGCAGGGGACCGGCTACCATGTCTCACCTCCGGAGATCGAAATCGTCTGCCCGGTAATCGACCGGGCGGCGTCGCCACACAGATAAAGTACGGCGGCCGCAATTTCTTCCGGCTGGATGAAGCGGCCTTGCGGGTTGCTCGCGGCAAGGCTTGTCCGTGCCTGCTCCGACGAGCGGCCGGTCGTTTCGACGATACGCTGGACGGCGCTCTCCAGCATCTCGGTTTCGACAAACCCTGGGCACACGGCATTCACTGTTATGCCGGACTTGGCGGTCTCGACGGCGAGTGCCCGCATCAGGCCGACGACGCCATGCTTGGCGGCAACATAAGCTGCGACATAGGGATAGCCTTTCAGTCCGGCGGTGGAAGCGACGAAGATGATACGGCCAGTCTTGCGCACTGCCATGCCGGCCAATGCCGGCTTCACGGTCAGGAACGCACCGGTCAAGTTGACGTCGAGCGTGCGCTGCCAGTCTGCCAGCGAGGTCCGTTGCGCCGGGGCGCTGCCGGACATGCCGGCATTGGCAACGACGATGTCGAACGGTCCGCGTGCCGCTTCCGCGGCCTCGTAGAGCGACGCCATCGATGCCTCGTCGGTGACGTCGGCGGCATTGGCGAAGATGCGCTTGTTCTCGGCGGCGACCTCGGCAAGCGGCTCCACGCGCCGGCCGCAGATGGTCACGTCGATGCCGGCGCCGGCCAGCGCCAGCGCGATTGCGCGGCCGACGCCGGAGCCGCCGCCGGTGACCAGCGCATGCCGCCCGGAAATCGTCGCGGCGGCACTCATACTTTCAACCGCGCTGCCGCTTCGCGTTCGGCCAGCCGGTAGAGCTGGTCGCGGCCGGGCAGATAGGGATCCGGCCATTTGACGCCGCGATCGCCAAGCGTGACGGCCGCATGCAGCGTCCAGTAGGGATCGGCAAGATGCGGCCTAGCCAGTGCGACGAGATCGGCACGGCCCGCCATCAGGATCGAGTTGACGTGGTCCGGCTCATAGATATTGCCGACCGCCATCGTCGCCATGCCGACCTCGTTGCGGATGCGGTCGGAAAACGGCGTCTGGAACATGCGGCCATAGACCGGTCTTGCCACGGCCGAAGTCTGGCCGGCAGATACGTCGCAGATATCTACGCCGGCCTCATGCAGCAGCCGCGCGATCTCTACGGCATCGGCCGGCGTCACGCCCTCGATGCCCAGCCAGTCATTGGCGGAGATGCGCATCGAGATCGGCTTCTCGGCCGGCCACGCGGCGCGCACCGCGTGAAAGATTTCCAAGGGATAGCGCATGAGGTTTTCCAGCGAGCCGCCATAGGCATCGGTGCGCCGGTTGGTCAGGGGCGTGATGAAGGAGGACAGGAGATAGCCGTGCGCGGCGTGGATTTCGAGCATGTCGAAGCCGCAGCGCGCCGCCATCTCGGCCGAGCCGACAAACTGGTCGCGCACCATATCCATGTCGGCGCGGTTCATCGCCCTCGGCACCTGGTTTTCCGGCGACCACGGCACGGAAGACGCTGCCATAACCGGCCAATTGCCTGAGGGCAGCGGCACGTCGGTTCCTTGCCAGCCGAGCATGGTCGACCCCTTGGCACCGGAATGGCCGATCTGGGCGCAGATCTTGGCCTCGGTTTCGCCATGGACGAACTCGACCAGCCGCTTCCAGGCGACCTCATGCTCGGGCGCATAGAAACCGGGGCAGCCAGGCGTGATGCGGCCCTCCGGGCTGACGCAGGTCATCTCGATGTAGAGGAGGCCGGCGCCGCCCTTGGCCCGTTCGGCATAATGGGCGAAATGCCAGTCGGTCGGACAGCCGTCGACCGCCTTGTACTGTGCCATCGGCGAGACGACGACACGGTTCTGCAGCGCCATGTCGCGCAGCCGGAACGGCGCAAACATTGGCGCGCGACGCAGATTATTGCCCCCGGCGCCGGCCTGGCGCTGGAACCATTCCTCGGCGCCGGCCAGCCACTCGGCATCGCGCAGCCGCAAATTCTCGTGACTGATGCGCTGCGAGCGTGTCAAAAGCGAATAGTTGAACTGCACCGGATCGAGGCCGAGATAGCGCTCGACCTCCTCAAACCATTCGAGCGAATTGCGCGCCGCCGACTGCAGCTTCAGCACTTCGGTGCGCCGCGCATCCTCATATTTGTTAAAGGCGGCCTCGAGGTCCGGTTCGGACTCGACATAGTCGGCCAGCGCCACCGCGCTTTCCAGCGCCAGCTTGGTGCCGGAACCGATCGAGAAATGCGCGCTCGCCGCCGCGTCGCCCATCAGCGCCAGGTTCTTGTAGGACCAGCGTTCGCACAAGACCCGTGGGAAATTGATCCACGCCGAGCCGCGGATATGATTGGCGTTGGTCATCAGCGCGTGGCCGCCGAGATGGCGGGCAAAGATGCGCTCGCAGACGGCAATCGATTCCTGCTGCGACATCGCGCCGAAGCCGAAGCGCTGCCAGGTCTGCTCGCTGCATTCGACGATGAAGGTCGCGGTATCGCTATCGAACTGGTAGGCATGCGCCCACACCCAGCCATGCTCGGTTTTCTCGAAGATGAAGGTGAAGGCGTCGTCGAATTTCTGGTGGGTGCCGAGCCAGACGAACTTGCATTTGCGGACATCGATATCGGGCTTGAACACGTCGACGAAGGTGCCCCGCGCTTTCGAGTTCAGCCCGTCGGCGGCGACGACCAGGTCGTGCGTCTCCATATACGGATTGGGATCGGCGATGTCGGTTTCGAAGACCAGCTTGACGCCGAGTTCGCGCGCCCGCCGCTGCAGCAGCGTGAGCAGCCGTTTGCGGCCGATGCCGCAAAAGCCGTGGCCGGTCGAGACCGTGCGCACGCCGTCATGGATGACGGCAATGTCGTCCCAATAGGCGAAGTGCTTGCGGATCCAGACGGCGCTGACCGGGTCGTTCTTGGTCAGGTTCTCCAGCGTTTCGGCCGACAGCACGACGCCCCAGCCGAACGTATCATCGGCACGGTTGCGCTCGAACACCGTCACTTCATGCGAGGCATCCCTGAGCTTCAGCGAGATGGCAAAGTAGAGCCCGGCTGGTCCGCCGCCGAGAACCGCAACTTTCATCGTGCGATCTCCTCTTCGCTTCTGTCCGTCGAGTTTACGCCTGAGGCGGATTAATTCAAGCTTGAAGTTTCAGGATTGAAACAATCCGCCTCGGAAACCCAGCTTGCCGGCAGTCGGCTTGCGCAGGCCAGGGACTCCCGGGCTATTTTTCCGGGTTCTTCGGGCTCCACAGCACCGTCTCCGCATCTTTTTCATAGGCCATGCCATTGGGATAGCTGATCGCTTCCAACTGCAAGCCCCAAGGCGCCTGGAAGTAGAGGATGGTCTGGCCGGCTGCCGGGCCTTCGGTAACCGGCAGCGGCCCCATCCGCGTCTTGACGCTTTTGCCGTCAAGATAGGCTTTTGCGGCGGCGATGTCGTCGACATAGAAGGCGATATGGAAGCCGCCTATGTCGCTGTTGCGAGGCGTCAGGTCCTTCTGGTCCGGCGCGGTGTATTTGAACAGCTCGATGTTCGACCCGTGTCCGCAGCGGACCAGGGTGATCTCCTCGACCACCGCCTTGGGATCGACGCCCAGCAGATCCTGCATGAACGTGCCTTTGTCGTCGGCGAACGGGCCGAACGACATCGCCTTCTTGCAGCCAACCACTTCGGTGAAGAACTCGACTGCCTGCTGCATGTCGGGGACGGTGACCCCGGTGTGGTCGTGGCCACGCATGCCGGGTATCGAATCAGCCGAGGCTGCTCCCATCGAGCCGAGCAGAGCGGCCGCAAGCATCGTGTTTCTGATTGCGTATTTCATTCCAGTTCTCCTCCGTTTCGCGAGCTGACTTGTCGGCGCACGTCCGAGGCCCGCTCTTCGGCGTGCGAATAGGATTGTGTTTCATGCCCGCGCCTTTGCGGCGGGCAGCAACCAAGCGTCATCGATCTCGGGCAGCGGAATGGCGGCGAGGAGGTCGCGCGTATAAGCCTGCTGCGGGTGCTCGAACAAATCGTCCGTCGCGCTGGCTTCGACGATCGCGCCCTCGCGCATGACGATCACCTGCCGGCACAGTCGCCGGATCACCGACAGATCATGGCTGATGAAGGCAACGGTGAGGCCCATCTCCGCCGCGAGCTTTTCCAGCAGCGTCAGAATCTGTGCCTGCGTCGAGACGTCGAGGCCGGAGACGATCTCGTCGGCTAGCACGAATTTCGGCGACAGCGCCAGGGCGCGGGCGATGCCGACGCGCTGGCGCTGACCGCCCGACAGTTCGTGGCGGTAGCGACTGGCGAAGCTTTGCGGCAGGCCGACGCGCTGAAGTGCCTCCGCGACACGATCCCTGAGGCTGTCGCCAAGCCCGTTCTGCTTGAGCGGTGCTGCGATGATGCTGAAGATGGTGCGGCGCGGATTGAGCGACGACATCGGATCCTGGAAGATCATCTGCAGATTGCGGCGCAGCGGCCGCAGCTCCGCTTCCGGCAGATGGGTGATATCGCGGCCCTCGAAGCTGATGCTGCCGGCGCTCGGCTCCAGAAGCCGCACCAAGGCACGGCCAAGCGTCGATTTGCCGGAGCCGGATTCGCCGACGATGCCGGTCACCGAGCCCCTGGGCAGGTCGAAATCGAGGCCCTTCAGGATCTCGGCCAGCGGCGCCCGGCCGATCAGCGGCTTGCGCGTCATGTCGGGCAACGCGACCTTGAGCCCGCGCACGGAAAACAGCGGCTCAGCCATGCGGGCGCCTCCAGGCCTGGTCGGCCGTGGCGATCTCCGCGGCCAGTCCGGCCAGCACCGCCTCGTCCACCGGTTTCAGCGATGCAAGCGGATCGGTGTAGCGCGGCGTCGCCGCCATCAGCGCCCGTGTGTAAGGGTGCTGCGGGGCGGCGAAGAGGGCAGCCGTCTCGGCCTCCTCCACCACCTTGCCGGCATAGAGCACCGAGACTTTCTGGCTGATCTTGGCGACGACGCCGAGATCATGGGTGACGAACAGGATCGCCGTGCCGTGCTCGCGCTGCAACTGCGCGATCAGCCGCAAGATTTGCTTCTGTACGGTCACGTCGAGCGCCGTGGTCGGCTCGTCGGCGACGATCAGCCTTGGTTCGGCCGCAAACGCGGCGGCGATCAGCACGCGCTGGCGCATGCCGCCGGACAGTTCGTGCGGATAGCATTTGAGGACACGCTCGGGGTCGCGGATCTGCACCTCATCCAGCAATTGACGGATGCGTGCATCGGCCTTCTCACCGCTCCAGCGCAGGATGCGCACCAGCCGGTCGGTCATCTGCGGGCCGATGCGGCGCGACGGATTGAGCGCGGTCAAGGGATCCTGTGGGATCAGCGCCGTGCGCGCGCCGATCAGCGTGCGCCTTGCCTTGGGCAGAAGCTTGCCGAGGTCCTCGCCCTCGAGCAGCATATCGCCTTCGACGATGCGCACGCTGGGTGGCAGCACGCCGAGCACCGCCTTGCCGATCATCGTCTTGCCGGCGCCGCTCTCGCCGACTAGCGCCCGGACTTCTCCGGGCCCGACGGCGAGCGACACCGAGCGCAGCACGCGCTGGCCGTTGGGCAGAACGGCGCTAAGGTCGCGTATGTCGAGGCAAGATTTCGCCCGCGCGTTCATCGCAGCACCGGATCGAAACGTGCCCTGAGACCTTCGCCGAACTGGCTGAACGACAGCACCGTCAGGATCAGCGTGACCAGCGGGAACACCAGCACCCACCAGGCCTGATGGATCGACAAGCGGCCCTCTGCGATGATGCCGCCCCAGGTCGGATCGTCGGTCGAGATCGACAGATTGACGAAGGACAGGATCGCCTCTACGATGACGGCAATGCCCATCTCAAGCGACAGCAGTGCCACGATCGACGGCACCACATTGGGCAGCACCTCGCGCAGCATGATGCCGATGCGGCCATAGCCGGCGATGCGGGCGTTCTCGACATAGTCCATTCGCGACTGGCCCATCGCCTCGGCGCGGATCACCCGGCAGAAGCGCGTCCAGTCGATGACGGCGATCGCGATGATGACCGAGCTCAAGCCGGTACCGAGCACGGCAACCAGCAGGATGGCGAACAGCACCGGCGGGAACGCCATCCAGACATCGACGATGCGCGAGATGATGCGGTCGGCCCAGCCGCCGAAATAGCCTGATATCAGGCCGAGCATCGAGCCGACCAGGCAGGCGGCGATCGCGGCGGCGAAGGCGACGATGAAGGCGATGCGAGCGCCGAAGATCAGCCGTGACAACAGATCGCGGCCGAGGCTGTCGGTGCCCAGCCAGTAGCCGGGCTCGGCACCGGTCAGCCAGAACGGCGGCAGCCGCTCCAGCATCAGGTCTTGCGCCAGTGGGTCCTGCGGCGCGACCAGCGGCGCAAAAATCGCGGCCAGCAGCGCAATTAGCAGCCAGCCGCCGGCCAGCCACAGGCGTGCCCGCGAGCCATGTCTTGAAATGCGGGCCTCATCCATGGCGCAGCCTCGGATTGAGCAGCGCGTACATCATGTCGACGGCAAGGTTGATCAGCACGAACAGCAGCGCGAACACCAGTACGATGCCCTGGATCAACGGCAGGTCGCGGTTGATGACGGCATCGATCGCCATATTGCCGAGGCCTTCATAGGAAAACAGCCTCTCGACGATGACCGTGCCGCCGATCAGGAAGGTGAACTGGACGCCGACCAGCGTTAGCGTCGGCAATGCTGCGTTCTTCAGCGCCTCGCGCAGGATGACCTGCGTTTCCGAAAACCCCTTCACCCGCGCTAGCACGACATAGTCGAGGTCGAGCACTTCCTTGAGCGACTGTTTCAACAGCTGCGAGATGATGGCGGCCAGCGGCAGTGCCAGCGCGATCGCCGGCATCAGCATGTGCGCCAAAAGGTCCCTGGTCAGGTCGAAGCGCAGTCGCACAATGCTTTCGAACAGATAGAATTGCGTGGCGAAGGGCAGGTCGAGCTGCGGCGACACCCGGCCGGAAATGTCGAAGATAGGCACCAGCACGCCGAACAGCAGGATCAGCACCAGACCCCACAGGAAATCGGGAATCGAGAGCGCCGCACCGCTGGCAATGTCGATGCCGGCTTCGACCGCGGTGCCGCGCTCGCGCGCGCCGAGGATCGCCGTGGTGCCGCCGATCGCCACCGCCATCAGGAGCGCGACGATGGCGAGTTCCAGCGTCGCCGGGAGGCGATTGAAGACCAGCCCGAGCACATCCTGTCGCAATGATATCGAAGTGCCGAAATCGCCCCTGACGACACCGGCCAGCCAGATGAAGAATTGCTGGACGATGGTCTTGTCGAGCCCGTAGAGAGCGCGCAGCCGCGCGATGTCGGTATCGGTGGCGCCAGGCGGCAGCATCATCGCAATCGGATCGCCCGGCGCGACGCGGATGACGACGAAGACGACGACGGCCACACCGAACAGCGTGATCGCCATCGTCAGAAGACGGATCAGGAATCTTTGCAGCAGCATTCTGGCTTAAGCCTAATGCGTTTCAGTGACTGATGGAACGAACAGGCCCCCTCATCCGGCCGCTTCGCGGCCACCTTCTCCCCGAGGGGAGAAGAGGTCGCTGACGGCTGAGCCAGTCTCTTCTCCCCAGCTGGGGAGAAGGTGGCCCGAAGGGCCGGATGAGGGGGCCTGCGCAAGCAGAGGAGGCACGCTATCTTGCGACCGCGGGCCTCCTCGCGCCGATCTCAGGCCGGGCTCATCAGCGCCGGCAGAAGTGCGCCCGACACATGCTGCACGACGTTGACGCCCTTGGCATGCACGATCGGCTGCGCATACTGGATCAGCGGCAGCACATAGGCCTGTTCGGCGATGTATTTGTCGACGGCCTTCCAGCCGGCGATGCGCTTGGCCTCGTCCTTCTCACCCCATAGCGGATTGATCATGTCGATCAGGTCCTGACTGTCCCATACCGAATGCGGGCTTGGTCCATACATGGCGAAGCCGGTCGACGTCGTGGGATCGCCGATGGCATTGCCCCAATTGTAGAAGGCCGCCGGCGCCAGCTTGTCGGCGGCGCGCAACTCGTAGTGCTTGGCGATCTCGTACACCTCGATCGTCGCCTCGATACCGACCTTGCGCCACATGCCGACGATCGCCTGGATCATCTCGTAGTCCTTGGGCTTGAAGCCCTTGGTCGTCTGTATCGTGAATTTGACCGGCTTTTCCGGCGAATAGCCGGATGCGGCCAGCAATTCCTTGGCCTTTTCCGGGTTGTGCTCGACTTTGATCGACGCATTGTAGGCGGCGTATTCCGGCGTCTCCAGCGTATCGATGGGTTGGCCGTAGCCGCGCAGCAACCGATCGACCAAAAGCTTTTTGTCGACCGCCATCACCGCTGCCTGGCGGACGTTCTTGTCCAGCATCACGTCGATGTCGTTGAAGAAGATCATGCCGATGTCGGAAACGTTCTTGCACGAGCCGGCAAGTCCGTCCTTGGCGATCAGGCGGTCATATTCCTCGTAAGGAATTTCCAGCGTCACCTGCGAGGAACCGGACTCGATCTCGGCGACGCGGCTCGCGGCATCGGTGACGAACTTGATGGTCACGTTTTCGAAGGCCGGCTTGCCGCCCCAGTAGTTCGGGTTGGCTTTAAGCCGCAGGAAGGCGTTGCGCTCGAATTTGTCGACCATATAAGGCCCGGTGCCGATCGGAGCTTTCTCGAAGCCTTCGGCGCCGACCTTCTCGTAATAGGCCTTCGGCATGATGTAGCCGGTGAGGAACGACATCCATTTGAAATACACCGGGTCGAATTGCACGACGTCGCCGGTGATCTTGTTGCCGTCGATCTTGAAGTTGTTGACGTTCTTCCAGACGAACTGGATCGGGTTGCCGGTCTTTTCGTCGCCCGCCCGCTGCAGCGACCAGACCACGTCTTCGGCCGTAAATGGCGAGCCGTCATGCCAGGTCACGCCCTCGCGCACTGTCATCATGATCTTGCTACGATCCTCGTTCCAGCCCCATTCGGTGAGCAGGCCGGGCGCGAAAGAAAGATCCGGCTTCTGCGGGATGAACTGGTCGAACACCGATTGGTAGAGACCTTGGATGGTCGGGTTGACCGCCGAAGGCCCGGTGGTCGGGTCCCAGGACGGCAGATTGACATTGTAGGCGATGGTCAGTTCGCCGGCAGCCTTGGCGATTTGCGGCAGGCCGAGCGCCGTGGCGCCAAGTGCGGCCGCGCCATATCCGAGCAATTCTCGTCTGTTGATGGTCATGGTCGTTCCCCTGTTGCTTTTATGCGCGGTGTCGTTGTCAATCGGTGGGTTCAGGCTCCTTGGGCAACCGCGCCTTGTCCTCCTTCACCCTGGATGAAAAATGGAGCCTACCTCCCGCCAAGTTGTTGCGCGAGCATGAAGCCCGACGCCGCCCCGGTGCCGGCGCCCGGCCATGTTGCCGCCCCGGTCAGGTGCAGATTGCCGACCGGCGTGTTCCAGCCGGCGTAACCGCGCGCCGGCCGGAACAGGAAATTCTGCGCCAGATGATGGCTGCCGCAGATCTGGTCGCCGCCGACGAGGTTCGGGTTCTCGCGTTCGAGGTCGATGGGCGAGAACACGGCGCGGCCGAGGATCTTCCGGCGAAGGCCGGGCGCATAGCGCTCGATAATGTCGAGGACGCGCTCGGCGTAGTGCTCCCTAGCCTCGTCCCAGTGAGCCGCCGCGATCGTGCCCGCCGCATCGCCCACAATCTCGGCCGGCAGCATGCGCACCTGCACCCAGAGCACATGCTTGCCGTCCGGCGCACGCGAGGGATCGACCGCAGTCGGCTGACCGACGACCAGCACCGGTTCATCCGGCAGCATGCCGGACATCGCCTGTTGATAGGTCCGCGACATGGCATCGAGCGACGGCGAAAGGTGCACATAGGCGAACTGCCGAAGCTCGGCGCCCGCGCGCCAGTCCGGCAGATCGTCAAGCGCCAGATGGATCATCATCGTCCCCGGCGCATGGCGGAATTTTTTCATAGCCGTGTCGAAGCCGGCATCGCCCGATCCATTACGCAAAAGTTTCCCGGTCAGCGCCTTGGGCGCGACACCGGCGATGACGGCCCTGGTGGCGGTGTGGGTCTCGCCGGAAGCGAGCCGTACGCCGGTCGCCTTGCCGGCGGAAACCGTGACCTCGGCTACATCAGCCTCGGTGACGATCTTGCCGCCGGCGGCCGTGAGCATGCCCGACAAAGCGCGGATGATGGTGTCGGCGCCGCCTCTGCCGAGCACCATGCCGAAGCACTGGTTGGCCATGGATTCGAGGTAAGGGAACACCGCGCCGCCTGCAATGTCCGGGGCGAAATCGAGGTGCATGCCCCAGGTGGCGAGCGTCGCCCTGACATGCGGTGACTGGAAAGTCTCCTCGAGCCACGCGCGGGGTGAGGAAAGCAGCAACCGCCCGGTATCGAGCGCGCCGGCAAAACCCTTCTTGCGCCAGAGGTTCCAGGCGGTGCCGGCGAGCGCTCGGCCGCTCATCGGCGAGCCCAGCAGCCGGAACAGATGCTCGGCTTGCGTGGGGAATGCCGCAACCAGACCACGCCATGTGGCTGCGTCGGTCGCGGAGAAGGCAGCCATGCGCGAGGCGGTCTTTTCCAGGTCGCTGCTGACGCCGAACCAGCGACCGTCGGGGAAGGCGCTGGCAAAACAGTCGGCCGCCGGCACGAATTCCAGCCCGTGGGTTTTCAATTCATTTGCATATTTCTTGTGGAAGCCCGAGCCAGCGAACAGGCTCACATTCATCGCACCGAAATCGTGCCGGAAGCCCGGCAGCGTGAATTCGCGCGTCTGGACGGCGCCGCCGATCGTTGCATTGCGTTCGAAAACCGCAGCTTTCCAACCTTTGAGCGCCAGATGCGCGGCGCATGCCAGACTGTTGTGGCCTGCCCCGACAAATATGGCGTCGAACTCGCTCACGCCCCGTCCCATTTCCTTTATGCTTAAAGATAATTGCAGATGCATATGTTTTCGTCTAGTAGGATATTAAGGGCCGCGAGAGCCTTCAGCACCATCGAGAAAGAGGGAACAGAGACCATGGACACACAACAACTCCTCGGCGAAGTTGCCGGCCAGCTTCTTTCCGGCGCCATCCAGGTGGTCGACCTGACGGCGCCGCTCGGGCCGGACACGCCGCTGATCAAGCTGCCGCCGGAACTCGCGGTGGACACGCCGAAGATCGAGATCCACGCCATCTCCGCCTATGACAAGAACGGCCCGTGGTGGGCGTGGAACTGGCTCAAGCTCGGCGAGCATTCGGGCACGCATTTCGACGCGCCCAACCACTGGATCACCGGCAAGGATTATCCGGACGGTGCTACCGACACCATTCCGGCGCAGAACTTCGTCGGTCCGGTCAACGTTATCGACTGTTCGAAGCAAGCGGCAGCCGATCACGATTTCCTGCTCACCGTCGATCACATCAAGGCATGGGAAGCCGAACATGGCGCTATCAACGCGGGCGAGTGGGTGGTGATGCGCACCGACTGGTATAAGCGCAACGGCTCGGAAGCCGAGTTCCTCAACGCCAATGAGACCGGCCCGCACACGCCTGGCCCGACCGCGGAAGCCATCCAGTATCTGATCGGCAAGGACATCAAAGGCTGGGGCAGCGAGACGATCGGCACGGATGCTGGAAAAGCAGGGGGAATGGAGCCGCCATTCCCGGCACATAGCCTGATGCACAAGGCCAACCGCTACGGCCTCGCCAGCCTCTGCAACCTCGACCGGCTGCCGCCGAAAGGCGCGATCCTGATCGCGGCACCGCTCAAGATCGAGCACGGCACCGGCAGCCCGATTCGCGCGTTGGCATTGGTGCCAAGGCAATAGGGTAGCTGCGGTCTTCGGGAGAAGATCATGTGCGCAGGCAATGCTGTGGTGATGGGTTGGGAGCGGCAGTCCTGCAAGGCTGCGGCTCTACGGCGCCCCCCTCTGTCCTGCCGGACATCTCCCCCACGAGTGGGGAGATTGGCAGTTCTGGTGCCTAGCTCATTCCTGCGGCATTGGAGATTGGCGAAGGCCAAGGTGACGGCCGATCTCCCCCCAAGTGGGGGAGATGTCCGGCAGGACAGAGGGGGGCGCGCAGGAACGCCAGCCCGCGCAAATGAATTCCACCTTCCGCTCACCGGGAGCAACCCTCGATGAGCGCTCCCGATTACATCATCGTCGGCAGCGGCATCAACGCGCTGGTTTGCGCGGCGATGCTTGGCGGCAAGGGGGCGAAGGTGCTGGTGCTCGAGCGCAACGACCGCATCGGCGGCTGCGTGCGCACCGAGGAAATCACCGCGCCCGGCTTCATCCACGACGTGATGGCGACGACCTTCGTCCTGTTCATCACCTCGCCGGCCTATGCGGCATTGGGCAAGGATCTGGCGCGGCACGGCCTGGAGTTTTGCGACACCTCCATGCCGACCGGCGTGCTGCGGCCGGACGGCAGCCATGCCGTCCTGCGCACCGACCGTACCGCCAATGTAGCGGCGATCAATGCAATCGCCGCGGGTGACGGCGACAGGCACGCAAACGATGTCGGCGAGATCGAGCGCAACGCCGGCCTGCTGTTCGGACTGCTCGGTGGCAACCTGTGGTCCTACCCAACGGCCAGGCTGCTGGCGGGCGAAGCCTGGCGACGCGGCCCGCGCGGCCTTGCCGCCTTTCTCGGCAGCGCGCTGGTGCCGGCGCGCGGCTGGCTGGAAAGCACCTACCAGTCGGAAACCATGCGCGCGCTGTGGGCGCCCTGGGTGCTGCATGCCGGCCTCGGGCCTGAAGACGCGTTCTCCGGCCAGATCGCCAAGGTCATCGCCTTCGCGCTTGAGGCGGCCGGCGCGCCGATCGTCAAGGGCGGAGCGAAAAACCTTTTGTCCGCGTTCGAAGCCCTGATCAGGGAACGTGGCGGCGAAATCCGCACCGGCGCCGACGTCGCGGCTATCGTCCAAAGCGAAGGCCGCGCCACAGGCGTGCGGCTGGCTTCGGGCGAAACGGTCACCGCGAACAAGAGCGTTATTTGCTCGGTCACGCCGACCCAGCTCTACGAGCGGCTGCTCGGCGACGCGGCGCCGAAAGCCGACGTCGAGGCAGCGCAAAAATACCGCTACGGCAAGGGCAATTTCCAGATCCACTATGCCTTGGATAAACCGCCGGCATGGCGCGGCGAGGGCCTGGACAAGGTCGCGCTGCTGCATCTGACGCCCGGGTTGGATGGCGTGTCGAAGGCCTGCAACGAGGCGGTGCGCGGCATGCTGCCTGAGGTGCCGACCATCTGTGTCGGTCAACCGCACGCGCTCGACCCATCACGCTGCCCGGACGGCAAGGCGATCCTGTGGCTGCAACTGCCCGAGGCGCCACGGCATATCAAGGGCGATGCCGCCGGCAAACTGCAGACACCGGCGGACGGCCGCTGGACCGAGCCATTGCGCGAAGCCTATGCCGACCGTGCCGAAGCGATCCTCGCCAGCCATATCGGCGGGTTCAAGGACAGCGTCATCGCACGTCGTGCCTATTCGCCGGCCGATCTGGAAGCGATGAACATCAATCTGGTTGGCGGAGACCCCTATGGCGGTTCCTCGACCATCGACCAGTCGTTCCTGTGGCGGCCGTTCAAGACGAGCCGCAATCACGACACCGGGGTCAAGGGACTCTACCACATCGGCGCCTCGACCCATCCCGGCGCTGGCTTGGGCGGCGGCTCCGGCTTTCTCCTGGCGGGGAGGCTGTGATGGAACAGAAGGTTGAAAAGCGCCAGCGCATCTCGACTTTGGGCCAGATCGGCCTGCAGCAGTTCGCGCCCTATCTGATGAACCGCATCATGGGCCGCTACAACGCCACCTTGCGCGACAATTTCCGCAAGCAGGGCCTGACCATTCCGCAGGTCCGCACCTTGGCCGTGCTGTCGGTCACCGACGGCGTCACCGTCAACGACCTCTCAGTCTATACCGTGATCGAACAGTCGACCTTGAGCCGCACGCTCGACACGCTGGAAGGGCAGGGGCTGGTGCGGCGCGAGCAGGGCGTCACCGACAGCCGTATCCGCCATGTGTTCCTGACCGACGATGGCCGCGCCGAATTCGCGCGCGCCTGGCCGGCCATGCACGACGCTTTCGAGGCAATGTTCGACGATGTCGATGACGCAGAGTACGCGGCGCTGGTCGCGACATTGCAGAAGATGCTGAAGAACATTCGCAAGCACGACATCTGACGATCTTACGCGCCGCCATCGGGGCGGTAACGGAAGGAGCCCAAAATGGCCGAACGGTCTTTTGCCAAGGAAGTCGAAAAGCTCAGGCTCGGCGCCGGCGAGGAATTTTCCGGCGAGGGCATTCTCGCCATCACCAAGGCGCTGCTGCAATGCGGCGTCGGCTATGTCGGCGGCTATCAAGGTGCCCCGATCAGCCATTTGATGGACGTGCTGGCCGACGCGCAGGACATCCTGGGCGAGCTCGGCGTGCATTTCGAGGCGAGCGCCTCCGAAGCGACCGCCACCGCGATGCTGGCCGCGTCGGTGCATTATCCGATCCGCGGTGCGGCGACCTTCAAGTCGACGGTCGGCACCAATGTCGCCTCCGACGCGCTCGCCAATCTCGCTTCCGGCGGCGTCACCGGCGGTGCATTGATCATCGTCGGCGAGGATTACGGCGAAGGCTCCTCGATCATGCAGGAGCGCAGCCACGCCTTTGCCATGAAGAGCCAGGTCTGGCTGCTCGACCCGCGACCGAACCTGCCGTCGATCGTCAAGGCGGTGGAGGACGGCTTCGAGCTGTCCGAGGTTTCCAACACGCCGGTCATGCTGCAGGTCCGCATCCGCTGCTGCCATGTCCACGGCCATTTCATTGCCAAGGACAACAAGCGCCCGGCAATGACGGTCGCCGATGCGCTCGAGGCGCCGCGCCGCGACACCGGCCGCATCGTGCTGCCGCCAGCGTCCTTCCTGCACGAGAAGGAAAAGGTGCAGAAACGCTGGCCGGCGGCGGTGGATTTTATCCGCACCAACAAGATCAACGAGTTTTTCGGCCCGGAACACGGCTCGGTCGGCATCGTCATGCAGGGCGGCATGTACAATTCGGTCATCCGGGCGCTGCAGCGGCTCGGCCTCGCCGACACCTATGGCGACACCGACGTGCCGCTTTATGTGCTCAACGCCGTATACCCGCTGGTCGATGACGAATTCCTGTCCTTCTGCGAAGGCAAGGACGCCGTGCTCGTCGTCGAGGAAGGCCAGCCCAACTACATCGAGCAGGCCTTCGCCGCGATGCTGCACAAGGCCGGGCGCGGCACCAAGCTCGTCGGCAAGGAACATCTGCCTATGGCCGGCGAATACACCGGCCAGGTGATGCTCGACGGCATCGGATCGTTCCTGCGCGCCACCATCCCGCATCTGCTGCCAAGCGAGGTCCGCGCGCCGAACAAGATCGGCGACGGGCTCGATACCGCCGACCTGATCAACGTCGTCCCGGGCCGCCCGCCCGGCTTCTGCGTCGGCTGCCCGGAGCGGCCGATCTTCGCCGCCACCAAGCTGGTCGAGCAGGAGTTGGGCAAGCACCACATCGCTTCCGACATTGGCTGTCATTTGTTCTCGATCATGCCGCCTTTCGAGCTCGGCGCCACCACCATGGGCTACGGGCTGGGGCCGGCCTCGGCCTCGGCGTTCAATTCGCCCGATGCCAAGCGCCGCTCAATCTCCTTCGTCGGCGACGGCGGCTTCTGGCACAACGGCCTGACCTCCTCGGTCGGCAATGCGGTCTTTAATAAGAACGACGGCGTCATCGTCATTGTTGACAACTTCTATTCGGCCGCGACCGGAGGGCAGGATATCCTGTCGTCCCGCGCCGGCAACAAGACCAAGTCGACCAAGCATCCGATCACCGAGGCGGTGAAAGGCATGGGCGTCAAATGGCTGCGCCACATCGACCGCACCTACGACGTAACCAAAATGCAGGACACGCTGCGCGAGGCGCTGACGACGGACGAAAAGGGCCCGAAAGTCATTGTCGCCTCGTCCGAATGCATGCTCAACCGGCAGCGCCGCGAAAAGCCGCTGGTCGACAAGGCGATCAAGGACGGCGAGCGCATCGTCAAGCCGAAATTCGGCATCGACGAGGACATCTGCACCGGCGACCACGCCTGCATGCGGCTGTCCGGCTGCCCGTCGCTGTCGGTAAAGTCGCTCGACGATCCGCTGCGCGACGATCCGGTGGCGCATATCGACCAGAGTTGCGTCGGCTGCGGCAATTGCGGCGAGGTGGCCGATGCGGCGGTGCTTTGCCCGTCCTTCTACCGCGCCGACGTCGTCCATAATCCCAGCCGCTGGGATCGCTTTCTCGAAGCCGCCCGCCGCGCCACCATCAGCCTGTTGCAGCGTCGTCGCGAGAGCCGGCGCCTGACCTTCGCCGATGCTTGATAACGCTTCGCCATTGCGCCCGAAGGCGGGCCCCACTGAAGACGAGCCCGTCATCAAGCTCGCCGTGCTGGCGGTCGGCGGCCAGGGCGGCGGCGTGCTGGCCGACTGGATCACCGATGTCGCCGAGCGCAACGGTTACGTCGCGCAATCGACCTCGGTCGCCGGTGTCGCCCAGCGCACCGGCGCCACCATCTATTACGTCGAGATGTGCCGCGACACCGGCCGGCTGCCAGTCTTCGCGCTGTCGCCGTCGCAGGGCGACGTCGACATCCTGATTGCCGCCGAACTGATGGAGGCCGGCCGCGCCATCATCCGCGGCTTCGTCACGCCCGAGCGCACGACGCTGATCGCCTCGTCGCACCGCATCGCAGCGGTCTCGGAGAAGATCGAGCCCGGCGATGGCCGCGCCTCGTCCTCCAAGGTGCACGCCACGGCGGAGGCAGCGGCCAAGCGCTTCATCGCCTTCGACATGGAGAAGATCGCCGCCGACAACGGCTCGATGATCTCGGCCAGCCTGCTCGGCGCGCTCGCTGGCTCCGATGCCTTGCCGTTCACACGCGAGAGCTACGAGCAGGCGGTCAGTGCCGGCGGCCGCGGTGTGAAGGCCAGCCTCGCCGCCTTCGGCGCCGCCTATGATCGGGCGCGCGGCATCGCGAGTGCGCCTTCGGGCGACAAGACTGCAGGACCGGCGGCCGCTGAAACCGGCTCGGGCGCGGCGACAGAAGTCAGCGGTCCGGAAAGCCTGTTGAGTGGCTGGCGACAACTCGCGGCGCGCGTCACCACGCTGCCTGTACCCGCGCGCGACATGGCGCTTCGCGGCCTGAAAAAAGTCGTCGACTATCAGGACATCGCTTATGGCGGCGAATATCTCGACAGGCTCGACCGGGCCGTCGCTCTGGACAATGCCGAACACGCCTACGCGCTGTCGATCGCCGCCGCCAAGCACCTCGCCAATGCCATGTGCTACGACGACATGATCCGCGTCGCCGACCTGAAGACGCGCTCTAGCCGCAACCGACGCGTACGCCGCGAGGTCGGCGTCAAGGACGGCTCGGTGCTGCAGGTGACCGAATATTTCCATCCGCGCATCGAGGAATTCTGCGGCACGCTGCCAGCCGGGCTCGGCAGCTACATCGAGGACCGGCCGAAGCTCGCCGCCTTCCTCGACCGCCGCATCAACCGCGGCCGCCATATCCGGACCGACAGCTTTGCCGGCTTTGCCGCATTGTGGTTTATCGGCGGCCTGCGCCGCTGGCGCCGCCGCCTGCTGCGCCACAAGGTCGAGACCGCGCATATCGAGCGCTGGTATGCGCTGGCGCTTGGCCATGTCCGGCAAGACTACGCACTGGCCGTCGAGATCCTCAATTGCCGCCGGCTGATCAAGGGCTACAGCGACACCCATGCCCGCGCGCAATCCAAGTTCGATCGCGTGCTGTCGGCGCTCGACCTGGTCAGGGGCTGCCCGGACGCCGCCGACTGGATCCGGCGCCTGCGCGAAGCGGCACTGAAGGACGAGAAGGGCGACATGCTCGACGGCGCGCTGAAGACGGTGGCGTCGCTGGGCGACACCTCGCCGAGCTAAGGCGCTCGTTAAACCCGGCTGCAACTCAGTCTGTCGTCCATGTCGCCTTCGGCGCGGCAGTCCGCAGGGCAATTCTGAGGCCGATGATCTCGGCGATCGCAGCCTCCCGCACCAGGACGACCGTTTCCTTCGCCACATCATCGAAATTTTCGGCGACATAGCTCAGGTCGCTTAGGACATCGTCCTCCTCTTCCATGATTTTCTCCCCCTGTTGAACGTGAGGCCGGAACGGCCGACGATGAGATGGGCTTTGGGCTGGATCGATGGAACGCGTTTCTTTCACGCTATCATCACGGAAGTGAGGCTATCCAGCCCGCTTCGCTAGGTCTTGCCGCCGCCTTGGTTGTCTGGCTGTTTTGTAGTCTTCATGCCTATGGCAGCAGCAAACATATCGGCTCCGGGACCAAATAACGCCCGCCTCCGAGGGGTGATTTGCCAAATCGTCGCGGCCATGTGAAACGAGCGTGTTGCTGTCGAGGGTGGAATATTGAGGGTCAATCGACTAGCTCCGGCAAACGAGAGGATCGAGCGAGATGGCGGGTGGCCTTCGAATATTATTCGATGTTGCACCGTTGTTCACGCTTGGGCTGATTTTTGCAATTGTGGTCATAACAATTGTTCGGCGCATGCGGCGTTGAACGGGTCCTGCTCTCGACCGGTTCTGAACGTTCTGCACTCAAACCCGCTCCGTCAGAGATCGTAGGACTGGCGTGGATGGGAGCCTTGGTGCTCACGTGGCCTGTCGCCTTCGTCGTGGGTGGCTGGGGCGGACTGGGGCCGGGTTTCCGGCGCTTGCCCCAATCTTGCGTGGGCAAGAAGGCGGTCATGGAGGCGTCCAATCAGTACGGGCGTCAACTCATCCTTAGTTGCGAAACGCTGATGAGCGAGTCCCGGCAGCAGCCGGTTCGGCAAACGTAACGAAAAAAGCGGGGTGCTCTGTGTGGCTATCTGTGGCCTATGGCTGCTAGGATGAGAACGGCTTGCAGCGTAAAACTGCCTCAAATCACTGATATTGTTGGATGTTTTTGGTGCCGCTTGCGTGACTCGAACACGCGACCCCATCATTACGAATGATGTGCTCTACCAACTGAGCTAAAGCGGCCCGGGAAGCCGAGCTTCCAAGATGGGCTGCGTGATAGACGCAACCGGCCGCGAATTCAAGATGGCAGCCGCGATTTCAGGACGAGGTAATTCGTGCCGCCTCCATTCGGGCGCAAGGGCAGCCGCTGATCCGATCCGCCATAGGCCGCGTGACGCCGCATCGGCAGACCGCGCGACCGCCACGTTAGCGCCGTGACGGGAAAATCAGCGAAAAATGTTGATTCCTTTACCGAAAACCGCCGAAATCGGTTTTGTACCCCTCGGCAAGGCAGAATGCGGCCGCTCGCTTGTTGATTGATTGGTCGCCTGCGGCTAACGATCATGACAATGTGAGTGAAATTGCAGAGGGAATTCGCTTGGACGCGATCGAAAAAGCGATCCGCAATGCCTTCGAGAAAGGCAATGCCGACGACCGGGCGTTTCGCGAGCGGGTCTATCGATCGGCTTTCGCGGCACTCGACCGTGCCCTTCAGGCCAATCCAAACGTCACCGTGGAGGTCGCCATCAAGCGCCGTAAGGCGGTCCAGGCGAAGATCACCGAAATCGAATCGGAATTCCTGCCGGCAGTTGCCGACGTCGCCGCGCCGACCGACAGTTTGGAGGCAGCACCGGAGGTGGAGCCTCCGGCTGAAACCGAAGCCGAGCCCGCGCCGTCGCCCGACATCGTAGTTGATGGTCCGGCGCAGCCGCCAGAATCCGATGCGCCCCGGTCGCGCGTCCTGCCGGTCGTCCCCGACATCATGCCCGATGCGCCTGTTCCCGAGGCGCCGGTGATCGACATGGGGGCCTCGGTTCCGACCGAAGCCGAAATCGACGACGCGGAAGTGGCGCCCGACCGCGACGACCGGCGGGCGAGGCGGCGACGCCTGCCTTTGACCGCAATCTTCTTCGGTGTGACGCTGCTCGCAGCCGCCGGCATCGGCCTTTATTTCGCCAACCAGACCGGCGTCTTCAAATCGGCGACCGAGCTCGACACGGCGCCGCCGGAAGCGCCGCCAACGGTCGACGGCGATGATTTCACGCCGGACGACACCGCTTCGCCGCCGAAGCAGGGCGAGCAGGACCAGGCGCGCGCCTGGATCAACGTCTTTTCGCCGGGTGACCCGACGCAGGTCAATGCACCGTCGGACGCCAAGGCCGATGTTATCCAGGACGAAAGCGGTTCCTTCCTGCGCATCCGCTCGGGTGCATCCGGCTCGGCCATCAGCTTCGACGTCGGGCAAGGCGTGCTGGAAAAACTCGCCGGCAAGCATGCCACATTCGACATCATCGCGCGCTCCGAGGAGGGGCAAGAGACGCAGATTTCCGTCGATTGTAATTTCGGTGAACTCGGCGACTGCGGCCGCAAGCGCTATGCGGTCGGTCGCGAGCGCAATGAATATCTGTTCGACGTGCGCTTTCCCGACAAGCGTCCGGGTGCTGCCGGCACCATCGCCATCAATTCCGACTTCGACAAGCAGGGCAAGTCGGTCGACATCTACGAGATCCGCGTTTCAGTCGTTCCCTAACTATCCAGCAGCGCCTGCAGCGTCTCGATGCTATCGGCTTCGGCCGTCGGCTTGTCCCAGCGCAACCGCGAAATGCGCGGAAAGCGCATGGCGACGCCGGATTTGTGGCGCGTCGAGCGGTTGAGCCCTTCGAACGCCACCTCGAGCACCAGGCCCTGTCTGCGGTCGGCCCGTACCGAGCGCACCGGGCCGAAGCGCTCGATCGTGTTGTCGCGGACATATTTGTCGATCTGCCTCAGTTCCTCGTCGGTGAAGCCGAAATAGGCCTTTCCCACCGGCACCAGCTCCTCCGATCCTTCCGGCCCGGACCAGACGCCGAATGTGTAATCGGAATAGAAGCTCGAGCGCTTGCCGTGGCCGCGCTGGGCATACATCAGCACGGCGTCGACGGTGTGCGGATCGCGCTTCCATTTGAACCACGGGCCCTTCGGCCGCCCGGCCACATAAGGCGAATCCCAGCGCTTCAGCATGACGCCTTCGATGACCGGATGCAGCGGCTTGCGGCGCAATTCCTCCAGCGCCTGCCAGTTGGTGAATTCGACCAGCGGCGACAGATCGAAGCGGCTCGGATCGAGTGTCCTCACGAAGGCCTCGAGCCGGCCGCGCCGTTCGCGGAACGGAAGTCCGCGCACATCCTCGTCACCAATCTGCAGCGCATCGTAGCAGCGCATGAAGGCGGGGTATTGCTGCTGGATTTTGGGTGACACGCTCTTGCGGTTCAGCCGCTGCTGCAGGTCCGAGAACGTGCCCGTCGCCTGCCTGGGGTCACCGACCAGAAGCTCGCCGTCGAGGGCGCCGGAAAAATCCATCGCCTCGGCAAGATCCGGAAAGGCGCCGGAGACATCGTCACCGGTGCGCGAATAGAGCCGGCGAATGCCGGCTTCGCAAACCGCCTGGACGCGGATGCCGTCCCATTTCCATTCGGCCGCGTAGTCGGCCGGGTCGAGCTTTTCGAGGTCGCCGTCACCGACGGCATTCGACAGCATCACCGGCCTGAACAGCGCCAGCGCCGTCTTCCTGGGTTTTTCCGCCTTGCCCTCCAGCCAGGCGAACAACGCCGTATAAGGCGGCGTCAGCCCGTGCCAGAGTTCCTCGATCTCGGCGATATCGACCTTGCCGAAATCGGCCAGCGCCTGCTTGGCAAGCCGCGCCGAGACACCGATGCGCAGGCCGCCGGTGACCAGCTTTATGATGGCAAAGCGTGCCGAAGTGCTGGCGCTGTCGAGCAGCCGGGCCAGCACCTGCGGCCCGTCGGAACGGCTCGCCGCCTGCAGCTTGGCCACCACCTCGGCCAGCGTCGGCTCGTGGTTCGCAATATCGACCGGCGCTTGCGGCCAGACCAGCGACACGGTCTCGGCCAGGTCGCCGACATAGTCGTAGGAATAGCCGAACAACACGGGATCCATGCGCTCGACGACCAGCGTGCGCAGCATCGCCGGCTTGACCGCGGCGATGGACAGATCGCCGGTGATGGCCGCCAGCGCCAGCCCGCGGTCCGGATCCTCGACGCTGCGGAAATAGTCGGTCAAAAGCGTCAGCTTGCCATTGCGCGACGGCGTCAGGACGAGGCGATCGAGGAGCTCGGCGAAGCGGTTCATGGGAGGAGCGCCAACGGGGGAAGCTTGCGATCCTTCGCGCCCCCCTCTGGCCTGCCGGCCATCTCCCCCGCAAGGGGGGAGATCGGATGTCGCGACTGGTTTCGCCAATCTCCAGCGTTGAGGGAACGAGCGCGGCGCCGAAGCAGCCATTCTCCCCCCTTGCGGGGGAGATGGCCGGCAGGCCAGAGGGGGGCGCGACAGAACGCTATACCGGCGATTTCCACCATCAATCGCCCTCGTCCTCATAGCCAACCAGATGCAGTGGCTTGGCGGCAATGCCTTCGAGTTCGCACCAGCGCACCAGCGCCTCCTCGCGGCCGTGCGTCACCCAGATTTCCTCGGCGCCGGTCTCCTGGATGGTCGCCGTCAGCTCGTCCCAGTCGGAGTGATCGGAGATGATCAGCGGCAGCTCGACGCCGCCCTGCTTGGCGCGCTGGCGGATGCGCATCCAGCCTGAGGCGAAGCACGACATCGGATCGGGAAAACGCCGCGCCCAGCGATCGGCGAAGGCGGATGGCGGGCCGACGACGATGGCGCCAGCAAAGTCGCTTTTTTGGCCGGTCTCGACGGTCGCCGGTTCCAATGTGCCGAGATCGATATTCTGGCTCTGGTAATATTCGCTGAGCTTGGCCAGCGCACCATGGATGTAGATCGGCTTTTCGTAGCCGGCATCGCGCAGCAGGCGCATGACGCGCTGCGCCTTGCCGAGCGCATAGGCGCCGACCAGATGCGTGCGCTCGGGAAACTGCTCGGTCGATCTCAGCAGCCGGGCGATCTCTTCGCTATCGGGCGGATGGCGGAACACCGGCAGGCCGAACGTCGCCTCAGTGATGAAGACGTCGCATTTGAGCGGCTCGAACGGCTCGCAGGTCGCATCCTTCTGGCGTTTATAGTCGCCGGACGCGACAATGCATGTGCCCTGATGCGCGACCTTGATCTGCGCCGAGCCCAGCACATGGCCGGCCGGGTGAAAGCTGACGGCCACACCGCCAAGCGCAATCGTCTCGCCGAGCACGGCAGCTTGCGTCGTTCCGGCAAAACCTTCGCCGTAACGCAGCGCCATAATATCGAGCGTCTGCTGCGTCGCCATCACCGAGCGGTGGCCGGAGCGGGCATGGTCGGAATGGCCATGTGTGATCAGGGCCCGGTTGACCGGCCGCACCGGGTCGATGAAGAAATCGCCGGGCCGGCAATACAGCCCTTCCGGCCGGGGATGAAGCAGGTCGCTGGCGCGCATAGCCCCAAGATAGGCGCTAATTCCGGCGCGGGAAGCCTGTTGTAAGTCACTGCTGACTCCAGCATAGAGCGCAAGCCGGCTGCAAACACCCGGCGGAACCCGACCACATGAAACCGCTCCAGACCTCGTCCGGCGATTTGACCGCCGACCGCCGCGCCGACTATGCCGAAATGCTCTATGCATCCGGCGATCATGCGGCAGCGGCGGAATTGCTGCTCGGCGCGCTCGAACTGGCGCCGCACTGGGCGGCCGGCTGGTTCCGCCTCGGCGAGATGCAGGAAGCAGCGAGCGCGCCCGATCTCGCCGCGCAGGCCTGGGCGACGGCACTGCGGCTCGACCCGGCGGACAGGCTCGGCGCGGCGCTCAAGCTGCAATTGATCGGCAGGGCAGCGGCGGCTCCGGCGCCGCCCAGCGCCTTTGTCGAGACGCTGTACGACCACTATGCCAAGAGCTTCGAGGCTGAGCTGGTCGACAGGCTCGGCTATCGTCTCCCCGAATGCCTTGACCGCTCCATCCGGGCAGCACGGCCGGGCCGGTTTTCGCTGGTGCTCGATCTCGGCTGTGGCACTGGCCTCATGGGCCAGAGGCTGCGGCCGATCGCCGATCGGCTGGAGGGCTACGATATCTCGGCCGGCATGCTGAGGCAGGCGCGCGCCAAAGGCGTCTACGATCTGCTCGTCAAGGCGGACCTGCAGGAGTTTTGCTATTCCGGCCCGAAAGCCGATCTGGTGACGGCGGCCGATGTGTTCATCTATGTCGGCGCACTCGACAGGCTGGTGAACAAGATTGCCGGAATGCTTGCCGGCGGCGGTCTGTTTGCGTTCTCCGTCGAGACGCTCCCCGGCGGCGAATCGTCCGGCAGCATCGGCTTCGCCCTGCAGCCGTCACGCCGCTACGCGCATTCGCAAAGCTATGTAGAGCGGGTTCTGGACGCCAACGGCTTTTCGGTCCTGTCGCTGCAGCCAACCATTATCCGGCAGGATCGCCGCCAACCGGTCGAAGGGCTGGCCGTCGTGGCGGAGAAACGCCGCTTGAAGCATTCACAATCATGACCAAGGCGGCGATCCTTCCCACCCCCCTCTGTCCTGCCGACCTCGGTGTAATGTTTGCTGCGAAAAAGCCCGAATCGCATGTCCGGATCATGCGGGTTTCGACAAGGAGCACGTTCATGC
>NZ_JAMYKT010000024.1:0-80709 GCF_040317515.1 Mesorhizobium sp. M1428
CCCCTCCTATTTTTCAAAACAAAAAAACAACAAACACCCCACTTCAGCGCCTCTGTAAATCCCCCCCCCCCCATATACAAACCGCGTTTTCCCACCCGTTCCCCCAAAAACCCGCGCCCGCCCGCCCCCCCCCCCCCCACCAGGCTTGGGAGGCTTAGCGAGCCGCGGTCCAGCCCTTGTAATCCTTCAAATTGTCGGCCGTGATCAGCTTCGGGTCGAGCAGCACCGTCGGCTCGGCCGGCTTCTTGCCGGCAAGCAGGTCAGCCGCCATCGTCAGCGACTGGCCGGCCATCACATAGGGATCCTGCGAGGCAGAGGCCTTGATCATCGACGTGCCGGAACCGAGTTCCTTCTCGATATCGGGCGCACCGTCGACCGCGGTGAAGATGAACTCAGAACGGTTGAGCTGCTTGGCCGCAAGCTGGGCGCCAATCGCCGTCGGATCGTTGATGGCGAAGACCGCGTCGATCTTGTCGAAACGGGTCAGCAGCGACTGGAACACTTTCAGGCCGCCGTCACGTGAGCCTTCGGCGTTCTGGTCATCGGAAAGGATCTTGATGTCGGGGTGTTTTGCCAGCACGTCCTTGCACCCCTTGACCCGCTCCAGGATCGACGACGAGGCCGGGCCGTTGAGGATGACGTAGTCGCCCTTGCCGCCAGTATGATCGACCAGATACTGGCACGCCTCTTCGCCGGCCTTGACGTTGTTGGTCATCACGGTGACGTCGGCGCCCGGCGCCGAAACGTCGAAGGCGGCAACGACGATGCCGGCCGCCTGCGCCTTCTTCACCGCCGGCGCGATCGCCTTGGCATCGACGGCGTTGAGCATGATGACGTCGACGCCGGCGGCGATGAAGGAATCGACCTGCGACACCTGCTTGTTGAGGTCGTAGTCGGCCGATACCGAGGTCACCTGCACATTCGGGTTGATCTTCTTGGCCGCGTCCTCGATGCCCTTGATGGTGGCGACGAAGAACGGGTTGCCGAGCAGGCCGACCGAGATGCCGACCTTGTTCAGATCCTTTGCCGATGCCGGCGCGATGGCGGCGGCCGCAAGGGCGACGCCGCAGAGCAGTTTAGCGATGGTCTTCATTGTTTTATTTTCCTCCTGATGCCCCGCGCCTCTCACGGTGCGTTACACATGAAACCGGCTCGTTGGATGCCGGCGACTAAGGGCCATCACGTTCTTGCTCCTGCCTGGAGCCGGTAACGGTCGAGGGCGACCGCCACGATGATGACCAATCCCTTGATGATGTACTGCCAGATGTCCGAAACACCGGCGAGTATGAGCCCGTTGGACAGCACGGCGATGATCAGGCCGCCGATCAGCGTGCCCCAGATCGAGCCGACGCCGCCGACGAAGCTGGTGCCGCCGAGGATGACCGCGGCGATCGCGTCCAACTCGTAGGACTGGCCGAGCTGCAGCCCGTTGGCGGCATAGAGCCGGGCCGCCGACATGGCGCCGCCAAGGCCGGCCAGAAGGCCGGAAACGCCGTAGACGAAGAGCAGCACCAGCGGCACCTTGATGCCGGTCAGCCTGGCGGCCTCGGCATTGCCGCCGACAGCGTAGATCCAGGTGCCGAGCACTGTGCGCTTGAGCACCAGCCAGGACAGCACGACGACCGCCAGCGCGATGATGACCAGCCACGGAATGCCTAACAGCGAACCGTTGCCGATGAAGTCGAACGGCAGGTCCGCGTTGAACACCGTGGTGTCCTGGCCGAGCAGGCGGGCGACGCCGCGCACGGCGGTCAGCGACCCAAGCGTGACGATGAACGGCGGCAGTCTGATATAGGCGATCAGCAGCCCGTTGATGACGCCGAAACCGAGCCCGACGAGAATGGCGGCCGGCACGCCCAGCAGTCCCCAATCGGGCACCAGCGACACCATCACCGCCACCATCGCCGAGGCGGCAAGGATGGAGCCGACGGACAGGTCGATGCCGCCGGTCAGGATGACGAAAGTCATGCCGGCCGCCAGCACGATGTTGATCGACGATTGCTGCATGACGATCAGCAGATTGGTCTGGGTGAAAAAGCGCGGGTTGATGAACTGGAAGCCGACCGCCAGCAGGATCAGGATCGGCAGCATGCCGAGTGCGGCGATGGCGGTACGCCACCTCGTGCTCCTGCCGACCGCCCGGTCGTCCGCTTTCATCGTGTCGGCCACCTTGTCGGTCATCGCTGAGCCGCTCCCGTTGCAAGTTCCATGATCGCTTCCTGCCGCAGCGGCTCGCCCTTCGACGCCGTCACCTCGCCGGCAATGGTGCCGTCGCGCATCACCAGCACGCGGTCGGCGATGCCGATCACCTCCGGCAGTTCGCTGGAGATCATCAGGATGGCGATGCCTTTCTTGGCCAGGTTGTCGATCAGCCGGTAGATCTCCGACTTCGCCCCGACATCGACGCCGCGGGTCGGCTCGTCGAGGATGACGACCTGCGGCTCGGTTTCCAACAGGCGGGCGAGCAGGACCTTCTGCTGGTTGCCGCCCGACAGCGAGCCGGCATTGGCCTGCACTGAGCCGGTGCGGATGGAGAGATCCGACACCGCCTTGGCGGCGCGCTTTTCGGCAGCATTGAAGTCGCGCAGGCCGCCGGCCTTCGCGTCCCTTGCCAGCACGCCCATGCTGATGTTGTCGGAGATCGACATGTCGAGAAACAGGCCAAGTTGCTTGCGGTCCTCGGTTAGGTAGGCGATGCCGGCATCGAGCGCCTCGCTCGGCGAACCGATGGATATCGGTTTGCCGCCGAGCTCCAGCGTGCCCGATATGTGCCTGTCGGCGCCGAAGATCAGCCGTGCCAGTTCGGTGCGGCCCGAACCGACCAGGCCGGCCAGTGCCAGCACCTCGCCCTTGTGGAGGTCGAAGGAACAATTCTTGATGAGATTGCCGTCCGACATACCGCGCACCGACAGCGCGACGGCGCGCTTGCTGTCCGGCGGGCGGTGATCCTTCTTGTAGAAGGTCGACAGATCGCGCCCGACCATCATCGATACCAGCCGCGAGGCGTTCAGATCGGCACGGTCGAGCGTGCCGACAAAGCCGCTGTCGCGCAGCACGCTGACGCGATCGGCGAGCTGGTAGACCTCTTCCATGCGGTGGCTGATGTAGATGATGGCGATGCCTTGCGCCTTCAGCGTCGCGATCACCTCGAACAGCCGGTCGGTCTCGCGCGAGGTCAGTGACGTGGTCGGCTCGTCCATGACGATGATGCGCGCATTGGTCGACAGCGCGCGGGCGATTTCGACCAGCTGGCGTTCGCCGAGCGACAGGCTGGCGACCGGAGTGCGCGCCGAGAAGGCCACGCCGAGCCGCGCGATGATCTCGCTGGCGCGCCGGTTGCACTGCTCGCGATCGACGACGCCGAACCGTCGCGGTTCGTTGCCGAGAAAAATGTTCTGCGCCACCGACAGATTTGGCGCCAGCGACAGCTCCTGATAGATGACCGCAATGCCGGCCGCGCGCGCCTTGATCGGGTCGCCGGTGGCGGCCGGCACGCCGTCGATCAGGATCTCGCCGCCGGGGTCCGGCCGGTAGGCGCCGGACAGCACCTTCATCAGCGTCGACTTGCCGGCACCGTTCTCGCCCATCAGCGCGTGCAGCTCGCCGGCGTGAACGGTCAGCGACACATCGTGCAAGGCGCGGATCGCACCGAACGTCTTCGAGATATGGCGCATCTCCAGCACCGGCTGGCGCACCGTCTCGATCCGGGCGGCGGCGCTCATCGCGCACCTCCTGCAGCTGCGCTGACCACAGCCCGGTCGGCGGCAAGGCCGCGCCAATCATTGCGGTAACCGGCAAGGCCGCTGAAGCTTGCCGCATGCACCGCCTCCGGCGCCTCGGTGGCAAACTCGCGTCCGACGCTTTCGAAGGCAAGTGCGGCGGCACCGGTGGCGCTGCCCTCCAGCGTTGCGCCCTGAAGGAAGGCCTGCCCGGGCCGCAACTGCGCCAGCAACGCGGCAAGCAGCCCGCCATTGTTCAGGCCGCCGTCGACGATCACCGTATTGTCCGAATGGATCAGCTCGAGGCACAGATCGACCATCAACGCGACATAGAGCAGCGCCATCGCCGCGCGTTCCTCGCCATTGGGCGTACGCCCGACCAATTCGCCGCGTCGGTGCGGCATCGGGCCGCCGGGCGCGAAGCTCGGCAGCGCCATGATGCCGGCGTCGATCACCCGTTGTATCGATGACGGCGCGATTGCGCCCTGCCAGCCGGCGCTGATCGTCGCGAATTCGCGGCCGCCCATGAAGCGGATGGTCGGCACCGGGCCGCCATCGACATCGACATTGACCAGCATGTCGCGCTCGCCATCGAGTGCATCGAGCGGACAGTCCGGATTGAGCACGACCACCCAGGTGCCGGTCGAGACCACGGTCACCGGCCCGAGCTGCTGCCGGCGGTAGGCATGGAGCGCGGCATTGCTGTCGTGCACGCCATTATGGATGGCGACCGGCTTCGCGGCCTGACCGAAGCGCTGCTCGCCGATCACCGCGCCGGCACGCTCGAAGGCGGGCATCTGGCCGCGCCAGCCCTCGGCATCGACCAGCGAGCTGAAATCGCGCTTGCGCGGCGCCCATAAATGCGAGTGGCAGCCGAGATACGACACTTCCGATACCGGCCGGCCGCCAAGGCGCCAGCTCCAATATTGGGGGTAGCCGAGGATCGATTTCGCTGCGGCGAAGGCACCGGGCTCCACCTGCTTCAGCCACAACATGTGGCGGCCATAGTTGAAGCCAAGCGGCAGGCGCGGCGAAAAGGTCTCGGCAAAATCCGGAATGCGGCGGTCGATCTGCGCGGCGATTTCAGCTGGCGGTTCCTGCTCGTAATCGAGGATCGGATGCGTCAGCGCGGCTTCGTCGACCAACGCGAAAGTGCAGCCATGGCCGGATACCATCAGCCCTTCCACGCCGTGCGTGTCGACTGCATCATCGATGGCGCGAGCCGCCCATTCGTGCAGCGCTGGCTCGTCGAGCACGCTGAAGCCGTCTTTGCGGATCCAGCTCGGCTGGGTGCGGCGCTCGTCGAGGATCTGTCCGTCCTGGCCGAAGACGAACAGCTTCGAATTGGTCTTGCCGAAATCGAGGACGGCGATGTTCACTAGGCGCCTCCCGAGGAAGCGGCGATCCGCACCGTGACGCCGGCATCCTCAAGCATGCGCGCATCGGCGTCGGACAGGCCGTCATCGGTGACCAGCGTGCCGATCCGCGACAGCGGCAGCGCCACGTTGCGCGCGTGGATCGACAATTTGCGGCTGTCGGCTAGCACGACGATCTGGTCGGCGCAGAGGCTGAGCTCGACGATTGAGCGGACCAGCAGCGGATGCGATTCCAGAAGGCCTTCCTGGCCGATGCCTTGCGCGCCGAGAAAGAACTTCGAGGCGTAGAACGGCACCGTCTGAGTCAGCGAATGGATGATGCCCGGCTCGCGGTGCAGTTCGCCGCCGGCGACCGTCAGGCTGCAATGGCCGTGGTCGCTGAGATAGGCCGCGAGCGGCATCGAGTTGGTGTAGAGCCGGATGTTTCGGTCGGCGAGCTTGACGCCGAGATGGAAGCAGGTCGAACCGCCATGCACGATGACCGCGTCGCCGTCGCGCACCATGGTGGCGGCGAGAGCGGCGATCTGCCGCTTGGCCTCGACGGCGAGGTCGCGGTTCTCGTCATAGGGCCTTGCATAGGCGACGCCGGCTTGCGAAGCGCCATCAAGCGCCGAGATGCCGCCATAAACCTTGCGCGCTTCGCCGGCCTCGTCGATCTTGTCGATGTCGCGCCGCACCGTCGCCGCCGACACGCCAAGCCGCTCCTGCAGCTCACGCACCGATGCGAAAGGCCGGTCCCGCAAAAGCTCGACGATCTGGCGCTGGCGGCCGGAGTCGCTCAATCCTTACCTCCCAATGCGCTTGCCTCCCAAGCATTTTGCACGGCATGCCATTTTGCACGGCAATTGGTGCAACTTACTCAACGCCCCGCTGATTGCAAGCCTGATTTGACGCGATAACATCACTGTTGACGTAACTTACTCGCATCTGCGATACCAGCGTCGGTCTTCGTCCAGGCAACGGGACGTCCAAAGCCGTGGCCACGCGGCCGGTGTGTGGAGGAATTTCGATGACGATCAGTGCGGATGCGCAGGAACTGGCAGCGCTGCGGTCGCTTTCGGCCGAGATCGGCAGCGACCCGCATCTGACCCAGGCCGCCGGCGGCAACACCTCGCTGAAAGCCGGCGACACGCTCTGGATCAAGGCCTCCGGCACCTGGCTGAAGGACGCGCTCACCGCAGACATCATGGTGCCGGTCGGCATCCCGCCATTGCTCGACGCCATCGAACGGGGCGACCCGGCCGCCGAACAGCCACAGGCCTTCACCGTCGGCGCCCTCAACCCACGCGGCTTGCGCCCGTCGATCGAGACCACCGTGCATGCGCTGATGCGGCAGCGCATCGTTTTGCATGTCCACTGCGTCGAGACCATTTCGCTGGCCGTGCAGGCCGACTGCGAGGCCGAGGCCGCCAGGCGGCTCGACGGCCACCAATGGGCGTATGTTCCCTATCGCCGGCCGGGACTGCCGCTTGCCCAGGGCATCGCCGAGCGCCTGCGGCCAGGCGTGGATATCCTGATCCTCGGCAATCACGGTCTGGTCGTTGCGGCCGAGACCGTCGCCGCGGCCGACATGCTGCTGCGGCGTGTGACACGGCTGCTGGCGCGGCCGCCGCGCCAGGTGGCGGAACCGGACATCGCGGCATTGACGGCGCGCGCCGGCGGCAGCGCCTACAGACTGCCGGCCGAAGTCGAAGCGCATGCGGTGGCGATCGACCCCGAAAGCTGCCGCATGGCGTCAGGGGGCAGCCTCTACCCCGACCATGTCATCTTTCTCGGCGAGGGTTCGGTCGTGGCGAGACCGGGCGAGGATGTGAAGCGCGTCATCGAGCGCTGCGGCGCCGCACCCGTGGCGATCCTGTTTCCCGGCCTCGGCGTGCTGATGCGCAGCGACGCCGGCGCCGGTGCCGACGCCATGCAGCGCTGCCTCGCCGACGTGACGGCGCGGGTCGATGTCGCGGCGAAGCTGAATTATCTGACAGCGGCAGAGAATGACGAACTGATCAACTGGGATGCCGAAAAATATCGCCAGAAACTCAATGCCGGAGGCAGCTGACATGCCGCTTTCGTCTGGCCCACTTGCCGTCGGCATCGACATCGGCACATCCGGCGCGCGCGCCGTCGCCATGCGTCCGGATTTTTCCATTGCCGCGCATTCCGCTATTGCCCTCGAGCGATTTGGGCCGAACGGCCGCGACCCCGCCATATGGTGGGAGGCGGTCGGCGCGACGTTGGCGGAACTGCTCAAATGTATCGATCGCGCGGCAGTGCACTCGATCGCCGTCGACGGTACGTCGGGCACGCTGCTGCCGGTCGACCGCGCCGGGCGACCGCTGGCCGAACCGCTGATGTACAACGACAAGGTCGCTGACGACACTATCCTGACTGCAATAGCCGGCGCGGCACCGGCAACGAGCGCTGCACTCGGGGCGACGTCCGGTCTCGCCAAGGCGCTGTCTTTCCAGCACCTGCCCGGCGTCGCCACTGTGCTGCATCAGGCCGACTGGATCGCCGGACAGTTTTCCGGCCGCTTCGATGTCAGCGACGAGAACAACGCCCTGAAGACCGGCTACGACGTCGAGGCCCGGCGTTGGCCGGACTGGATCGCGGCGACCGGCATGCGCATGGAATTCCTGCCTGGGGTCGTGCGGCCGGGCGATGTCACGGGCACGCTTACCGCCAGCACTGCGAAAATATTCGGCCTGCCGCGCGACGTGGTTATCGTTGCCGGCACGACGGATGGCTGCGCCTCGTTCCTGGCGACAGGCGCCACGACAGTCGGCGACGGCGTTACCGCGCTCGGCTCATCGCTGACCATCAAGATCCTCTCCGACCGGCCGATCTCGGCGCCGCAATTCGGCATCTACAGCCATAGGCTGGGTGACACGTACCTGGCGGGCGGCGCCTCGAATTCCGGCGGCAAGGTGCTGGCCCAGCATTTCCCCGTTGCCCGCATTGTCGAACTCAGCAAGAAGATCGACCCGGCGACCGAGACCGGCCTCGATTATTACCCATTGCCGGAACCGGGCGAACGCTTCCCCATAGCCGATCCGGCGCTGCCGCCCCGCCTCGAGCCGCGGCCCGCCGACGACGCCGATTATCTGAAAGCGATGTTCGAGGGTATTGCGGCGATCGAAGCGCTCGGCTATCGCCGGCTTGCCGAACTCGGCGCACCCCGGCTGACATCGGTCAGGAGCGTCGGCGGCGGTGCGGCCAATCCGGCCTGGACAGCGATCCGGCAGCGCAAGCTCGGCGTCGCTCTCGTACCGGCTTTTTCGGAGGAGGCCGCTGCCGGCACGGCGCGGCTGGCGCTGATGGGCGCAAGCGCAGCGGGGCTTTTATGACGGCCAAGGCAATTCAACACCTCGACGGCATCGCCGCACTGATCGACCGCTATCAGGTGTTCCTGCTCGACCAGTTTGGTGTGCTGCACGACGGCACCAGCGCCTATCCAGGTGCTGTCGAAGCCTTGTCGGCACTCAAGCGCGCCGGCAAGACCATCGTGCTGATCTCGAATTCCGGCAAGCGGGCGCAACCCAATGAGCGCCGCCTGCTGAAGCTCGGCTTCGAACCGGGAAGCTGGGATCACTTTGTCTCCTCCGGCGAGGTGGCGTGGCGCTCCTTCCACCAAATGGCGGCCTCCGGAGCCCTGCGCCCGCAGACAAAATGCCTGCTGATCCGCCGCGACAATGACCGTTCGGCTGTCGACGGCCTGCCCTTCGTCCTGGCCAGGGACGGCGACGATGCCGAACTGGTGCTGATTTCCGCCAGCGAGGGCGATCGCTACGACCTCGACCATTATCGCCGGCTTCTTGGCCCGGCGGCGGCGCGCCGGGTGCCATGCTTCTGCACCAATCCCGACAAGATCATGCTGACTGCCGTCGGCCCTCGCTTCGGCGCCGGCCGGCTCGCCGATCTCTATGAGAGCCTCGGCGGCAGCGTGGCGCGCATTGGCAAGCCCAATCCGCAGATATTCGAGGCCGCGCTGGCACTGGCGGGCCACCCGGAGCGCGACAGCGTGGTCTGCGTCGGCGACAGCGTCGAGCACGACATCGCCGGCGGCAACGGCGTCGGCGTCGCGACGACGCTGGTCCTGTCGGGCATATTGGCGGGGGCGCCTGACCTCGAGGACGTTTTCGCCACGCTCAACGCCCGTCCCGACTACATCGCGGATAGCTTCAGGTTTCGCTGAGTTGTTAAGGCGAAACAAAGCTAATCGAGGTTGAAACGACCGATCACCGGCACATGGTCCGAGGGCCGTTCCCAGCCGCGCGCCGGCCGCAGGATTTCATAGCCGGCAAAATGCGACACCAGGTTTGGCGACGACCAGATATGGTCGAGGCGGCGGCCGCGATTTGAGGCCTGCCAATCCTGGGCGCGATAGCTCCACCAGGTGTAGAGTTTCTCCTCGTAAGGCACATTGAGCCGCATCAGGTCGATCCAGTTGCCGGCGAGCCGCATCGCCTCGAAGTTTTCCGTCTCGACCGGCGTATGGCTGACGACGTTGAGGAGCTGCTTGTGCGACCAGACATCGTGCTCGAGCGGCGCGATGTTGAGGTCGCCGACCAAGATCGAGCCGGAGTGCTCGCCATGCTCGGCGCGCACGGCGTTCATCTCGGCAACGAAATCGAGCTTGTGCTTGAACTTGCGGTTGACGGCCGGGTCGGGCTCGTCGCCGCCGGCCGGAACGTAGAAATTGTGCAGCAGGATCGTCTTGCCGCCGGCGTTCACGGTGACCGACAGATGTCGGCTGTCGTCGATGTCGCAGAAGCGGCGCTTTTCGACCACCTCGATCGGCCGCCGCGCTATGGTCGCAACGCCGTGATAGCCCTTCTGGCCATGGAAGGCGATGTGCTCGTAGCCGAGCTTGCGGAACGCCTTCTCCGGAAACAATTCGTCCGGAACCTTGGTTTCCTGCAGGCAGAGCACGTCCGGCGCCTGCGCGCCCAGCAGGCGCTCGACGATCGGCATGCGCAGCCGGACGGAGTTGATGTTCCAGGTAGCGATGGAAAACGGCATGTGGGGTTCCGGACAACGCAAGATCCGCCGGATGGCTCCGACGGAAGTCAATCGCGGAAACTACTGCCAGCCGCGCACCGCAAAAACAAGCCGCCCGCACCAACGCGGAAGGCCCCTTAGCGGTAGAAAGCTACCGCGTCTTGGTGTTCAGCTCGCGGTTCGCCGTATAGTCGATGGCGAAGGTGTCGGGGGCGAAGCTGACGCCCTCCTTGGTGTTGAAGATCATCACCGTCGTATCCTTGCCTTGCGCATCGGTGATGGTCCACTGCCGCAATTCATAGGATTTCGGATCGAACATCATGGTGATCTTCGAATTGCCGAACACCGATTTGTCGGCAAGCTGGATGGTGGTGAGGTCGTCCTCTTCCTTGACGCTTCTGACGCGTCCGCCCGAGAGATCGATCTTGTCGTCGAGCAGCAGCTTCAGCGGCGTCTTCGACAGCGGGTAGAGGTCAGAGGTCCGCAGCTTCTTGTTGAGGATGACCACCGACTTGCCGTCGGAAATCACCCTGAAATTCGAGGCGCCATCATAATTGAAGCGGATCTTGCCCGGCCGTTCCAGAAAGAACTTGCCGCCGGTCTGCTCGCCCTTGGGTCCGAACTGCACGAACTCGCCGCTCATCGATTTGACCGAGGAGAAATGATCGGCGATCTTCTGCGCCGTCGCCGGAACCGCTGCTTGCGCCGCCGCCAGCAGCTGGAAGCCGGGCACGAGATTGGCGGCCGCCGCACCGGCCAGGACCAGACCGAGGCCGAGCACCTGCCGGCGGGTTGGGGCGAAATCCCTGCTTGGGGCGAGAGTTGCGTTTTTCATGCCGGTCACCATCATCTGATTGCTTGCTCGTTATATTGGTCTGGCCCCCCAGTTGGGCTTAAGTTTGGCGGGCCGCACGGCGCCGGTCCGTTGCAACGCGCCAAAAGGTTCAAGGTTGCCGGCGCGGGCTCTAGAACTTGTCGTCCTCCGTCGGCACCAGGATTTCGCGTTTTCCGGCATGATTGGCCGGGCCGACAATGCCTTCCTTCTCCATCTTCTCGATGATCGAGGCGGCGCGGTTGTAGCCGATGCCGAGCCGGCGCTGGATGTAGCTGGTCGAGGCCTTGCCGTCGCGCAGCACCACCGCAACCGCCTGGTCGTAGGGATCGTCGGAATCCTCGAAATTGCCGCCGTCGCCGCCGCCACTGCCTTTGCCCGACGGCTCGTCGTCATCCTTGTCGTCGTCCTCGGTGATGGCGTCGAGATATTCCGGCACGCCCTGCAGCTTCAGATGTGCGACGATCTTCTCCACCTCGTCGTCGGAGACGAAGGGACCGTGCACGCGCTGGATGCGGCCGCCGCCGGCCATGTAGAGCATATCGCCCATGCCGAGCAGCTGCTCGGCGCCCTGCTCGCCCAGGATGGTGCGGCTGTCGATCTTCGACGTCACCTGGAACGAGATACGGGTCGGGAAATTCGCCTTGATAGTGCCGGTGATGACATCGACCGACGGCCGCTGCGTCGCCATGATGACATGGATGCCGGCGGCGCGCGCCATCTGCGCCAGGCGCTGCACCGCGCCTTCGATGTCCTTGCCGGCGACCATCATCAAATCGGCCATCTCGTCGATGATGACGACGATGTAGGGCATCGGCTCGAGGTCGAGATTCTCTGTCTCGTAGATCGCTTCGCCGGTCTGGCGGTCGAAGCCGGTCTGCACGGTGCGCGAGATTCTTTCGCCTTTTTTCTCGGCCTGCTGCACGCGCGCGTTGAACCCGTCGATGTTGCGGACGCCGACCTTGGACATCTTGCGGTAGCGGTCCTCCATCTCGCGCACGGTCCATTTCAGCGCCACCACCGCCTTCTTCGGATCGGTGACCACCGGTGTCAGAAGATGCGGAATGCCGTCATAGACCGAGAGCTCCAGCATCTTTGGATCGATCATGATCAGCCGGCAGTCCTGCGGCGTCAGCCGGTAGAGCAGCGACAGGATCATGGTGTTGATGGCGACGGACTTGCCCGAGCCGGTGGTGCCGGCGACCAGCACGTGCGGCATCTTGGCAATGTCGACGATGACCGCCTCGCCATTGATGGTCTTGCCGAGCGCCAGCGCCAGCTTGGACTTTGTCGTTTCGAAATCGCGGCTGGCGAGTATCTCCCTGAGATAGACGGTCTCGCGTTTGGCGTTCGGCAGCTCGATGCCGATGGCGTTGCGGCCTGGCACCACGGCGACACGGCAGGCGATCGCGCTCATCGAGCGGGCGATGTCGTCGGAAAGGCCGATGACCCGCGACGATTTGATGCCGGGCGCCGGCTCCAGTTCATAAAGCGTGACCACCGGGCCGGGACGCACATGGATGATCTCGCCCTTGACGCCGAAATCCTCCAGCACACCCTCGAGCAGGCGGGCATTCTGCTCCAGCGCGTCCTTCGACAGGCTGGCATCGCGCACGACATTCTTCGGCTCGGACAGGAAATGCAGCGACGGCATTTCAAACCTTTCCGAGCCGATCAGTGTGGTCTGCGCCTCGCGCTGGACGCGGGCGCCCGGAGCCGGGCGGGGTGCCGGCGCTGCGACGCGCGTCGCCGCATCGGAGCGGAAATTCTGAACCTGCGCTGTCGGGGCGCTGCGTCGTTGGCCCGCGGGCTCCGGTGCAAAATCCATGTCATCCTCATCGTCGAAGACGTCGGCATCGTCGGGGTCGATCGAGGCGCTGCGGTCGTTGACCATGGCGGCGAAGAATTCCGGCTCGACGCGGGCGCGCCCGCCCGGGCTCATCCGCGCCTCGGCGAACTCGGCCGATTCGACCCGTTCGGCCGCCCGCCGCCAGGCGCTGGGGCGCGGCTCCATCTCCGGCTCGAAATCGTCGCGCTCGCGCCGGCGCGCGGCGCGGCGGCGCAGATAGGCTCGCAGCGACAGCCACCAGTGGGTGATGGCGCCAAGCGCCAATATGCCTTCGTCGCCCTCGTCCTCTTCATTGTCGAAAAGCAGGTCGTCCTGCGGGTCGGGCACGGCAGGCTGTTCGAGGACGGCGAAGCCGTTCTTGCGTGAAATCAGCGCCGAGCCATACAAGAATACCCACAGCGCCGGCGCTGCCAGGAGCACGGCGAGCACGCTGGCAACGAGGCCGGTCGGATAGCCGCCGATGATCAGGCCGGGAATGTTGAGCACCATATCGCCGAAGACGCCGCCGAGGCCGGTCGGCAGCGGCCAGGTCTTGGGCGGCACCACGCAGCCGGCAATTGCTGCGCCAAGCAGCGAAAACCCGAACCAGGCCAGCGCCCGTTTCGGCAGGCGGTCGACACCGCGCGCGGTAAACAGCAGAAATCCCCAGATCACCGCCGGCACCAGCGCCGCAACGGCGGCAAGTCCGAAGAACTGCATGGCGATGTCGGAAAAGACGGCGCCGGCATAACCCATTGCATTGGTGACGATATTGTCGGTGGCGTGCGAAAAGCTCGGATCGGCGACGTTCCAGGTGGCAAGGGCGGCGACGCCGAAGCCAACCAGAGCAAAGAGCCCGGCACCGACCAGCCGCCCGACCTGGCGCCTCGCGAACGACCGGATGCCGCGCTCCGTATCGGCCAGCGCAAGCGATGCTGAAGCCCCTGAACGCATGCTCTTCCTCGTCTGTCGTTGCCCGGCCGGGCGCGGACGCGCAACACGGCAGATTCGGCTGTCAGACTAGCGGCGGGAAGGTTAAGGGCGCATTAACCATGGGCAATCTGCGTCCCAGGGAAGGGCGCAGCTGTTTCACGCCGCCGGCGGATCGAGCCACCTTGATCAAGCGATTGTGATCGAGCCATAACGACCGCCTGCACACAAAAAAGAGGCCCGGAAGGTTTCCGGGCCTCAAGGCGTGAGCCCTTTCGGGAGCATCACGACGGGATCTTCCCGGCACCGGCAAAACGCCGGTGCCAGCCAATAAACCTTACGGCACCACTTCGCCGTGCTGGCTGATGTCGAGGCCTTCGACCTCTTCCTGGGTGGAGGGACGCAGGCCGACCAGCGCCTTGACGATGTAGAGGATCACGAAGCTCGCGAATGCCGTCCACAGGATGGTGAAGACGATACCGTAGAGCTGCTTGCCGACAGAAGCACCCGAGCCGAGGCTGTTGATCGCCGGATCGGCGAGCACGCCGGTCAGCAATGCACCGATGATGCCGCCGATGCCATGCACGCCGAACGCATCGAGCGAGTCATCATAGCCGAACGCGTGCTTGAGCTTGACGGCCGAGACGTAGCACAGCACGCCGGCGACGATGCCGACGATGAAGGCGCCGGTCGGATTGACGAAGCCGGAAGCCGGCGTCACCGCGACCAGGCCGGCGACGGCGCCCGAGATGATGCCGAGAACGCTCGGCTTCTTGGCGACGATCCATTCGGCGAACATCCAGGCGAGCGCCGCAGCGGCTGCGGCAACCTGGGTGTTCAGCATCGCGGCACCGGCAAGGCCGTCGGCGGCCAGCTCCGAGCCGGCGTTGAAGCCGAACCAGCCAACCCACAGCAGCGAAGCGCCGATGACGGAGTAGACGAGGTTGTGCGGCGCCATGTTGGTGGTGCCGTAGCCTTCACGTTTGCCGAGAACCAGCGCGCAGACCAGGCCGGCAACACCGGCATTGATGTGCACAACCGTGCCGCCGGCGAAATCGAGAACGCCGGCTGTGCCGAGGAAGCCGCCGCCCCACACCCAGTGCGCGATCGGGGCGTAGACCACCAGCAGCCACGCGCCCATGAAGATGAGCAGCGCCGAGAACTTCATGCGTTCGGCGAAGGCGCCGGCAATCAGCGCCGGCGTGATGATGGCGAAGGTCATCTGGAACATCGAGAAGACGAACTCAGGGATGTTCGCCACGCCCGGCAGCCACAGCGACGAGGTGGTGATGCCGTTGTGGAAGAATTTCGAGAAGCCGCCGAGATAGGCATTCATGCCGCCGCCATCCGAGAAGGCCAGCGAGTAGCCGAACATGAACCACAGCACCGTCACCAGGCAGGTGATGGCAAAGCTCTGCATGATGGTGGCGAGCACGTTCTTCTTGCGCACCATGCCGCCGTAAAACAGCGCCAGGCCCGGGATGGTCATCATCAGCACCAGCGCCGTCGAGGTCAGCATCCAGGCGGTGTTGCCGGTGTCGAGCGCGGGCGCAGGCGCAGCCGGTGCTGCCGGTGCCGCTTCCTGCGCGAACGCAGCAACCGTGCCCAGTGCAGCGAGAGCGAGCGAGCCCAAAACGGCCGCGCGTCCCGTTATCTTCAAGGTGGAAGGAATATTCATTGAACTCTCCATTGGAATACGTATCCGCAGCTCAAAGCGCGTCGGTGTCTGTTTCGCCGGTGCGAATGCGCACCGCCTGGTCGATGCCGAAAACGAAGATCTTGCCGTCGCCGATCTGGCCGGTCTTGGCCGCCGCGGTGATGGCTTCGACGGCCTTGTCGACCATGTCGACAGCGACCGCGACTTCGATCTTGATCTTCGGCAGGAAGCTGACCGCGTATTCCGCCCCGCGATAGATTTCCGTGTGCCCCTTCTGCCGTCCGTAGCCTTTTACCTCGGTGACGGTCAGGCCCTGGATGCCGACTGCGGTGAGCGCCTCGCGCACCTCGTCGAGCTTGAACGGCTTTATGATTGCCATCACGATCTTCATAAGGTTTCACCCTTTGCTGTTGCGGGTCCCCGCGTTTGCACGACTTCGCCGATCCCCATGAGAGCCGGAGAGTGCCCGCTAGGATTCAAGCTCCGTGCCAATTGCCGAAGCAGGGTGTTAAGCTGTTGTTAAACAACGAAATCGGGAAGGTTTGTCGACTGCCTGTTCACAGGCGCGGCAGTGCATATGCTCAAAAAATAGGCAAATTTCGAAAAATGCCTACTCCGCAGGCGGCCGCTTCAGCCGGATGAGTCCTTCTTGGGCAACGGAGGCGATCAAGGTGCCGTCGCGCGCAAACAGCGAGCCGCGGGTAAAGCCGCGCGATCCTTGCGTCGACGGGCTGTCTTGCGTGTACAGCATCCAGTCGTCGAGCGGGTGGCTGCGGTGGAACCACATGGCGTGGTCGAGGCTGGCCGCCTGGATATCGCGATCGAAAATGGCGCGGCCATGGGCAAAGGTCGAGGTGTCGAGCAGCGTCATGTCGGAGAGGTAAGCGAGCACGGCCGCCTGCGTGGCGCGGTCGGCCGGCACCGGGCCGGTCGTGCGGATCCAGATGTTCTGCTTCGGCTCGAGCTTTTCCCGGCTGGTATAATGCTTCAGCATCACCGGCTTCATCTCGATCGGCCGGTCGCGCTCCCAATAGCGCTTGATGCCGTCGGGCACCGCTTCGCCGAACTTGCCCAGCAACTCGCGCTGCGACAGCAACGTGTCGGGCGCCGGCACGTCCTGCGGCATCGGCACCTGATGTTCCAGGCCGACCTCATCCTGCTGGAACGAGGCTTCCAGCGAAAAGATCGCCTGGCCGTGCTGGATCGCCACGACGCGGCGCGTGGTGAAGGAGCCGCCGTCACGGATGCGGTCGACCTCGTAGATGATCGGCACCTTGGTGTCGCCCGGCCGCATGAAATAACCGTGCAGCGAGTGCACATGGCGCTCGGGCTCGACCGTTCGCTGCGCGGCGACCAGCGCCTGGGCGATGGTCTGGCCGCCGAAGATGCGCTGCCAGTCGAGCTTGGGGCTGCGACCACGATACAGATTGTGTTCCAGCTGCTCGAGGTCGAGAATGCCGAGAAGCTCGTCCATGGCTGCCGTCATCTTGACCTCGCCGCAAAATTACCATGGCGGTTTCCGACAGGAACAGCGGGCAGTCAAGGGCGGAATGCCCGGCGACAGTCAGGCTGCGAAAGGAATTGCCATGGTGGACAGCAAGAATTCGCTCGACGTTCTGGTCGCCGGCGCCGGCTATATCGGCTTGGCCGCCGCCGTATCGCTGAAGCAGGCGCGGCCGAGCCTTGCCGTTGCCGTCGTCGATGCAGCACCCGCCGGGGTCTGGCAAAAGGACGGCCGCGCCTCGGCGATTGCCGCCGCCGCGTGCCGCATGCTCGACCAGCTCGGCGTCTGGAACGAGATCGCGCCGGAGGCACAGGCGATTACCGAAATGATCGTCACCGATTCACGCACATCCGATCCGGTCCGCCCAGTGTTCCTCACCTTCGACGGCGAGATCGCGCCCGGAGAACCCTTTGCGCATATGGTCGCCAACAAGGATTTGAACGGCGCCTTGCGCCGGCGCGCCGAACAACTCGGCATCGGCATCATCGAAGGCGTCGCCGTCAGCGCCTTCGACATCAACGGTGCCGGCATCACCGTGCATCTTGCCGATGGCGCGACGCTGAAAGCGCGCCTGCTGGTCGCCGCCGACGGCGTCAACTCGAAGCTGCGCGACATGGCCGGCATCAAGACGGTGAAATGGGAGTATGGGCAGTCCGGCATCGTCTGCACGGTGGCGCATGAGCGGCCGCACAACGGCCGCGCCGAAGAGCATTTTCTGCCAGCCGGCCCCTTTGCCACGCTGCCACTCAAGCCGGGCAAGGACGGTACCAACCGTTCGTCAATCGTCTGGGTCGAACGGTCGCAGGATGCCGAAAAGCTGGTCGCGGGCGACACCCTGGTCCTGGAATATGAGCTCGAGCACCGCTTTGGCCTCAAGCTCGGCGAAATCCATATCGCCGACAAGCCCCGCGCCTGGCCGCTCGGGCTGACCATTGCGCGCGCCTTCGTCGTGCCGCGCATCGCCTTGGCCGGCGACGCCGCCCACGGCATTCATCCGATCGCCGGCCAGGGCCTCAATCTCGGCTTCAAGGACGTGGCTGCACTTGCCGAAGTGGTGGTCGAAGCCGACCGGCTCGGCCAGGACATCGGCGCGCTGGACGTGCTCGAGCGCTACCAGCAATGGCGCCGTTTCGACACGGTGCAGATGGGCATCACCACCGATGTGCTGAACCGGCTGTTTTCCAACGATTTCGGCCCGCTGCGCACTTTGCGCGACATCGGCCTCGGCCTCGTCGAGCGCATGCCGCGGCTGAAGGGCTTTTTCATCCGCCAGGCGTCGGGTCTGTCCGGCGACACGCCGAAACTATTGAAAGGCGAGGCGATCTAAACAGGCCCTGATGCTCCCCCAACTTCGTCATCCTTGGGCGTAGCAACGCGAAGCGGAGAGAAGACCCAAGATCCATGCCGTGACCTGAGACGAAGAATGCAGCGGAGCAGAATTCTGCACCGTCGCGACGCCTTAAGGTCACGGCATGGATCCTGGGGTCTGCGCCGCGTCGCTTCGCTCCTTGCTTCGCGCCAGGATGACGAAGCGATCAGGCGTCTCGGCTTAATCGCCATGCGGTCTGCCAAATTTCCGTGTCAGGGAACTTAGTTGACCTCGAAGCCCAGCTTCTGGCGCAGTCGCAGCATGCGCTGGTCGGGAATCTGCAGGTTTTGCCCGCCGGCTTCCGCCGCACGGCTGACCATCCGCAGCAGATCGCTCCTTTCGGCCGCGTCGAGCCGTTCCCGCAGGAACGGTGCCAGCTTGTCGATGACGACCGTGGCGTCGTCGATTTGCGATGCCGCCCATTTGGCGTAGATCACCGCTTCATCGGTCTGTTTTTTGTCGGCAATCTCCGAGATCACCGATCGAATGGCAGCTTCGCGTTGCGGCAGCACAGGACCATGTTCGGAAACGATGGCGGTGATCAGCGTCGCGGCGGCCACGACCGGATCGTCGATCGCCGTCAGCGGCGAGAGCGCCGCCTGCTTGCGCAGTTTCTTGCGGCGGACGTTGCCCTGGACGCGGCCAACGACGTCGGCAACCTCACGCGCCGCGTCGTTCATGGTCTTCAGCCGGTACCACCAGAACGCCGCTGCCCCCAGCAGGCCGATTGCAGCAATCAATATATGCATGCCCCAAGATCCCCCAATCTCGGGCGACGATAGGAGAAGTATTGCTTCGCTTCAACACGCAAAAGTTGCGCCGATTGAAGAAACCGACAGCCTGCGCCAGTCGCCGGCCGCCGACATCCCTACGACCCCGGCACGTTGTAGATCGCCCGCACCTCGATCGTGCCGATTTCGGCCAGCGGAATGCCGCCGGCGATCTCCAGCGCCTCGTCGAGATCCTCGGCCTCGATCATGACAAAACCGAGCAACTGCTCCTTGGTTTCGGCGAAGGGGCCGTCGGTAACCAGCCGCTTGCCTTTGCGCCGGCGCACGGTCTTCGACGTCTTCACCGATTGCAGCGCCTGCGCTATGACCAGCCGTCCGCTTTGCGCCACCGACCTGTCATAGGCCAGTGAATCGGCGTCGAGCTTGGCTAGCCTCGCAGGCGTCATTGCGTAGAGATCTTTTTCTTCACCGTAGACCAGGCAAACGTATTTCATCTTTACCTCCATTCCTGGGTTGGACCGTAGGACGAGGCTACGGAAACATTGGCCGGGCCTTTGGCGGCGGCATAGTCGAGCCCCGCTGCATAATCCAGAAAGGACACCGCAATGCCGATGATGGCAATCGCCGCAAGCAGCCGGCCGAAGCCGGAAGGCGGCACGCGCGACCAGTCGGCTTGTTGTTCACCGGCCCTGTGGCTGGTGCTTGTCGGGTGAGCAGAAAACAGATTGTTCATGTGGTCCTCCATCCGGCCACCAATTTCATGGCCGCCCGCAGGACGGCCGGGACAGATGGAAGTCGACATTTTTTGCACGCATATTTTTTTGCGATATTTTCCCGAGCGATTTTGCCCGACCATGCTGCCGCCGATACGAAAGCGCGGGTGGCCTTCGCTCCCGCGCGCGCTATAGTCGACTGGATGCCGATCACGGGCTCAGCCACGACAATCAAGGAGGAATTGATGGACCGCACCGCCAACGCCGTTTGGAAAGGCAGTTTCAAGGAAGGCAAAGGCACACTCGAAACCCAGAGCGGGACGCTGAAGGGCACGCCCTATTCAGCCAAGATGCGTTTCGAGGATGAGAGCGGCAAATCCGGCACCAACCCGGAGGAGCTGATCGCCGCCGCCCATGCCGGCTGCTACGCCATGCAGCTTTCGCATTTTCTCGCCGAGAACGGCACTCCGGCCGCCGAGCTCGACGCCAAGGCCGTGGTAACGCTGGTTCCCGGCACCGGCATCACTGGCAGCGCGATCACGCTGGTCGGCAAGGTACCGGGCATCGATGCCGCCAAGTTCAAGGAATTGGCCGAGAAGGCCAAGGCCGAATGCCCGGTTTCAAAAGCGCTCGGCGCCATCAAAGTATCGCTCGACGCCAGGCTCGGGTGAGCAGACCACTTTGCCAGGAAAACGCCGGCCCAGAGCCGGCGTTTTGCTTTTCCAGAGGCTGGCGATCCGTCGCGCCCCCCTCTGTCCTGCCGGACATCTCCCCCACGAGGGGGGAGATTGGCAGCTTCGCCGTCCCGCAATCTTTCAACGTTTGAGATTGGCGAAGGCCGACGTGACATCCAATCTCCCCCCATGTGGGGGAGATGTCCGGCAGGACAGAGGGGGGCGCTGTCCCTCCGACATCTCGAATGATTATTGGCTTCTTTCGCCAGCGAGCACCTCGAGGCGTGCACGCAGCGCCGCAAGCTCTTCCTCCAGCGCACGCACGCGCGCTTCGAGGTCGGGCGCCGCTGCCGGTGGTTGCCATGGCGCCGAGGCCGCCAACGCCTCCACTGGCCCGCTGAGCAGATGGACATAGCGATCTTCGCGCTGGCCTGGCCCGCGATCGATCTGCTGCACCAACGGTGGCCGGCGGCCGATCAGCAGATCGAGGTTGCCGCGAAGCTCGTCGATCGACGGCAGCCGCGCCATACGCTCGCTTCGTGCCAGCAATTCATAGGCCGTCTGCGGGCCGCGCAGCAGCAACAGGCCGAGCAGCGCGATCTGCGCCGAGGTCAGGGAAAAGCGCTGCGCCACGACATGCTCGTAGCGCTCGACGCGCGACGCGAACACCTGCCTGACGAGGCCCTTCTGCTCGAGCTGGCCAAGCGCCCTTCTGACCTCGCCAAGTTCGACCGACATCACCGGCTCGCGCGCCGTTTTCTGGTTGGCCGCCGCAAGTGCCGCATTGAGCGTCAGCGGATAGACATCCGGCGTCAGCTCCTTCTTCTCGATCAGGCAGCCGAGCACGCGCGCTTCGATGGGAGAGAGGATGGGAAGGTCATCGCTCATTGGGCTACAATCCTTTCTGAGGCTGGCGGGACAGCGCCCCCCTCTGTCCTGCCGGACATCTTCCCCACAAGGAGGGAGATCGGCAGCTTCGCCGACACCGCGTCATCCTTCAACCTTGGAGATTGGCGAAAGCCGTGATGGCAGCCAATCTCCCCACCCGTGGGGGAGATGTCCGGCAGGACAGAGGGGGGCGCGAAGGATCGCTGCGGATGAGACAATCCCGCCCGCAACCCTAAACCCGTCGCTCCACCATCATCTTCTTGATCTCGGCGATCGCCTTGGCCGGGTTGAGCCCCTTGGGGCAGGTCTGGGCGCAGTTCATGATGGTGTGGCAGCGGTAGAGCCGGAACGGGTCTTCGAGGTTGTCGAGCCGCTCGCCCGTCGCCTCGTCCCTGGAATCGATCAGCCAGCGATAGGCCTGCAGCAGCGTCGCCGGGCCGAGATAGCGCTCGCCGTTCCACCAGTAGCTCGGGCAGGAGGTCGAGCAGCAGGCGCACAATATGCACTCGTAGAGCCCGTCGAGCTTTTCGCGGTCCTCGTGGCTCTGCAGCCACTCCTTGGCCGGCTCGGGCGATACCGTCTTCAGCCACGGCTCGATCGAGGCGTGCTGGGCGTAGAAATTGGTGAGGTCGGGCACCAGGTCCTTGACCACGGCCATGTGCGGCAGCGGATAGACCTTGATCGCGCCGGAAATGTCGTCACAGCCCTTGGTGCAGGCCAGCGTATTCGACCCGTCGATGTTCATGGCACAGGAGCCGCAAATGCCTTCGCGGCAGGAGCGGCGCAGCGTCAGGGTCGGGTCGATCTTGTTCTTGATCCAGAGCAGCGCGTCGAGCACCATCGGCCCGCAATCGTCCATGTCGACGAAATACGTGTCCATGCGCGGGTTCTCGTCATCGTCCGGCGACCAGCGGTAGATACGGTATTCGCGCAGATTGGTCGCGCCCTCCGGCTTCGGCCAGGTTTTTCCGGCCATGATCTTCGAGTTTTTCGGGAGCGTGAGTTCGACCATTACCTCAGGTCCTTTCGGATGACGAGCTTCAGCCCGGACCAGATCTCGTTTATGGCGGCGACCTTGACGTCGACGAGGTCGAGCTTCAGCGCCTCGGCGCGGATAACGTCCTCGGTGACGTCGGTCGGCACTTTCGATGCCTTCTTTGGCCATGACACCCAGACCATGCCGTCCCGCTTGATCGCCGCTTCGACGTCGCCAAGACGGTCCTCGATCTCGACACGCTGCCGGGCGAAAGCATGCACCGCATCATATTTCTGATGAACGCCCGAAATCGCCGACCAGTTGGCCAGCCGGTCGAGCCCGGCAAAATCCACGGCTTCGGCAAGGTCGTCCAGTTCGGGCGGCAAGGCGACGAAGGCGGCAATCATCCCGTCCTTCAGGCCGAGCTTGGCTGGAAGGGGTGTGCCGGAATATCCAGCTGCCGCCACCGCCATGATCAATACACCCTGGCCTTTGGCGCGATCTTGGCCGGGTTGATGCCGCCGTCTGCCTCCTTGAGCAGCGTCTCGGTGTGCACCGGCCGATAGGTGAGCGCCACCTCGCCGGCCTCGTTGAGCCGGGCCAGCGTGTGCTTGCGCCAATTGGCGTCGTCGCGGGCCGAAAAGTCCTCCCGCGCGTGCGCGCCGCGGCTTTCCTTGCGCGCCTCGGCGCCGTAGACGGTGGTGATGGCGTTGGCCATCAGGTTTTCCAGCTCCAGCGTCTCGACCAGATCGGAGTTCCAGATCATCGAGCGATCGAACACTTTCACGTCCTTGAGCTCGCCCCACAGCTGCGAAATGCGCCTGCAGCCGCTTTGCAGCGATTCCTGGGTGCGGAACACCGCTGCGTCCTCCTGCATCGCCTTCTGCATCTTTTCGCGCAAAACCGCTGTCGGCGTCGAGCCGTTGGCGTGACGCAGCCGGTCGAAGCGATCCATGATCTTTTCGACCGAAGCCTCGTTGGGCGATGGGATCGCCGAGGTGCGGTCGATCACCTGGCCGGCCCGGATCGCCGCCGCGCGGCCGAACACCACCAGGTCAATCAGCGAGTTGGAGCCCAGCCGGTTGGCGCCGTGCACCGAGGCGCAGCCGGCCTCGCCGACCGCCATCAGCCCGGGTGACACCTGGTCCGGATTCGACGCCGTCGGGTTCAGCACCTCGCCCCAGTAGTTGGTCGGCACGCCGCCCATATTGTAGTGGACCGTCGGCAGCACCGGTATCGGTTCCTTGGTCAGGTCGACGCCGGCAAAGATCTTTGCCGATTCCGAGATACCGGGAAGCCTCTCGTGCAGAACGGCCGGGTCGAGATGGTCGAGATGCAGGAAGATGTGATCCTTCTTCGGGCCGACGCCGCGGCCCTCGCGGATCTCCAGCGTCATACAGCGCGAGACCACGTCTCGGGAAGCCAGGTCCTTGGCTGACGGCGCGTAACGCTCCATGAAGCGCTCGCCCTCGGAATTGACGAGATAGCCGCCCTCGCCGCGCGCGCCCTCGGTGATCAGGCAGCCGGCGCCGTAGATGCCGGTCGGGTGGAACTGCACGAACTCCATGTCCTGCAGCGGCAGGCCTGCGCGTGCGGCCATGCCGCCGCCATCGCCGGTGCAGGTATGCGCCGAAGTGGCCGAGAAATAGGCGCGGCCATAGCCGCCTGTCGCCAGCACCACCATCTTGGCCGAAAAACGATGGATGGTGCCGTCGTCGAGGTTCCAGGCGACGACGCCGGTGCAGGTTCCGTCCGGCTCCATGATCAGGTCGAGCGCGAAATACTCGATGAAGAACTGCGCATTGTGCTTCAGCGACTGGCCGTAGAGCGTGTGCAGCATGGCGTGGCCGGTGCGGTCGGCGGCCGCACAGGTGCGCTGCACTGGCGGCCCCTCGCCGAAATTCATCATCATGCCGCCGAACGGCCGCTGGTAGATTTTCCCGTCCTCGGTGCGGCTGAAGGGAACGCCGTAATGCTCGAGCTCGTAGACCGCCGCCGGCGCCTCGCGCACCATGTATTCCTGCGCGTCGGTGTCGCCCAGCCAATCCGAGCCCTTGACCGTGTCGAAGAGATGCCACTGCCAGTTGTCTGGCCCCATATTGGCGAGCGAGGCGGCAATGCCGCCCTGCGCCGCCACCGTATGCGAGCGCGTCGGGAACACCTTGGTGATGCAGGCGGTGCGCAGGCCCTGTTCGGCCATGCCGAGCGTGGCGCGCAGGCCGGCGCCGCCGGCGCCGACGACCACGACGTCGAATTTGTGGTCGACATAGCTATAGGCGGAAGCCGTGTTGGCGTTCTTAGCGTCCTTGGCCAAAACTCAGCCTCCAAATGCCAGTTTAAGCAGGGCGAAGACCGAGGCGACGCCGACGACTACGGGAAAGAATGTGTTGAGGGCGAGCAGCGCCAGCCTGGCGCCTTCGCCGTGCACATAGTCTTCGATGATTGCCTGCATGCCGAGCCGCATGTGGTAGAGCACCGACAACAACACCAGCGCCAGCACCAGTGCCACGAACGGATTGGCAAGTGCGGCGCGCACCTCGAGATAGCTGGCGCCGTTGAGTGCGATCAGGAAGCCGACGAAGAACAGGACCAGCGGGATATTGGAGATGGCCGTCAGCCGCTGGCGCCAGAAATGGCCGGTACCCTCGCGGGCGGAACCGAGGCCGCGGACCTTGGCCAGCGGCGTGCGCATGTCGGTGTTCTTGCCGTTCATGTCAGGCTCCCCGCGCCATGTAGCCGGCAATCCAGATCAGCAGCGTCAGCGTGACCGAGCCGGCCAGCGTCGCCCAGGCGATCCTCGAGGCCGTATGCTTTTCCAGCCCTGCCCCAGTGTCCCAGATAAGATGGCGCACACCGCCCAGCATGTGGTGCATCAGCGCCCAGCTGTAGCCGAACAGCACCAGCCGTCCCAGCCACGAGCCGAAGGCCCAGTTGACAGCATTGAAGGTCGCCTCCGAGCTCGCCGCCGCCATCAGCCACAGGGCGACCAGCAGCGTGCCGAAATAGAGCGCCCCGCCGGTGATGCGGTGGACGATCGACATCGTCATGGTGATCGGCGGCCGATAGACGGTCAAATGCGGCGAAAGCGGCCGTTCGCGTCTGGCAAATTCGCGGGTGGCTGGTGATTTGCTCATGGCTCCCCCAGTTCGGCGTCTCTGGAGCCTCAGGTGGAAATGCGGCATTGCCGCTTCCGGTTGCGACTTCGGACAGCCGGTTTCTAATGCTCTTTTTGCACCGCGTCAAAGCCGGAAAACCGTTTCGAAAACGTAATTTAGTCTGACGAAAGCGAGGCTTTCAGCTTCAATCGATTAGGGCTGTTGCCTTGAGCCGGCACAATGTCGCTGCACTGCAAAAATATGGCTGGCGCAAGGGGCGGATCAGCGCTTGCAGGCCAGCGGTGATGCACCGCCCTTCATCACCAGCGCATCACGCCCATCGATCACGATTGCGTCATGCGCCTCGCCGTAGCGGCTTGTCTGATTGGCCGGTGAGGCCGGCAGCTCGGCGCTGGTGCCGTCGGGGCCGAGGACGCGCACCGACGTGCCGAGGTTCTCGATGGTCATCACGCTACCGTCGGCGCATTTGTAGGTTGCAGTGCGCGGCTGCCGTGCCGTCGGTTCGCTAGCGGCGGGAGCAAGCGACACGGAAGCGGCGGGCGTATTGCCGAGCTTGGGCGCGCTGGTCTGCGGCGCGCAGGCGGCGGCGGTTAGCAGCGGCGGAATGGCCAGCGCCATCCGAAACGTGCGGCGTAATCTCATGCTGCTTTTCTCCCGCGCATCGAACCCGCCGCGATGCTCCGGCAAGCCCCCGGATTTTCATGCTTTTTGAGTCGCGCTCGATGCCGGCGATGGTGGGAACACGGCATGGCCGAATGATGGCCGGTGGGTGCTCGAAATTAACCATGTTTTCCGAGACCTCGCCCCGGCTGCCGTTGCCCTCTTAACAAAGGTTAATAAAAGGTTAATTTCTGATTCGAGGAGGCTTGCCTCTCAGCAAAGGAGCAGCACGCCATGCATTCGAATTCAGCAGGATCGCGCCTTCCCTGGTTCCTATTGGCGGCGCTCGCCCTCGGCATCGCCGCACCAGCACTCGCCGGGACGCGTCACCACGACCGCGTCTATGCCGATTCCTTCGGCAATCTCGTCATCGAAAGCGCCGCCGGCTACAAGCGTATCCTCGTCGGCGAGGGCAAGCTCGCCAAGGAATTGTCCGCCTACACCAGCGCCGGCCAGCCCGACGTGATCTACGAAAACGAATCGGACGATGTCCGCGGCGGCGACTGCTACAGGCCGCCGGTTTTCGTCAAGGGCCGCAGCTATATGTACGGCCTCTCCGACGGCGAAATGCCGGAGCTCAGCCCCTGCCGCTGACGGCCACGCCGCCTTTTGCCACCGCTGCCGGCTGGGCAACAGCCGACCCCACCGAGACACGCACACAATCGCGGCCGCTGCCCTTCGCCTGATAGAGCGCTTTGTCGGCGCGCCGCAGCAGGTCGGAAAAGCTTTCGCCCGGACCAAGCTCGGCAACGCCGAAACTGGCGCTGCAGCGGTGATCCGCGGGCAGGCAGTCGATCGGCGTGGCACCGAAGGCGCTACGCGTACCCTCGGCAAAGAGCCGGGCGGCGGCTAGATTGGTCCCTGGCAGGAAAATAGCGAATTCCTCGCCGCCGATGCGGCCGGCAACATGATGGTCGGCCGCGGCATCGCGGAGAAAACCGGCAAAGGTCTCGATGACCCGATCGCCGGACGCGTGGCCGTAAGTATCGTTGATGCGCTTGAAATGGTCGAGATCGGCAATGACCAGTGCCGCTGGAACGGCCCGCCGCATGGCGTCGCGCAGTGCGATCTCGGCATGGCGCTCGAAGCCGCCACGGTTGAGCAGCCGTGAAAGCGTATCGGTTTCCGACTTCGACGTCGCCTCGGCGAGCACGTCGCGGACCAGGATAGCCAGCGTCACCAGCGCAAGCGCCAGGCCGAACACGGTGCCGATCGACTGCGACACCAACGCGTAACTGGTCTGCGCATAAGATTGCGGGTTGGCACCCCAGCCGCCGAGCGCATGGGCGATGAAGGGTTTGCTGGCGAACTGCAAGGTGCTGGCCGCCAGGACAGCCATCAGCATATAGTCGAGCCGCTCGCGTCTTTGCCTGGACGACAAGACGATCGCCAGCCCGGTGAATTGCATGGCCGCATAGGGAAGCTGGTAGGCCGCCATTCGCACAAAGGATTGGCGTGGCAGGTCCTGGACGAAGTAGACCGCGAGGGTGGCGAAGACCAGGAAGAACAGCATCGGCGGCCAAGGCGGCGAAACGCGGTATTTATGGGCAAGCCCGCCATTGAAGGCGACGGTAGCGCCGAGGAAGGCGGCAAAGGCGGCGACAACCACGGGACGCGCATTGTCGAAGGCAGGAATGCTGAACTCGATCGCGAAATAAGCCATGCCGAGCACATAGCCGAACGCCAGCCAGCGCGCCGACACCCGGCCGGCGTCATAGACCGCGATCGTCATGAAGGCCGCCGCCAGCAGCCCGGCAACGAACAGGTTGATCACCAGGATGAAATTAGCGCTGCCCATGGCGTTTTTGGCACTCCCCGCCGAACAGCAAATCACCGAGGCGCGAAAAAGACGTTAATTCGACGGCGCCGCTGACGCTCAGCCAGCACTGGTCCGATTGGGAAGGACGACTGTTTCAGGCCGCTGATAGGACAGGCACACGCTGTCGCGGCCATTCCTCTTGGCTTTGTAGAGTGCTTCGTCGGCACGGCGCATCAGCGGGTCCAGCCCTTCGTCGCTAGTGCGGGCGGCCACGCCGAAGCTCGCGGTCACCCTTGTCTCGGGCGGAAGCCCGTCGATTCTGCCCGCCGAATAGAGCGTGCGAATGGTTTCGGCAAACAGTCTCGCCGCGCCAAGGTCGCTGAGCGGCAAAAGCACGGCAAACTCCTCGCCGCCGATGCGGCCGGCAACGCCACCCGTACCTGCAGCCGATAGAAGCTTGGCGGCGAAGTCAGCGATGACACGATCGCCGGCCGCGTGACCATGCTGATCGTTGAGTGCCTTGAAATGATCGAGATCGGCCAGCACCAGCGTAACCGGCAACCGCGCCGTGGCACAGTGCTGCAGGACCACCGTGGCACGCTCTTCGAAACCGCGGCGGTTGAGCAGCCCCGACAGCGGGTCTGTCAGGGTTTCGGTCTTCAGGGCCTTCATCACATCCAGCGCGGCGGCGCCGAACAGGCAAAGTGCAATAAGCAGCGACAGCAATGCATGCGACAGCAGCGCCGTCGTCCAGTAGGACGAGGTGTAAAGCCCTTCATAGCTGGTGAACGGCCCATGCGCGATGACGACGGCAAGGGTCCGCGCCAGGAAGTTCAGGCCGGAAAGCAGCGACAGCACGAACAAGATCATTTCCGTCGGGCCGTTGTTGCGCACCACGCGCAACTCGGCGGCGACAACCAGGCTGATGCCCCCGAAGCTGAAATTGATTGCAAGGATGCGCCAGGTGAGATCCGGCCGGGCAAAAAGAAACCACGAGAACGCGGCCAGTCCGCCGCAGGCCAGAATGCCGACCGCCGGGTAAGGCACGCGCCGCCCGTAGCGCGCAATGACCGCGCCGGCGAGACAGCAGGTGGCAAAGGTGAAGCACAGGATCGAGATGAGCTTGGTGGGCGCCATACCGACCGGCAGCGTGAAATACTGGAGCAGGAAGCCTGCGGCCGAAGCCGAGTAGCCCGCCGCCAGCACAGCCAGATAGGGACGGTGACGCTGATGGAACCACAGCACGAGAAATGCCGTGCCGAGTGTGAGGGCGATAGCTGGATTGAGCAGCGCTATGAGCAGTCCGGTGTCCAAGCGCTGTAATTTCCCCTCGCTTCCCTCAGGAGACGTTAGAGCGGAAGCCCAAACAAGCGGTTAAGCGAAAGCGAATATACGACGGGTGCGTCGACAAGGCCGCTGGGCGGAACCGCGAACGGCGAGCGGCGTTTCACGACGGCAACCAGGAGACGCTCCGATGGCCGACACGATCATGCTGACCGATCACGATGCAATTCGCTCATGGGCCGCGGCGCGCGCCGGCTTTCCGGCGATCGTCGACGTGTCGCCCGAAGCCGGAACGCAGCCCATGCTGAGGCTGGTCTTCGGCCAGCATGCCTACCAGGACCAGGATGAGGCCGAACGCCCAGTCAATGCCGGCGGCTATGAACTGGTCGAATGGGACGAATGGTTCAAACTCTTCGACGAGCGAGAACTGGCGCTGGTCGTCGCAAAGGATCAACCCGGCCGCCGTGAGGGATTCCACGAATTCGTCAGGCGGCCCGGCTGAAGAATGCCCGAACCGCATTGCGGCTCGGGCACCTCATATCTAACTGCGCGAGAGCCCCTGCCCTATTTCCACTCGCGGATGTCGACGAAATGGCCGGCAATCGCTGCCGCCGCCGCCATTGCCGGCGATACCAGATGCGTGCGGCCCTTGAAGCCTTGGCGCCCTTCGAAATTGCGGTTCGAGGTCGAGGCGCAGCGCTCATGCGGCTTCAGCCGGTCGTCGTTCATGGCAAGGCACATCGAGCAGCCCGGCTCACGCCAGTCGAAGCCGGCGGCGACAAAGATCTTGTCTAGGCCTTCGGCCTCGGCCTGTTCCTTGACCAGACCGGAGCCCGGCACGATCATCGCACTGACCCGCGGGTTGACCTTCTTGCCCTCGATCACCTTGGCGGCGGCGCGCAGATCCTCGATGCGGCCATTGGTGCAGGAGCCGATGAAGACGCGATCGAGTTCGATATCGGTGATCTTGGTGCCCGGCTTCAGGCCCATATAATCGAGTGCGCGTTGCTTGGACGTGCGCTTGTTCTCGTCGGTTATATCGTCCGGGTTCGGCACGATGCCTTGCACCGAGACCACGTCCTCGGGCGAGGAGCCCCAGGAGACGATCGGCGGCAGTTTTGCCGCGTCGAGCACGACCACCTTGTCGAAATGCGCGCCTTCGTCGGACTGCAGCGTCTTCCAATAGGCGAGCGCGGCGTCCCAGGCTTCGCCCTTGGGGGCGCGCGGCTTGTCCTTGACATAGGCGAAGGTGGTCTCGTCGGGCGCGATCAGGCCGGCGCGCGCGCCGGCTTCGATCGACATGTTGCAGATCGTCATGCGGCCTTCCATCGACAGCGCGCGGATCGCCTCGCCGGCATATTCGATAACATAGCCGGTGCCGCCGGCCGTGCCGATCTCACCGATGATGGCGAGGATGATGTCCTTGGCGGTGACGCCTTCCGGCAGTGCGCCGTCGACGCGCACCAGCATGTTCTTGGCCTTGCGCTGGATCAGCGTCTGCGTCGCCAGCACATGCTCGACTTCCGAGGTGCCGATGCCATGCGCCAGCGCCCCGAACGCGCCATGCGTCGAGGTGTGGCTGTCGCCGCAGACGATGGTCATGCCGGGCAGCGTAAAGCCCTGCTCGGGACCGATGATGTGGACGATGCCCTGGCGGATATCCTTCTCGGAATAATATTCGATACCGAAATCCTTGGCGTTCTTGGCCAGTGCCTCGACCTGAATGCGGCTTTCCTCGTTCTTGATGCCGAACTTGCGTTCCGGCGAGGTCGACACATTGTGGTCGACCACGGCCAGCGTCTTTTCCGGATGCCGAACCTTGCGGCCGGTCATGCGCAGGCCTTCGAAAGCCTGCGGGCTGGTGACTTCGTGGACCAGATGGCGGTCGATATAGAGCAGGCAGGTGCCGTCGTCCTGGCGGTCGACGACATGGTCGTCGAAAATCTTGTCATAGAGGGTGCGCGGTGCGCTCATTTGCGTAAATCCGTCGATTTAAAAAGGGAAAAGGACGCCGGTCGGCCCGGCGAAACAGCCTGGCGAGTCCGCCCTAGCTAAGTCGGCTGGTCAGCGCCCCGCAGACGCGCGCGGAAAATCGCGACGGCAGGCGTTTTCTGTCCTGCAGCACGAAACCTTTATAGGCCGGATCGCCAAAAAGCTCTTCCATGGCGTTGCTCATATCAATGTTTTGGCTTTTCAGCAATCGGCGGGTGCGTGGCGCGAAACCTGGGTTCCTCGCCCCACGGAGTGGGGAGAGGTGGCCCGGCGAAGCCGGGACGGAGAGGGGCCATCGCGGCGTTGGAGCATTTTGGCAGATTTCGCATATGGCCGGTCTCTCGCCCGATTCCTCACCGGGTTCTGGCTTCGCGGATGTGGTCCCCCTCTCCGTCCCGGCTTCGCCGGGCCACCTCTCCCCCGCTTTGCGGGGGCGAGGAGCAACCGCCAAGCTTACTCAAATTACCTCGAACACAAACGTTTTCACCAGCGCGTCGGGCTCGGCGATCGCATAGCAGCGGAACCATGGGCTCTCCTCGACCGGCCGCCATTTTTTCGCCTGCTCCAGTTCGCCAAGCACAGCCTTGAACCCGCCGCTTTCAAACACCTGGTCACGGACCGTGAAGATGGCGTGGCCGCCCTTCCTGGTGATGCGTACCAGTTCATGCAGGGCCGACGCCGGCGCGTGGCTGATGGTGAACACGCCGGTCGAGAAGAAGGCGCGGAAATACCCGTCCGGCCAGGGCAATGGCCCGCCGAGCATCGCCTGTTTCAGCTCGCTGTAGGCCTGCCGGCTGCCGGCGATTTTCAGCATGTCCTGCGACAGGTCGAGCCCGGCAATATCGTGGTAGCCGAGCGCCTTGAGCGACGGCCCCGACAGGCCGGTGCCGCAGCCGGCGTCGAGGAGCGGCCCTTCGCCCGGCGGCACGTGGCGCGCCACCCAGGCGGTGATCAGGAACGGCAGGAGATAGCCGAGCGCCGCGATTTCACCGTCATAGGTCGCGGCCCATTGCGCATAGGCCTTGGCGAGCGCCTCAGGCGTGTCGGCCGTGTAAACCGCTTCCAGCGCCGCATTGGCCTTGTCGATGATCATGGGTCCTCCCCGGTCCGCTCGATGGTAGCGCCGATTTCGCCTGCCTTCTATTACCCATTCTGGTGGCGCAGCCGCTTCTCCAGCGCCCGCAGGGCCAGCGACAAGCCGACGGTCAGCATGAGATAGATATAGGCGACGATGGAATAGGTTTCGAAGAAGCGGAACGAGCCGGCGGCGTAGATCTTGCCCATCTGGGTGATGTCGGCGACGCCGAGCACCGAGACCAGCGAGGAATCCTTGACCATGGCGACGAAATCATTGCCGAGCGGCGGCAGGATGGTGCGGATCGCCTGCGGAAAGATGACGAGCCGGAAGCGCTGCGTGCGCGTCAGCCCGAGCGCCTTCGCCGCCTCGATCTGGCCCTTCTCGACCGCCTGGATACCGGCGCGGAACACCTCCGAGATGAAGGCGGAATAGCCGATGGTCAGCGCCATGACGGCGCGCCATAAAAGCGACACGTCGCGTACCAGCAGCTCACCGAAGAGGCCGGCGCTTTGCAGCGGCGCCGTCAGCGCGTTCCATGCCGCGACGAAGGCCGGCGCGCCGGCAAAGGCGATCCAGAACAACAGCACCAGCATCGGCACGCCGCGGATGATCTCGACATAGAAGCGGGCGATCTGGCTGAGCCAGCGTGAGTCCGACAGGCCCATCAGCGCGACGCCGAGCCCGATCGCGCAAGCCAGCGCGAAGGCGACCACAGTGACGAAGATGGTGACGCCGATGCCCTTGGCGACGGTTGTGAAGACCTGGGCATAGAGGTCGCTGGCAGCGATGAAGATAGCGGCGGCCAAGGCGATCGCCACGGCCACGGCAAGCCACCAGGGGAAGTCGGATTTGGCGGTGGCTGGGGGCGCCGACGGCATCAAGCGGTACCGGTGACAGTGTCACGAAGGCAGCGTTCTGTCACACCCCCCTCTGGCCTGCCGGCCATCTCCCCCGCAAGGGGGGAGATCGGCTGTCGCGCCTGCTTTCGCCAACCCCCAACGTTGCAGAATGTGCGGTGAGACCAAAGCTGCCAATCTCCCCCCTTGCGGGGGAGATGTCCGGCAGGACAGAGGGGGGTGGGAAGAAACGAAATTCGTGCGAATTTCAGCACACGATCATCGCGCATCGCACGTAGCAATGGAGACTACTGCCCCATCTTGTAATCAAGGAACCACTTCTTGTTGAGCGCGTCGAGCGTGCCGTCGGCCTTGAGCGCGGCGATTGCCGCGTTGACCGGCTTCACCAGGTCGGAGCCCTTGGGGAAGATGAAGCCGAAATCCTCGGTGCCGAGCGGGCCGCCGATCAGCTTCAGGCCGCCATTGGACGCATCGACATAGCCCTTGCCGGCAGTGCCGTCGGTGAGCACGACGTCGACGTCGCCGGCCTTCAGCGCCTGCACCGTCGCGCCGAATGTCTCGAACAGCTTGATGCGCGGGTTCTGCTCGTTGCCGTCGAGCACGCTGTAGACGGCGGTGTAGAACGGCGTGGTGCCGGCCTGCGCGCCGATCAGCCCGTCCTTGAAGGCGGCGAACGTCTTGGCATCGCTGAAGCGCTTCTCGTCGCCGCGCACCAGCATGAACTGCTCCGAACGCATATAGGGGTCGGAGAAGTCGACCTTCTGCTTGCGGTCGTCCTTGATGGTGATGCCGGTCATGCCGATGTTGTACTGGTTGTCGGAAACCGCCTGGATCATCGCGTCCCAGGAGGTATTCTGGTACTCGACCTTGAAATTCAACCGCTTGGCGATCTCGTTCATCGCGTCATATTCCCAGCCGATCTGCTTGCCGGTCTTGGCATCGATGAACTGCAGCGGCGGATAGGCATTTTCAGTCACCACCACCACTTTCTTGCCGCCGAGGTCGGGCAGCGCTTGCGCCAGAGCCGCGACAGGCACGAGAAGGCAAGCCAGCAGGCCGGCCAGCAGCAGTTTCGAATTGATCATGACGATGCTCCCCAGGAACTGAACCGCCTCGATCGGCCGAGGCATGCAGGAAAATCCGGCGCCGACTTTAGCTTTCCGCAGGCGCCTTGCAAGCCGCTCCGATGCGGCGTTCGGCACGAAAATGGATTCCAATGCTTTCGACGGCGGCATTACGGAACGATCCGTTTCGATAGCGGACCGAGGCGGCCCGGCAAATCGGCTCCACCTCGCGAAACAAAAAGGCGGCCGAAGCCGCCTTTCCGAAAGTACGTTCTTGAAGAGCCTTATTCGGCGGCAGCTGCTTCCGCGGCCTTGGCGGCCTCGTCGGCGGCCTTCTTCTCGGCGGCGTCCTGCGCGGCCTTCTCGGCGGCCAGCGCCTGGGCGGCGGCCACTTTCTCGGCCTCGATGCGCGCCTTCTCGGCGTTCAGCGCATCGCGCTCTTCGTCGTTGAGCTTGCGGGCGCGCACGCCGGTGTTTTCCGAAATGCGGGCCGACTTGCCGCGACGGTCACGCAAATAGTACAGCTTGGCGCGACGCACCTTGCCGCGGCGCACGATCTCGACGCCCTCGACCATTGGCGAATAGACCGGGAACACACGCTCCACGCCTTCGCCGTAGGAGATCTTGCGGACGGTAAAGTTTTCCTGGAAGCCGGCGCCGGCGCGGGCGATGACGACGCCCTCATAGGCCTGGACGCGGGTGCGGGTGCCTTCGGTCACGCGGACCTGGACGCGCACGGTGTCGCCGGGCTGGAATTCGGGGAGCTTGCGCTTGGCTTCGATCTTGGCGGCCTGCTCGGCCTCGAGCTGACGGAGGATATCCATCTCATAAATCCACTTCTTGTTCTTCCGACAGTCAGAGCGTCCGACACTCGCCTTGCGGTCGCATCGACCGCTCGGCTATGCCCTTCGTTCGGGAACGTCTGTTCGAGAACATCGGGCAGGGGCGACTACACCGTCATTGTTGACGGGCCAGAAGATCGCTCTTGGCAAATTTTCTTCCGGTTCGGCGCGCACATACAGCTATTTCGGCGCTTTGTCACGTCTTCGCCGTTTCTTTTTTGGCGCTGTTTCTTTTTGGCTGGCGCCCGCTGTGGCAATCCTATGATCGCTTGTGGTCCAGGGGGTTGCGCCCGCGCGTCAAGCTTTCTAAGCCGGAAGATAAGCATTTTCCTCCAGCGACGACACCCCTCATGCCAATCTTGGACGCGGTCCTGCTCTTTCTCGCCGGCTTTCTGTCAGGCGCGGTCAACGCCGTTGCCGGCGGCGGCACGTTCATAACCTTTGGCGCCATGACCCTGGCCGGCCTGCCGCCGATCGTCGCCAATGCGACATCGTCGGTGACGCAGTTTCCTGGCTACATCACCTCGACGCTCGCCTATTGGCACGACATCAAGCATTTCTGGCGCGGCGCACTGCTGCTCAGCCTCATTTCGGGTCTCGGTGCGCTGTCTGGCGCGCTTATCCTTTTAGGGCTCGATAACCCGTCGTTCCGCGCCTTGGTGCCGTGGCTGCTGCTGGCGGCAACCGCATTGTTCGCTGCCGGGCCATGGCTGAAGCCGGCGCCCAAGCCGGAGCATGAGGCCGCGGTGGGTTCGCTGGTCGGGTCGCTGGCGCAGTTCGCCACCGCCGTCTATGGCGGCTTCTTCGGCGCCGGCATGGGCGTCATGATGCTGGCGACGCTCGGTCTCACCCAGTCCGGCGACTATCACCGGCTGAACGCGCTGAAGAACATGCTGGCCGTGGTCATCGCGGCGATAGCTATCCTGGTCTTCGTCTCGGGCGGCGTCATCGCCTGGTTGCAGGCGATCATCATGATCCCGGGTGGCGCGCTCGGCGGCTATGCCGGCGTCTGGATCGCCAGGCGCGTGCCGCAGAACGCGGTGCGCGGCTTCGTCATCGCCGTCGGCCTGTTCCTGGCTTTTTACTATTTCGACAAGGGCTGAGCGGCTAAAAGATCGGGCCTTCGCTCTTTCGTCAGCCTCTCCGCTTCGGCCCGCCGCCAGGCCGCGATCTTCCTGTGATTGCCCGAAATCAGCACTTCGGGAATCGGTCGGCCCTCGAACTCCTGCGGCCGCGTATAATGCGGATGTTCGAGCAGGCCGTTCTCAAAGCTCTCTTCGTCGCCCGATACCGCATTGCCCATGACGCCGGGCAGCAGGCGCACCACGGCGTCGAGCAGCACGAGTGCCGCCGGCTCGCCGCCGGACAGGATGAAATCGCCGATCGAGACTTCTTCCAGCCCCCGCGATTCGATGACCCGCTGGTCGACGCCTTCGAAGCGGCCGCAGACGATCACCGCACCCGGCCCGCCGGCGAGCTCGCGCACACGGCGCTGCATCAGCGGCTTGCCGCGCGGGCTCATCAGCAGGCGCGGACGCGGATCGCCGGGCGGCGAGGCATGGTCGATGGCACGGGCCAGCACGTCTGCCCGCATCACCATGCCGGCGCCGCCGCCGGCCGGTGTGTCATCGACGGTACGGTGACGATCGCTGGCAAAGTCGCGGATCTGGATCGTTTCGAGCGACCAAATGCCGGTCTCGAGCGCGCGGCCGGCCAGCGACAGGCCGAGCGCGCCGGGAAACATCTCGGGATAGAGCGTCAGCACCGAAGCCGAAAAACTCACCGGTTGCCTCCGGCGTCCCTCGGCCCGCGCGGCCTGCCCTTCGGGTCGAAACCGTCGTCACCGGCAGGCTCGCCGTCCTCGTCCTCGACCAACCCTGCGGCGGCTGGATCAACACGGACAAAGCCGCCGGCGATCGACACGTCTGGAACAGCGGCCTGCGTGAACGGGATGAGCACGCCTTTGCGCCCGGCAAGCGTCACGTCGAGAATGTCGCCGCCACCGAAATTATGCACGGCGACGACCTTGCCGATGACCGCACCGGTGTCATCCTTGACCTCCAGTCCGACGAGGTCGGCATGGTAGAATTCATCCTCTTCGCCCTCATCCGGCAACACCGAACGGTCGACGAACAATTCGGTGCCGGCAAGCGCCTCGGCGGCATTGCGATCGTTGACGCCTTTGAACCGCACCACCACCACGGTGTTGGCAGGCCTGATGTCGACGATCTGGAAGGCGCGGCCATCCCTGGTGTAGAGCGGACCGTAATCGGCCAGTGCCAGTGGGTCGCCGGTAAAGCTCTTGACGCGCAATTCGCCCTTGATGCCGTGCGCGGCACCGATCACGGCCATCTGGACGGGGTTTTGCGGCTTGCTCATCTGCGGAAAATCCTTTGCCTTGCTCTAACCCCAGCCCGTCGTCATTTCAATGACGCCGCTCTTCACCGCTTCCTAACCCGCGTGCCGGAAGATGGCCCAGAACTGGAAGAACGGAACTGGAAGATCGCAATGCAGGAATTCCTCATACCGGCGAAACCCGATCTTCAGGCGGCGCGCGAGGCCTGGCTGAAGATGCTGGCGCGAGAACGCCGGCTGTCGCCCGAAACCGTCGAGGCTTATGAACGCGACACGCGCCAGTTCCTGCATTTCCTGACCGGCCATTGCGGCGGCTCGCCCGGCATCTCCGACATCGCCGATCTGCGCCCCGCCGATCTGCGCGGCTTTCTCGCTGCCCGCCGTGCCGAGGGCGCCGGCGCCCGCACGCTCGGACGCGGGCTGGCTGGCATCCGCTCGCTGCTGCGTTTCCTGGAGCGGCGCGGCCTCGCCAATGCGGCAGGTGCGGCAGCCTTACGCGCGCCGCGGCAGCCGAAATCGCTGCCCAAGCCACTGACCGCAGGCGATGCAAAACACGTCGTCTCGGTGGAAGGCCAGCTGGCGGAGGAGCCGTGGATCGCCGCGCGCAACGCCGCCGTGCTGACCCTGCTCTATGGGTCCGGCTTGCGCATTTCCGAGGCGCTCGGCCTGTCGGGCGCCGATCTGTCCTCACCTGGTGAGACCGTGCTGCGCGTCACCGGCAAGGGTGGCAAGACGCGGCTGGTGCCGGTGCTGCCGGTGGCGCTGCGCGCGATTGCCGAATACCGCCGCTTGTGTCCCTATCATCTCGATCCCAAGGGCTTGCTGTTTCGCGGTGCCCGCGGCGGCCCGCTGAACCCGGCAATCGTCCAGCGCGACATGGCCAAGCTGCGCTCGGCGCTCAACCTGCCCGACACAGCGACGCCGCATGCGTTGCGCCATTCCTTCGCCACGCACCTGCTAGGGCGCGGCGGCGACCTGCGCACCATCCAGGAGTTGCTCGGCCATGCCAGCCTGTCGACGACCCAGATATACACCGGCGTCGACACCGCCAGGCTGCTCGAGATTTACGAAGCAGCCCATCCGCGCGCGTGATCGATGCATATATCGGTGGCCATCTCGCAACAATTTGGATGCGCCGGTTAACCGTTTTGCCGCTTTTTGCGCCTAGAACCGCAACATGAAACGCCTCATCGCCATCGCCGACCGCGCGACCCATATGTCGCTGAAGCTGCTTGTCGCGCTCAACGCCCTGTTTTTCCTCTCCTTCCTCATCATCGCGCTGCTCGCCGCGGGCAAGGCACGCGCCGAGACCCCGGCCTGCGCCGGTAGCGATATGCTGAGCGCGCTGCAAAAGGACGACCCGGCTGCCTACCGCAAGATCGAGGCAGACGCGGCAGCGACGCCGAACGGCAAGGGCCTGCTGTGGAAGCTCGAAAAATCAGGCGAAAAACCGTCTTTCCTGTTCGGCACCATGCACGTTACCGACCCGCGCGTCACCACGCTGCCGCCCGCCGCGCAGAAGGCATTCGATGCGGCTGGCACCGTCGTCATCGAGACCACCGAAGTGCTCGACAAGCAGAAGGTGATGGCCACACTGCTGAAAGAGCCGGATCTGATGATGTTCACCGACAAGACGACGCTTTCGTCGCTGCTGTCGCCGGAGGATGCGGCGGTGGTCGACAAGGCGCTCGATGCGCGTGGCATCCCGCCAGCGACCGTCGCCAAGATGAAGCCCTGGTTGCTGTCGGCGACGGTGGCGCTGCCTGCATGCGAAGTCGCCCGCCAGGCTGGCGGTGCGCCGGTGCTCGACGTCAAGCTTGCCAAGGACGCCGAGGCTTCGGGCAAATCGGTCGAGGGGCTGGAGACAATCGCCGACCAGCTGCATGCCATGGCTTCGCTGCCGATCGCCTTTCACCTGAAGGGGCTGGTCGATACGCTGAAGCTTGGCGACAAGGTGAACGACGTCAACGAAACCATGATCGTGCTTTACCGGCGTGGCGACACTGGCATGTACGTACCGCTGTTTCGGGCCGTCATCCCCGAACAGGTCGACGACCAATCGGGTTACGCCGAATTCGAGCAGACCATGATCACCAGCCGCAACAAGGTGATGGTCGATCGGGCAGCGCCGATCCTCGCCCACGGCAATGTCTTCATGGCGGTCGGCGCCATGCACCTTCCCGGCGCGCAAGGCTTGGTCGAGGGTTTCCGCAAGACTGGCTATACGGTGACCGCCGTCAACTGAACAACACGGCGGAGTTGCACACCGAATCATTGCCAAGGCGGGGTCAGTCCTTACTCGTGGCGCGACGGCGGACCAGCCGCGCTTCGTGCCAAGAAACTGAAAAAGGTTCGGTTTGGCTCGATCGAACCCATTTCGCGGTGGAAATGCATGCCTGCAAGCGATTCCGGATCAGAATTGCCCTGTTTTCGGCGTTTTCAACGCCTAATGTGAAACCGATTCAACGATTGTACGTTGATGGCTATTACTTGATGTTTTTCATCCACGGAGGACACTTTTATGGCGAACACACCCAATCCGAACGACCCATTCACCTCGCCGGGCACCGCACGGCCACGCGGCGGCGGCAGCGGCTGGCTGATTGCCCTGGTCGTCGTTATCCTGGCAATTGTCGCCTATTATGTTTTTGGAAGACGTAGCGAGGCACCTGCGCCTGCCGAACCGCCCGCAGCCAGCACACCGGCCCCGGCGCCTGCACCCGCCGAGCCGATGAAGCCGGCCGAACCGGCTCCTGCGCCAGCTCCGGCAACACCCGCTCCGGCTCCGGCTCCGGCAGAACCTGCACCCGCTCCGGCCCCTGCGCCAGCCCCGGCACCAGCACCTGCGCCGGCACCAGCACCGGCCCCTCAGTGATCAGACTGCCGACTTAATATATGAACGGCCCGCTGAAAGGCGGGCCGTTTTGTTTTTGGGAGCAATCGCAGATGTTTCAGCCAATCTCCAAGGTTTGCGATTCTCCGCGTTTGCTCAGATATGGATCGGCTTGAAGAACGTCGCCAATGCCGCCTCCTTTACCGCCTCCGACATTGTCGGATGGGCGTGACAGGTGCGGGCTAGGTCTTCCGACGAGCCGCCAAACTCCATCAGCACGGCCGCCTCGTGGATCATCTCGCCGGCGCCGAAGCCGACGATGTGGACGCCGAGCACACGGTCACTGGCCTTGTCGGCCAGGATTTTCACAAAGCCGTCGGTGTGCAGCATGGCGCGCGCCCGGCCGTTGGCGCTGAACGGAAATTTTCCGGCCTTGTAGTCGATGCCGGCCTTCTTCAATTCTTCTTCGGTCTTGCCGACCGAGGCGATTTCCGGCGTGGTGTAGACGACGCTCGGAATCACGTCATAGTTCACATGACCGGCCTGGCCGGCGATGGTTTCGGCCACCGCCACGCCCTCGTCTTCGGCCTTGTGGGCAAGCATCGGCCCGGCGATGACATCGCCGATGGCGTAGATGCCAGGCACGTTGGTCCTGAGATGACCGTCGGTCTTGACCCGGCCGCGCTCATCGACGTCGACGCCGGCCTCCTTCAGCCCGAGAGCGTCCGAATAGGCCCGTCGTCCCGTCGCAATCAGCACCGCGTCCGCCTCGATCGTCTCGGCCGCTCCGCCTTTGACCGGCTCGAAGGTGACGGTCGCCCCCTTCTTGGCCTTGGCGACGCCGGTCACCTTGGCGCCCAGCCTGAACTCAAAGCCCTGCTTCGACAGCATGCGCTGGAACTGTTTGGAGACCTCGCCATCCATGCCGCCCAGGATGGTGTCGAGGAACTCGACCACGGTGACCTTGGCGCCGAGCCGCGCCCATACCGAGCCGAGCTCTAGACCGATGACACCGCCGCCGACCACCACCAGATGGCCCGGCACCTTGTCCAGCGACAGCGCGCCGGTCGACGAGATGATCACCTTCTCGTCGAAATCGACCTTGACGCCGGGAATGCCGGCGACGTCGGAGCCGGTGGCGATGACGATGTTCTTGGTCTCGATCTCCTCGATCTTGCCGTCATCGGAGGTCACCGACACCTTGCCGGCCGCAACCACCTTGCCGGTGCCACGAAAACTGTCGATCTTGTTCTTCTTGAACAGGAAGGCGACGCCATTGACGTTGGCCGTCACCGTCGCATCCTTGTGCGCCATCATCTTCCCAAGGTTGAGCTTGGGCGCGCCGATCTCGACGCCGAGCGCATCGAAGGAATGGCCGGCCTCGGCAAACATCTCGGACGCATGCAGCAGCGCCTTCGACGGGATGCAGCCGATGTTGAGGCAGGTACCGCCGAAGGTCGGGTTCTTTTCGACCACCGCCGTCTTCAGACCGAGCTGCGCCGCCTTGATGGCGCAGACATAGCCGCCTGGTCCCGATCCGATGATAACGACGTCATAGGCCATAATACTGTCCCTTTTGCTTTAGCGGCCGCCGCCGATTTCCAGATTGGCGCCTGTTGTGTAGGACGCCTCGTCCGACAGCAGCCAGAGAATTGCGGCTGCGACTTCCTCGGCGGTGCCGACGCGCTGCATGGGCACCACCTTGCGCATTCTCTCGGCGCGATCCGGCTGCCCGCCGGAGGCATGAATTTCTGTGTCGATGATGCCCGGGCTGACCGCATTGACACGAATGCCTTCGCCGGCCACTTCGCGGGCAAGCCCGATGGTGAAGGAATCGAGCGCGCCCTTCGAGGCGGCGTAGTCGACATATTGAGCCGGCCCGCCAAGCCTTGCCGCGATCGAAGAAACATTGACGATCGCGCCGCCCTTGCCGCCATGCCTGGTCGACATGCGCTTCACCGCCTCGCGGGCGCAAAGCATCGGTGCGATCACATTGATGCGCATCATGCGCTCCAGCCTTGCAGCGCTCAGCTCGTCGACGCGCGCGCTCTGGTCGACCACGCCGGCATTGTTGACGAGCGCGTCGAGCCGATCGAACCGGGCATCGACAGCCTCGAACATGGCCAACACGTCCCCCTCGCTGGCGACATCGCCCTTGACGGCGAAGGCTTCTCCGCCAGCGGCTTCGATGTCGGCGACCACCGTTTCGGCTGCTTTTGCATTCGACACGTAATTGACCGCAATGCGATAGCCGGCCTTGGCGGCAAGCCTGCATGTAGCGGCGCCAATGCCGCGGCTGCCGCCGGTCACCAGCAGGATTTTTCCGCTCGCGCTCATTCCTGACATCCTTTCAGGGCAAAGACGTCCCAGGGCACCTTGGAAAAGCCGTTGGCGCCATAGGCCGCCGACATCTGCAACGACGCTCCCAGATCGGGAAGGATCAGCTTCTTCGGCGCATCCTTTCCTTCGCCCGGCAGCAACGCGATATTGCCCTGGTCGTCGGCAGTGTAGATGACGCCCTCCCACACGGTGCAGGCGGCGAGCTCGTCGCCGGTGATGTCGCCGGCCGGGCATTTGTACATCAGCGAGCCATGCGGCCGCGCCACGCCCTCGGTCCACATGACGATGCCGTCGAGCACGACGCCCTTGTCGAGCACCATCTTGAAGCTGTTGGTGACGGCGGCCGACTCCCCGGTCGGCCTGAAATCGATCTCGGCGGCGTTCTCAGGTTCGCCATAGACGGCGAGCTCGATGGGACAGGCGGCGAGGGCCGCGGAGACCGTCTGCACGCCGAGTGCGCAGATCGTGACAAACAAACCGGACCGGAAACGAGGGGAATTCATCCGGCGGCGCAGATCCATGCTCCGGCTCACGTCGGCCGCCCCTAGAGGTCGAGCACCAGCCGCTCAGGATCCTCCAGGCTTTCCTTGACCCGCACCAGGAACGTCACCGCTTCCTTGCCGTCGACGATGCGGTGGTCGTAGGACAGCGCCAGATACATCATCGGACGGATGACGATCTGGCCGCCGACCACCATCGGCCGCTCCTGGATCTTGTGCATGCCCAAAATGCCCGACTGCGGCGCATTGAGGATCGGCGTCGACATCAGCGACCCGTAAACGCCACCGTTGGAAATCGTGAACGTGCCGCCTTGCATATCCGCAACCGACAGCTTGCCGTCGCGCGCCGCAAGCCCCAGCCTGCCGATTTCCTTTTCGATTTCGGCGATGGACATCTGGTCGGCATTGCGCACAACCGGCACGACGAGACCTTTCTCGGTGCCGACGGCAACGCCGATATGGGCGTAGTTCTTGAAGATGATGTCGGTGCCGTCGATCTCGGCATTGACCGACGGTATCTCCTTCAGCGCATGGGTGACCGCCTTGGTGAAGAAGCCCATGAAGCCGAGCTTCACCCCGTGCTTCTTCTCGAACACGTCCTTGTATTTGCTCCTCAGCGCCATCACCGCGCTCATGTCGACCTCGTTGAAGGTGGTCAGCATGGCGGCGGTCGATTGCGCTTCCTTGAGGCGGCGCGCGATGGTCTGGCGCAGCTTGGTCATGCGCACGCGCTCCTCGCGCGACGCATCGTCGGCCGAGGACGGCGCACGCGCTGCGACAGGTGCCGGTACAGGGGCGGCCTTCGGCATTTCTGCCGGCTGCGACGGCGCGCCCCTGGCGATCAGGTCGAGCACGTCGCCTTTCAGCACCTGGCCGCGCTTGCCCGAGCCCGACACCTGGTCGACCGCGAGATTGTGCTCGGCCAGCAGCTTTGCCGCCGACGGCGCCGGCGGCATGGTGCGTGTCTCGATGGCGCCGGCGTCGCCGGCGATCTTGGCCGTCTCGGCGGCGGCCTGCTTGACGCTCGAGGCCGCAGTCGGAGCCGAGGCCTGCGACACCGCCTCCTGCTTCGTTGCCGGGGCGGCGGCAGCATCGGCTGCTCCGCCTGCCGAAATCGTGCCGAGCAGTGCGCCGACGCCGACCGTCTCGCCTTCCTTGACGGCGATCTCGGCGAGCGTGCCCGCGGCGGCGGCCGGCACTTCCACCGTCACCTTGTCGGTTTCGAGCTCGACCAGCGGCTCATCGGCGGTGATCGCGTCGCCGACCTTCTTGAACCATTTGCCGATAGTCGCCTCGGTGACGGATTCACCAAGTGTCGGGACGCGGATTTCGGTTGCCATTGTGCCTGTCCGTTTCTTTCGGTTCTGTTCTATTCACCAAGCGCGTCGTCGAGCAAGGCGGCAAGCTGGGCGAGATGCTTCGACATCAATCCGGTCGCGGGCGAAGCGGCGGCCGGCCGGCCGGTATAGCGCACCCGCTGATGCTTGGCGTCGATATGCGCCAGCACCCATTCGAGATACGGATCGATGAACGACCAGGCGCCCATGTTCTTGGGCTCTTCCTGGCACCACACCATCTCGGCATTGCGGAAGCGCGACAGTTCGGTGATCAGCGCCTTGGCCGGGAACGGATAGAGCTGCTCGACGCGCAGCAAATAGATGTCGTTGATGCCGCGCTTCTCGCGCTCCTCGTAGAGGTCGTAATAGACCTTGCCCGAACAGAGCACGACACGGCGGATCTTCGAATCCTTGGTGAGCTTGATGGCCTGGCCCGACAGCAGCTGGGCATCGTCCCACAACAGCCGGTGAAAGGCGCTTTCGCCCGACATCTCCGGCAGCGTCGATACCGCCCGCTTGTGGCGCAGCAGCGACTTCGGCGTCATCAGGATCAGAGGCTTGCGGAAGTCCCGCTTCAATTGCCGGCGCAAGATGTGGAAGTAATTGGCCGGCGTCGTGACGTTGGCGACCTGCATGTTGTCTTCGGCGCAAAGCTGCAGGAAGCGCTCGAGCCGGGCCGACGAATGCTCAGGCCCCTGGCCTTCATAGCCGTGCGGCAGCAGGCAGACGAGGCCCGACATTCTGAGCCATTTGCGCTCGCCCGACGAGATGAACTGGTCGAACACCACCTGGGCGCCGTTGGCGAAGTCGCCGAACTGCGCTTCCCACAGCGTCAGCGCCTTCGGCTCGGCCAGCGAGTAGCCATATTCGAAGCCGAGCACGGCCTCTTCCGACAGCATCGAGTTGATGACCTCGAAACCGGCCTGCGCCGCGGACAGATTGTTGAGCGGGATGTAGCGTGTCTCGTCGCGCTGGTCATAGAGCACGGAATGGCGCTGCGAGAAGGTGCCGCGCTCCGAATCCTGTCCGGACAGCCGGATCGGATTGCCGTCGAGCAGGATGGCGCCGAAGGCCAGTGCCTCGGCCGTCGACCAATCGATGCCTTCACCGGACTCGATCGCCTGGCGGCGGTTGTCGAGGAAGCGGATGATCGTCCTGTGCGCCTCGAAATCCTTCGGCACCTCGGTCAGTTTCTTGCCGATCTCCTTCAGCGTCTTGACCGGCACGGCGGTCTTGCCGCGCCGCTGTTCGTCCTGGTTGTCGGCCGAGCGCAGGCCGGACCACGCGCCGTCCAGCCAATCCGCCTTGTTCGGCTTGTAATGCTGGCCGACCTCGAATTCCTGCTCGAGATGCGCCCGCCAATCGGCCTTCATCTTTTCGAACTCGACCTGGGTGATGTGGCTTTCGGAAATCAGCCGGTCGGCATAGATCTGCACCGTCGTCTTCTGGTTGCGGATCTTGCGATACATGATCGGCTGGGTGAAGGCGGGCTCGTCGCCCTCATTGTGGCCGAAGCGGCGGTAACAGAACATGTCCACCACGACAGGCTTGTGGAACTTCATGCGGAATTCGATCGCCACCTTGGTCGCATGGACCACAGCTTCCGGATCGTCGCCATTGACGTGAAAGATAGGCGCCTCGATCATCTTGGCCACATCGGACGGATAGGGCGACGAGCGCGAAAAGCGCGGGTTGGTGGTGAAGCCGATCTGGTTGTTGATGATGAAATGCAGCGTGCCGGCGACGCGGTGGCCGCGCAGGCCCGACAGGCCGAGGATTTCGGCAATCACGCCCTGGCCGGCAAAGGCGGCATCGCCATGCAACAGCAGCGGCAGCACCTTGGCGCGCTCTTCCAGCGGAACGATCTCCTCGCGGCTGCGACCGAACAGATAGTCCTGCTTGGCGCGCGCCTTGCCCATCACCACCGGGTCGACGATTTCCAGATGCGAGGGATTGGCAGTCAGCGACAGATGCACCTTGTTGCCGTCGAACTCGCGATCCGACGAGGCACCGAGATGGTACTTCACGTCGCCCGAGCCTTCGACCTCGTCGGGCGCGGCCGAGCCGCCCTTGAACTCATGGAAAATGGCGCGATGCGGCTTGGCCATCACCTGCGACAGCACGTTCAGCCGGCCGCGATGCGCCATGCCGAGCACGATCTCCTTCATGCCGAGCTGGCCGCCGCGCTTGATGATCTGCTCCAGCGCCGGGATCAGCGATTCGCCGCCATCGAGGCCGAAGCGCTTGGTACCCTTGTACTTGACGTCGATGAACTGCTCGAAGCCTTCCGCCTCGACCAGCTTCTGCAGGATCGCCTTCTTGCCGACGGCGGTGAAGGAGATTTCCTTGTCGGCACCCTCGATGCGCGCCTGGATCCAGGCCTTCTCCTCAGGATCGGAAATATGCATGAATTCGACGCCGAGCGTCGAGCAATAGGTCCGGGTCAAGATGTCGAGCATCTGCCGGATGGTGCCGAATTCCAGCCCGAGCACATTGTCGAGGAAGATCGGCCGGTCGTAGTCGGCTTCGGTGAAGCCATAATTTTCCGGCGACAGCTCGTTGTAATCCTCGAGCGGCTTGGCAATGCCGAGCGGATCGAGATTGGCGTGCAGGTGGCCGCGCATGCGGAAGGCGCGGATCATCATGATGGCGCGGACGGAATCGCGCGTCGCCTGATGCACGTCGGCGTCGGAAAGCGCTGCGCCGTTGCCGGCTGCCCTGTCCTTGACCTTCTTTTCGATGTGCTTTTCGACCAGGCCCCAATTGCCGTCCAGCGCCGAGACCAGTTCGCCATTGGCCTGCATCGGCCAGGAGGGCTTGGCCCATGACGCGCCCTTGGCATTCTTGCGCACGTCGCCGGCGTCGTCCTTCAGCGCCGCGAAGAAGTCCTGCCATTCGGGATCGACCGACGCGGGATCGTCCTCATAGGCGGCATAGAGCGCGTCGATATAATCGGCATTGCCGCCATAGAGGAAAGAGGTAAGCGAAAACTGGTCGTTGGCCTGATCTTGTCTTGCCATGTCACTGTCGAAGCCTTTGCTTCGTCTCCTTTGTTGGAGGGGAGTAAGGGAATAGGGAGTAAGGGAGTAGGGCAAACGCCCTCGTGTTGTTCCCTACTCCCCTATTCCCGTACTCCCTTACTCCCCTAACCTTTGATCGCCTCGACCAGCGTCGTGCCGAGCCGGGCTGGCGACGGCGAAACCTTGATGCCGGCCGATTCCATCGCCGCGATCTTGTCTTCCGCGCCGCCCTTGCCGCCGGAGATGACCGCGCCCGCATGGCCCATGGTGCGGCCCGCCGGCGCGGTGCGCCCGGCGATGAAGCCGGCCATCGGCTTGCTGCGGCCGCGCTTTGCCTCGTCCTTGAGGAACTGCGCGGCGTCTTCCTCGGCCGAGCCGCCGATCTCGCCGATCATGATGATCGACTTGGTCTCGTCGTCGGCGAGGAACATCTCCAGCACGTCGATGAACTCCGTGCCTTTGACTGGATCGCCGCCGATGCCGACGGCGGTGGTCTGGCCGAGGCCGACATTGGTGGTCTGGAACACCGCCTCATAGGTAAGCGTTCCCGAGCGCGAAACAACGCCGACCGAGCCCTTGCGGAAGATGTTGCCGGGCATGATGCCGATCTTGCATTCGTCCGGAGTCAGGACGCCGGGACAGTTGGGGCCGATAAGCCGCGATGTCGAGCGGTCGAGCCTCGCCTTGACCTTGATCATGTCCATCACCGGTATGCCCTCGGTGATGCAGACGATCAGCGGGATCTCGGCCTCGATCGCTTCCAGGATCGCTTCCGCAGCACCCGTCGGCGGCACGTAGACGACGGAGGCGTTGGCACCGGTCCTGGCCTTGCCTTCGGCTACGGTGGCGAAGATCGGCAGTGCCTCGCCCTTGGCGCCCGTCCAGGTCTCGCCGCCCTTCTTGGGGTGGATGCCGCCGACCATTTTGGTGCCGTGATAGGCCAGCGCCTGTTCGGTGTGGAACGTGCCGGTCTTGCCGGTCAGGCCCTGCACCAGCACCTTGGTGTTCTTGTCGACGAGAATGGACATCGGAGCCCTTTTCTAAAAACCGTTGATCGAGGACGGCGAGACGCGCCGGTAGACGCCGCTCACCATGTCTTGCCAGCTATCGCTGCCGGCAGGTTTGAAATGCAGTCGCATGCGGTAGGTGTCGGCGTCGTCAAAAATATACGTCACGCGCGCCGCGTCGCGCGGCGACGACCGATCCAGAACCAGCTCGCTGCCGTTCCAAGTGCCGGTGGCGGGCGATGCCGGCACGAACCCCATCGAGTCGAACTGATGCAGGGTGACGAGGCTGTTCTGCTGATCGAAGCCGAACACATTGTGCGAGCCGAACGAAACCGTGCCGTCGCGGCGCTGGCGATAGCGCTGCACCACGAACAGGCCGCCGAATTGCGCCTCGGCCAGCACTTCCGAAGTCGCCGTACCGGCGTCGGCCCACTGAGTGCCCGAAATCTCTTCCTCGCCACGCCAGGCACCGACCAGCGCCTGCAGGCGCTGGTGATCGGCCGAGAGGGAGGAGAACGGTGCCGCGTTCATGGTCAGAGCCGCTTCAGCTCGGTGACGGTGAGGTCGCTCTTGGCGTTGCCGGTGTTGAGCGTCGTCGCCGGCTCGAACATCAGCACGACAGGTTCTTCGCTCAGCGAGCGCGGACAGTGCTCGACGGCGCGCGGCACGACGATGAAATCGCCGCTGCCAAGCTCCACCGTGCCGTCGCGGAAGTCGATGGCGATGCGGCCGCGCAGCACCAGGAAGGCTTCATCCTCATTGTCATGCGCGTGCCAGTCGAAGACATCGCCGAACTTGGCGATCTTGACCTGGGAATCGTTAACGTCACCGGCAATGTGCGGATCGAAGACCTTTTTGATCTTCGCGTCCGCCGCTTCGACGAGGTTTATCTTGCGCGGAGGCATCGCCTAGCGACCCTGACCATGAAGTTCAGTTTTCAAGCTGGGCATCTTTGGTTTCCGTGAACGACAGCACCGATCCATTGGCTACCGGCGCGCCGCGTCGTTACGACCTGCACCGATAGATTGCCGCCAGACGTTCTCAATTTGCCAAGGGACTTGGGATCATCATCGGCCTGGAACTTGCTGCCGTATTTGGTCAGAAGCGTTCTCAGGATCATGTTGGCAGCCCGCTTTGGATCGTTGGTGCCGAAGGAGACAAGGCAGTCGCAGCGACCGCTCCAATTTTTGATCGAGGCAACGATCTCTGTAGCCTTGTAGACTTGGAGTCCGTCGGATCCGGCCTTGAACCCGCTCTCACGGGCAACGGCGTCGAACCTGCCAAAGCTGGGTGCTGTCGCCGGACATAAATTCATGAAGAGATTGACCCTCTTGCCGATCCAGGCGGGCGACGTCGAACTATCCGCAGCCTCAGCCGCGCTGGCCCAAAAGGCCATGCCGCAGAACGCTATGGCCAGCATGCGCCGCATCAGCCGCCCTTCACCGCCGCGACAATCTTCTTGGCTGCGTCATCGAGGTCATCGGCCGACACCACGTTCAGCCCGCTGTCGTTGATGATTTTCTTGCCGAGCTCGGCATTGGTGCCTTCCAGCCGCACCACCAGCGGCACCTGCAGGCCAACCTCCTTGACCGCGGCGATGACGCCCTCGGCGATGATGTCGCACTTCATGATGCCGCCGAAGATGTTGATCAGAATGCCTTTGACCGCCGGATCCTTGGTGATGATCTTGAACGCCGCCGTCACCTTCTCTTTCGACGCGCCGCCGCCGACATCGAGGAAGTTGGCGGGCTCGGCGCCATAAAGCTTGATGATGTCCATCGTCGCCATGGCGAGGCCGGCGCCGTTGACCATGCAGCCGATATTGCCGTCGAGCGCGACATAGGCGAGGTCGTATTTCGACGCCTCGATCTCCTTCTCGTCCTCTTCGGTGGTGTCACGCAATTCGAGCACGTCCGGGTGACGGAACAGCGCATTGTTGTCGAACGACACTTTTGCGTCGAGCACGCGCAGCCGGCCGCTCTTCATGACGATCAACGGGTTGACCTCGAGCAGGCTCATGTCCTTCTCGACAAACGCCTTGTAGAGGATCGGAAACAGGGTCGCGCCATCCTTGGCGGCGTCGCCGTCGAGCCTCAGTGCGGCGTTGAGCTTCTTCACATCGTCGGCCGTCACGCCCTTTTCCGGGTCGATGGCGACGGTAATGATCTTTTCCGGCGTGTCGTGGGCGACCGCCTCGATGTCCATGCCGCCCTCGGTCGAGACGACGAAGGCGACGCGCCCGACCGAACGGTCGACCAGGATCGACAGATAGAGTTCGCGCTCGATGTCGGCGCCGTCCTCGATATAGAGCCGGTTGACCTGCTTGCCGGCCGGGCCGGTCTGCTTGGTGACCAGCGTATGGCCGAGCATCTCCTTGGCGTTGGCGACGACCTCGGCCACCGACTTCGCCAGCCTGACGCCGCCCTTGGCATCGAGGCCGAGCTCCTTGAACTTGCCCTTGCCGCGGCCGCCGGCATGGATCTGGCTCTTGACCACATAGAGCGGGCCGGGCAGCGCCTTGGCGGCGGCTTCCGCCTCGTTCGCCTTGAACACCGGCACGCCCTCGGCCACGGGTGCGCCAAAACCTTTCAGCAGCGCCTTGCCCTGATATTCATGGATGTTCATGCGCTATGTCTCCAGCTTGCTTGGCGGGCTTGGTTGCCGGCTTACTTGGCCGCGAGATGCGGAGCGATCTTGACGCAGGCGTCGCAGAGGCCCTGCACCGCCGCGACCGAACTGTCGAACATCTTCTGCTCGCTTTTCGAGAGCTCGATCTCGATGATCCGCTCGACGCCGCCGGCGCCGATTACCACGGGAACGCCGACATAGGTGTTCTTGACGCCATATTGGCCCGAAAGATACGCCGCACAGGGCAGCACCCGCTTCTTGTCCTTGAGATAGGCTTCGGCCATGGCGATGGCCGAGGCGGCCGGCGCGTAGAAGGCAGAGCCCGTCTTGAGCAGGCCGACGATCTCGGCGCCGCCGTCGCGGGTACGCTGCACGATCTGGTCGAGCCGCTCCTTCGAGGTCCAGCCCATCTTGATGAGGTCGGGCAGCGGGATGCCGGCAACCGTCGAATAGCGGATCATCGGCACCATGGAATCGCCGTGGCCGCCGAGCACGAAGGCAGTGACGTCCTCGACAGAGACTTTGAATTCTTCCGCGAGGAAATAGCGGAAGCGCGAGCTGTCGAGCACGCCGGCCATGCCGACGACATGGCTCTTCGGCAGGCCGGAAAACTTCTGCAGCGCCCAGACCATGGCGTCCAGCGGATTGGTGATGCAGATGACGAAGGCTTTCGGCGCGTATTTCTTGAGGCCGGCGCCGACCTGCTCCATCACCTTCAGATTGATGCCCAGAAGATCGTCGCGGCTCATGCCGGGCTTGCGCGGCACGCCGGCGGTGACGATGCAGACGTCGGCGCCCTCGATGCCGGCATAGTCGTTGACGCCGGTCAGTCTGGAGTCGAACCCATCGACCGGCGACGACTGCGCGATGTCCAGCCCCTTGCCTTGCGGGATGCCTTCGGCGATATCGAACAGCACGACGTCACCGAGATCCTTGAGGCCGACCATGTGGGCGAGGGTGCCGCCGATCATGCCCGAGCCGATGAGCGCTATCTTGTTGCGTGCCATGTCAGGATGTTTTCCCTTTGACTATGACGGCGCCCAAATCCTTGACGATTTGATGACGGCGTCGGAGGAAGAGGCCGGAATGCTGCGGAACCGCGAAATTCGCCGCTCGCAATAGCCTTGGCCGCACAAAAATTCAAACGATTATTTTGGAGTGAGTAATTTCAATCGGTTAGAAACATTGGGACTTACGTAAACGTCAAAGTTCTGAAGCCGGCTAGAGGAATTCTACACAATGGCACTGGAAATCAGAAGGCTGTTTCCTGGCGATGACGCCCTTGTGATGCGGGTCGTCGACGAAGTCTTCGACGAGCCGGTCAGGCCGGATCGGCTCTCCGCCTATCTCATGGAGGCCGGTCATTTCATGGTCGTGGCCCTCGCCGACGGCATCGTCGTCGGCCAATGCGCAGCCGTCGTCCACCGCCACCCGGACAAGGTGAGCGAACTCTACATAGACGAAGTCGGCGTGGCGCCGGCCTTTCAACGCCAGGGCATTGCGACGAGGATGCTCGGCGCCATGTTCGCACTCGGTCGCGAGCATGGCTGTGAGGAGGCGTGGGTCGGCACCGAGCCGGACAATGTTGCTGCTCGCGCACTTTACGAGTCGCGAAGAGAGCCGCATGGGCCGGCGGAGGGGTTCGTCATGTATGTTTATCGATTATAGGCGCCGGCAGCGCCCCCTTCTGTACTATCCCTCACGCCTGAGCCTGCCGTGCCTCCGCCGATGATCCCTGCGCCCTCTGCCTCTCCGCCCAGTCCTCCAGCCAGTCGTGGCTCTGCATCTCGATCAGCCGCGATGCGGTCCGCTCGAACTCGAAGACTTCGTTGCCGCGCTTGGCCGTATAGAGCTGCGCCGGCGGTGCCGCGGCGCTCATCACCAGCCGTACATGATGATCGTAGAGCGTATCGACCAGCAGGATGAAGCGCTTGGCTTCGTTGCGCTTGCCTTCGCCGAGCACCGGCACATGGTCGATGAAGATGGTCGAGAAACGGCTGGCAATGGCAAGATAGTCGCGGGCGCCGAGCGGCCTCTCGCAGAGATCGGCGAACGAAAACCGCGCCGCCTCGCCGGCAGCACGCGGCACCACGACGTGCCGGCCCTTCACCGTCAGCATCGCCTCGGCCGTCGGCCTGCCATGCGTCATCACCGCCCACGCGTCGTCGAGCGCATGGTCGGCGGCGGCATCGGCCGGGGTGACGTAGACCGGCATGCGGCTGAGCTTGTCGAGGCGGTAATCCTTGTCGGCGTCAAGCGCCAGCACCTGCGCGTGGCGCTCCAGGATAGCGACAAACGGCAAGAACAACTGGCGGTTCAGGCCGTCGCGGTAGAGATCCTGCGGCGCGACATTGGAGGTGGCGACCAGCACCACGCCATTGGCAAACAACGCCGAAAACAACCTGGACAGGATCATCGCATCGGCGATGTCGGTGACGGAGAACTCGTCGAAGCACAGCACCCAGGCTTGCTCGGCCAGCGCGCGCGCCACCGGCGGGATCGGGTCGTCCTCCTTGGCCGTGCCGTTCTTGCGAGCCTGCCGGTGCTTCTGGATGCGGTCCTGCACGTCGGCCATGAAGTCGTTGAAATGCACCCGGCGCTTGCGCCTCGCCGGGAGCAGCTCGAAGAACATGTCCATCAGCATGGTCTTGCCGCGGCCGACGCCGCCATGGATGTAGAGGCCCTTGACCGCCTCGTGCACCTCGCGCTTGCGGGCGAACAACCACCCCAGCGCGCTTGATTTCTGCGCCAGCCGCTTTGCCGATATCTCTTCGATCAGCCGGTCGAGCGCAGCGGCTATTCGCTCCTGCGCCGGGTCGCGCCCGATGGCGCCCGTCTCGACCAGATGGTCGTAGCGCTGCTTGACGGTCGCATGGATCTGGAGGCCGTCACGCAGATGCATCGGTCACGTCGTTCCGGAGCAATCCCAAGAAAAGTGTGTAGCGGTTTTCTGTCCGGAATTGCGTAACAATGGGGGCCGTTCTCTTACCTTGTAAGCGAGATCGGCAGGCCGTTGGAAGTCTGGCCGTCGAATTTCTCGCCGCCCGAGGAATAAAGCCGTGCCAGCGTGCCGCCGTTCTCGTCAAAGAGCGTCAGCTGTTTGCCGGCGACGTTCCAGGATTTGATGCCATCGAGCGGCGCCGGGCAATGCAGCGGTCCGGCGCGGTAGCCCGACCCGAATTTGGTCTGCGGCGTCGCCACCTGACAGCTCTGGCCGGACACGCTTGCCTTCCACACACCGGCGACGCTTGACGCGGTAAGGTCGGCCGCACCGGCCGGCGCCGTCCCGTCGGGCGGCAGCGAGGCGACCTGGGTGTTCTGCGGCGCGGTCGGGAACTTCGACGGATCGGCCGGGCCGGGTGTCGCCGGCGGCGGCAGCTGGTTTGCGGTCACCTTGCCGGCGGGCGCGGCTTCCAGCGGCGCCGGCTGCTGCTCGTCCATTGATGTGAACCGTGAGGTTGAACAGCCGCTCGCAACGAGCGCGGCCAACGATACGGCCAGCAGGCCGGTTTTCGAAAATTTCATTCTTCAACCTCCGTCGGATCCGGCTGGGGATGCCGTCCGCGCAATGTCCCCCTCACCAAGATGGAGAAGGTGGCGAAATTTCAACCCGATATGGTTAAAATACGGTTTGCGCCGCTAATGTTGTAAATTTGTCGCAAAATGCACATTGCCTGAATTGCGTTACGCCTCGGCCGTTTGGCCGGCACCTCCGGTTGATGCGATACGGCGCGCTGGCGCCAAATCCCTGGCGTTCACCTCAAATGCTTGTGCGGGCCGGCTCCGGCATTATCTCTTGGCGATCAGCAAACTGCAGGGAGCCGATTTCTTGGCCGCGAGAAAGAGAGCCGCCAACCGCTATTACAGCGGGCCGCCCAGCGATCATTTCGACGGCACCTTGTTCTTCAATCCCGACGGACGGCCGCCGGGTCGCTTTGCCGATCTGTTGAAATGGCAATTGAGCCGCGAACGCTCGAAATGGCCGGCGGCGGATCCGAGCCCGTTTCCACCGGCAAGACCGGTCGAGCGCATCGATGGTTCTACGCTGCGCCTCACCATGGTCGGTCATTCCTCGCTGCTCGTCCAGACAGCCGGCCTGAACATCCTGACCGACCCGGTCTGGTCGCGACGCGTCTCGCCGCTCTCCTTCGCCGGTCCGAAACGCGTCAATCCACCGGGCATCGCCTTTTCGCATTTGCCGCCCATCGACCTCGTGCTGGTCAGCCACAACCATTACGACCATCTCGACCTCGCCACGCTGAAGCGCCTGAAGACAAGACACGACCCGCTGCTGCTGACGCCGCTCGGCAACGACACGATCATCGACGCTGCCGTGCCCCGTATGCGGCTTTCCGCGCATGACTGGGGCGACCGGGTCGATATTGGCGATGGCGTCACCGTCCATGTCGAGCCGGTGCACCACTGGTCGGCCCGCGGTACCCGCGACCGGCGCATGGCGCTGTGGGCGGGTTTCGTCGTCGAGACACCCGGCGCAAAGATCTATTTCGCCGGCGATACCGGCTTCCACGGCGGCATCAACTACCGGCTGATGGCGCAAAAGCACGGCGGCTTCCGCCTCGCCATCCTGCCGATCGGCGCCTACGAGCCGCGCTGGTTCATGGCGCCGCATCACCAGGATCCGGAAGAGGCGGTGCACGGCATGCTGTTGTGCAACGCTTCCTATGCGGCCGGCTGTCACTGGGGCACGTTCCGGCTCACCAACGAGCCGATCGACGAGCCGCCCAGAAAGCTCGGCGAAGCGCTCGATGCCGCCGGCCTGCCGCGGCAACGTTTTCGCGCCTTGCGGCCGGGCGAAGTCTGGGACGTGCCGGAGGTTTAGCGCGGCGGAACCTAAGGCATCACATAGACGTTTGTAGGTGTTCAAACCTGTCGGCTGTGAGGTGTCTCTCATGATCAGGTGGATCATCATTCTTTTGATTATCGCGGCCGCAGCGAGCCTGCTCGGCATGCCGGTACTGGCCGGAGCCGCCGCCACCGGCGCGCGCATCCTCATCGGCATCGTGCTGATCATCTTCCTGCTGATCGTGCTTGGCGTCTTCGCGGTGACTTGAAAATCACGCCGCGCTGGTAATTTCTGCCGCTATCCGCCATATAGGCGCCAAACCGGCAAGAGACCTTTCGATCGATGGCAAGCGCGGCCCCTTTCGCGAAGATGAACGGCATCGGCAACGAGATCATCGTTGCCGATATGCGCGGCCGTGCCGATCGCGTGACGCCTGCGGCAGCCATCGCGCTTAATGCCGATGCGGCGACCAGGTTCGACCAGATCATGGCGATCCACGACCCCAGGACGCCGGGCACCGCCTTTTTCATCGACATCTTGAATTCCGACGGAACCAGCGCGCAAGCCTGCGGCAACGGCATGCGCTGTGTGGTCCAGGCGCTCGCCGCCGAGACCGGCCAGAAGACATTTGCCTTTGAAACAGTCGCCGGCATCCTCAATGCCGAGGAACATGCAGACGGAACGATCTCAGTCGACATGGGCACGCCGCGCTTTGGCTGGCAGGACATCCCGCTGGCCGAGGAGTTTCGCGACACCCGCATGATCGAGCTGCAGATCGGCCCTATCGATTCCCCGGTGCTGCATTCGCCGTCGGTCGTCTCGATGGGCAATCCGCACGCCATCTTCTGGGTCGACCGCGACGTCTGGTCGTACGAGCTCGAGCGCTTCGGCCCGCTGCTCGAAAACCACCCGATCTTCCCCGAGCGCGCCAACATCACCATCGCGCAGGTGACTTCGCCGGAGACCATGGCAATCCGCACCTGGGAGCGCGGCGCCGGCCTGACCAAGGCCTGCGGCTCGGCCGCGTGCGCTGCCGTGGTAGCTGCGGCCCGCACAAGGCGTACCGGCCGCAGCGTGACGCTGATGACGCCCGGCGGCGGCTCGCTGCATGTTTTGTGGCGCGACGACGACCACGTCATCCTCACCGGTGCCGCCGAATGGGAATTTTCCGGCAGCTTCGATCCGTCGACCGGGGCGTGGGCGCGCGACACCGAAAGTGCCGCCTGATGGCTGCTCCTGGCAACAAGGGTATCGAGGTCGTCACCTTCGGCTGCCGGCTGAACACCTATGAATCCGAGGTGATGCGGCGTGAAGCCGAAGGTGCCGGCCTCGGTAGCCTCGAAGGCGGCGCCATCATCTTCAACACCTGCGCCGTCACCGGCGAGGCGGTGCGCCAGGCCAAGCAGTCGATCAGAAAAGCCCGCCGTGAGAACCCGGCTGCCCGCATCATCGTCACCGGCTGCGCTGCGCAGACCGGCCCGCAGGATTTCGTCGCCATGGACGAGGTCGATCTCGTCCTCGGCAACGAGGAAAAGCTCAGGGCGCATTCCTATCGCGCGCTGCCGGATTTCGGCGTCAACGACACCGAAAAGGCGCGCGTCAACGATATCTTTTCGGTGCGCGAGACGGCCGCCCACATGGTCGACGCCATCGAAGGCCGCGCGCGCGCTTTCGTCCAGGTGCAGAACGGCTGCGACCACCGCTGCACCTTCTGCATCATTCCTTACGGTCGTGGCAATTCGCGCTCGGTGCCGATGGGCGCCGTGGTCGAGCAGGTCAAGAGACTCGTCGGCAACGGTTATGCCGAGATCGTGCTGACGGGCGTCGACATGACCAGTTTTGGCGCCGATCTGCCGGGCGCCCCGAAGCTCGGCAAATTGGTCAAGACCATCCTGAAGCAGGTGCCCGACGTCAAACGCCTGCGGCTTTCCTCCATCGATTCGATCGAGGCCGACGACGATCTGCTGGACGCCATCGCCACCGAGCCGAGGCTGATGCCGCATCTGCATCTGTCGCTGCAATCGGGTGACGACATGATCCTGAAGCGGATGAAGCGCCGGCACAGCCGCGACCAGTCGATCCGCTTTTGCGAGGATGTGCGCAAACTGCGCCCCGGCATCGTTTTCGGCGCCGACATCATCGCCGGCTTCCCGACCGAGACGGACGCCATGTTCGAAAACTCGCTGGAGATCGTCGAGGAATGCGGCCTGACGCATATCCACGTCTTCCCGTTTTCGCCGCGCCAGGGCACACCCGCCGCGCGCATGCCGCAGCTTCGCCGCGACGTCGTCAAGCAACGCGCGGCACGCCTGCGCGCCGCCGGCGAGGCCGCCTATCGCCGTCACCTTTCGGCACTTGCCGGCACACGCCAGTCGATCCTGGTCGAGCGCGACGGGCTCGGCCGCACCGAAGGGTTTACGCTGGCCGCGGTCTCTGCCGGCGCTCCGGGCGACATCGTCGAGGCTGATATCGCAGGCCATGACGGTGTCAGACTGATCGCCGCGCCGCTTGCCGCCCGCGCCGCCTGAGAGCGCAAGACATGGCTGGGTTTTTCAAGAAGATATTCTCGTTCGGCAAGAAGGAAGTCGTCGAGGAGCGGCCCGACGAGGCCGCACCGCTGCCGCCGATCAAATGGGATGAACTGGAAGCGCTGAAGCCGGCCGCCGAGCAGGCCGTCCCGGAGTTTTTGAAACGCGAAGAGCCGCGGCCCGAGGCCGAGGCCGCAGCTCCGCCGCCAGCCGAACCAGAGTTGCCTCCGGCACCGCAACCGGCGCCCGCGGAAGAGCCGAAGCCCGAACCACCGCCGACCATTCCACCCGAGCCAGACATCCAGCCGGAGCCGCAAACGCCTGCTGAGGAACCGGAGGAGATCCGAGCCGGACCCGTCGCTCCCGAGCCAGTTCCTGAGCCGGAGCAGCCGGAGATCGTTCAGCCCGAGCCTCCGTCCGCGGAAGCTGGCGCTGCCCCTCATCCGCCTGCCGGCACCTTCTCCCCGTATAGTGACGGGGAGAAAGGGGCTGATCGGCAGGCCGAGCCTCCTTTTGAAAGTGGCGAGGAAAAAGCTCCGACGCTGACGCCCCCCTCTCCCCGTCTCTTACGGGGAGAGGGGCAGCGCCAACCTCTGCAAGACGCGGCACCCGCGGCCGAAGTCACGCCACCAGCACCCGCAGCGCCCGAAGCGCCACCGGCCGAAATCCCGCCTCCGATCCGCCAGCCCGCGCCGGTCGAGGCGAAGCCGGTCCTCGCCGAGATCGCACCCGAGCCAGAAGCCGTTCCGCAACCATCGCCAGAGCCAAAGCCCGCCCCCGGCAAAGTCACCGTAACCAAGAAGGTCGAGCAGAAAGCCGAGCCGCAGAAGGCGCCCGAACCGGCGCCGAGGCGTTCCTGGTTCCAGCGCATGCGAGACGGGCTTGCCCGCTCTTCCCGGGAGTTGTCGGGCAACATCGCCGGCGTCTTCACCAAGCGCAAGCTCGACGAGGACACACTGCAGGACCTCGAGGATGTGCTGATCCGCGCCGATCTCGGCATGGAGACGGCTTTGCGCGTAACCGACGCGCTCTCCGCCAGCCGCTACGGCAAGGACGTCTCCGACACCGAAGTCCGCACCATCATGGCGGCCGAAGTGGAAAAGGTGCTGACCCACGTAGCCATGCCGCTGGAGCTCGACCTCAGCCACAAGCCGCATGTCATCCTGGTCGTCGGCGTCAACGGAACGGGAAAAACAACGACCATCGGCAAGCTGGCGGCAAAGCTCACCGATGGCGGCCTCTCGGTGATGCTCGCCGCCGGCGACACTTTCCGCGCAGCCGCGATCGAGCAGTTGAAGATCTGGGGCGAGCGTACCAACTCGCCGGTCATTGCCTCGAAGCTCGGCGCCGATGCCGCTGGCCTCGCCTACGACGCATTCGAGCGCGCGAAGGAGGCCGGCTCCGACGTGCTGATCATCGACACCGCCGGGCGGCTGCAGAACAAGACCGAACTGATGGCGGAACTGGAAAAGATCGTCCGCGTGCTGGGCAAGCTCGATCCGGAAGCGCCGCACACCGTGCTGCAGACGGTCGATGCCACCACCGGCCAGAATGCTCTCAACCAGGTCGAGATCTTCCGCAATGTCGCCGGCGTCAACGGCCTGGTGATGACCAAGCTGGACGGCACGGCGCGCGGCGGTATTCTGGTGGCGATCGCGGCAAAGCACAAATTGCCGGTCTATTTCATCGGCGTCGGCGAACAGGTCGACGACCTCGAACCCTTTTCCGCAAGCGAATTCGCCAGGGCGATCGCTGGAGTGGCTTGACGAGCATGATCCCGAAAAGTTGCAGGCTTTTTGGATTGGATCATGCGTAAGAAGGACCCTATGAACCCACCCATCCTCGAAGGCGACCCGTCCGATCCGCGACGCAAGGCGTTGAACCCGGGCTTGAAATTCCTGCTCGAACTCGGGCCTGGCTTGGTGTTCTTTTTCACCACCATCCGCGGCGCGTGGCTTGTCGGGAAGTTTCCGATCCTCGGCCATATCGGCGAGCCTATCCTGATTGCCACGGCGTTCTTCATGGTGGCGACGGCGCTATCGCTCAGCGTTTCGTGGATTTTGACGCGCAGCTGGCCGATCATGCCGTTGGTCTCGGCCATCGTGGTGTTTGTGTTTGGCGCGCTGGCGCTGTGGCTGCAGGACAAGACCTTCGCTTTCATGAAGCCGACAATTATCAACAGCCTGTTCGGCATCACGTTGCTTGGCGGGTTGGCGTTCGGCAGATCGCTGTTGGGCTATGTCTTTGATTCCGCCTTCAATCTCGATGCCGAAGGCTGGCGCAAGCTCACTTTCCGATGGGGGCTCTTCTTCCTTTTTCTGGCTGCGCTGAACGAGGTTGTGTGGCGCAACTTTTCTGAGGAAGCCTGGCTTTATTTCAAGGTCTGGGGCACGATTCCCATTACCCTTGTCTTCACGTTAAGCCAAATGCCGTTGATCCTGCGCCATTCGCTCGAGGACAAGGCCGGCAAGGAAGAGAAGGCCGGCAAATAGAGCAATTCCAGGAAAGTGTGTAGCGGTTCCGTCCGCAATTACGTCAGAACGTAATTACGTCAGAATAAGAGGAGAGGAGCATGGAATTCATCGCCACGCGCGACGAGTTGAGGACGATCTACAAGACGCCTCGTCCGACCGACGGCTCGATCCGCAAGGAGCTGAAGGCCCTGGATGGCCACTGCCGTTCCTTCATCGGCAAGAGCCCTTTCGTGCTGATCGGCTCGTCCGACGGCGCCGGCAATGCCGATGTGACGCCGAAGGGCGACAGGCCGGGCTTCGTAACAGTGCTCGACGAGAAGACCATCGCCATCCCCGACCGGCCCGGCAACAACCGGCTCGACACGCTGGAGAACATCCTTCTCAATCCCTCGATCGGGCTGCTCTTCCTCATTCCCGGCATGAACGAAACGCTGCGTGTCAATGGCGATGCCCGCATCACCGTCGATGCGGCATTGCGTGAGCGGCTGGCGGTCGACGGCAAGGCACCGCAAAGCGTCGTCGTGGTGACGGTTAAGGCTGCCTACATGCATTGCGCCAAGGCCTTCATGCGCTCCGAACTGTGGAAGCCGGAGAGCTGGTACGACCGCGCGACGCTGCCAACGCTCGGCCAGATCCTGCGCGACCAGTTGGCGCTCGCCGATTCGGCCGAGGCGACCGACCGCTGGCTGGACGAGGAATACAGGGAAACCATGTGGTAGCGTGCCCGGTAACGAATCGCCCAAGCCGGTCTCCATTCCTTTGCTCAACATCCTCGCCATCTCCGGCAGCCTGCGCGCCGCCTCGACCAATTCAGCCCTGCTCGCGGCACTCGCGCGAAACGCGCCGCCGGACTGTCACGTCGCCGTCTATGACGGGCTTGGCCGGCTGCCGATTTTCAACCCCGACGACGAAGGCGAGCGGACGCCGCCGCAAGCAGGGGCGCTGATCGACGTGGTCACCCGCGCTGACGGCGTCATCGTCTCCTGCCCGGAATATGCCCACGGTGTGCCAGGCGGCCTGAAGAACGCGCTCGACTGGCTGGTGTCGCGCGATGCAGCCGTCGACAAACCGGCCACGCTGGTGCATGCCTCGCCGCGCTCGCTGTTTGCCCGCGCCGCACTGGCCGAGATCATGCGGACAATGTCTTTTGCGCTCTATGAGGAGGCAGCGCTCGAAATAGCGCTGCTCGGCAAGAGACCGCCGGAGGTGGAGGATATCTTGTCGCAGCCGGCAAGTAGGCAGACAATGCGCGATGCCCTATCCGCCTTCGCGGAGTTCATCCGCTCGCGGTGAACGCCGGACCGTACTTTCGTCATCCTAGGGCGGAGCAAGGAGCGAAGCGACGCGGCGCAGACCCTAGGATCCATGCCGTGACATTCGTCGGAGATGCAGCGTTTCGGGAAGGCCGCCAGAGGCCTGACGTTGGACATTACACCGGCGCGCTGCACAACAGAATCGCACCGCTGTTCTACTGGTAGGTCACGGCATGGATCCCAGGGTCTGCGCGACGGAGCTTCGCTGCTGCTCCGCCCTGGGATGACGACGCTAGGGGCTGCGGCCCATCTGTGCCGTGAACTATCCCTTGCCCCTGCGCGTCTCGACGTCGGTCTCGCCGACGAACCAGTCGCGTGCAGCGACTTCCTCGAAGACCACCCAGACATCGTTGTTGGTCAGGCCGGTGACGCCGGTGATGGCCGCCGTCACCTGGGCGGCGATCGCGGCCTTTTTGGCGGCCGGGTCATCGGCAATCACCTCCTTGACCAGGCGGATATTCACGAATGGCATGGTTCCCTCCCTTGCATATGCTTGGCGGCCGCTCAGTAGGTTTTGGCGCCATTGACCATGAGCCGGACCATGTAGAGCGAGGTCGTGCCGGCGATGTAGAGGCAGTTCAACTTGTTGCCGCCGAACACGCAATTGGCGACGACTTCCGGTACCTTGACCTTGCCGATCAGCGTCCCGTCTGGATCGTAACAGTGGATGCCGTCGGCGGCGCTGGTCCAGATGCGGCCGTCCGCATCCAGCCTGAAACCGTCGAACAGGCCGGCGGTGCAGTCAGCAAAGACCTTTTCGCCTGAGACCTTCTTGCCGCCCTGGCCGACATTGAACACCCGGATGTGCGCCGGGTTCTGCGCACCATGCGTGCGGCCGGTATCGGCGACATAGAGCTTGCTCTCGTCGAGCGAGAAGGCGAGCCCGTTGGGCCTGACCATGTCGGTGATCACCGCCTCGGTCTCGCCGGTGCCGGGATCGACCCGGTAGACATGGCAGGCGCCGATCTCGCTTTCGGCCTTGTCGCCCTCGTAATCGGTATCGATGCCGTAGCTCGGATCGGTGAACCAGATCGACCCGTCGGACTTGACCACGGCGTCATTGGGCGAGTTCAGCCGCTTGCCGCGCCATTTGTCGGCGATGGTGACAACCGACCCGTCATGCTCGGTGCGGCTGACGCGGCGGCCGGAATGCTCGCAAGTGACCAGCCGGCCTTGCCGGTCGACGGTGTTGCCGTTGGAATTGCCGGACGGCTGACGGAACACGCTGACGCTGCCGTCGGTCTCGTCGTAACGCAGCATGCGATTGTTCGGGATGTCGGACCAGACCACATAGCGCCCGGCCGCAAACCAGGCGGGCCCTTCCGCCCATCGGCAGCCAGTAAACAGCCGGTCGACCTGTGCATTGCCGTTGAACAGCCGCGAAAAGCGCGGATCGAGAACTTCGTAGAATTCGCTGGCCATGGTTCCTCCCGGTAGCAATCGCTTGGCAAGGCGCGATCAAGCCAGCCTGCGATCGATATGGCAAGATCGATGATGCGTCAGAAGCATCATGGAAGCGAATGCTGGCGCGGACGGCAGGTCACATCCCGTTAACCGGCTATGCGCCCAGCGCAATGGTGCATTGCAACATCTTATTTTTGCAACGCACCATAACTATGTCATGCTTCGTATCGATCAAGGGAGGAACAACTGGCCGCGAAATGCGGCGCAAAAGGAAACTCGCTATGATCATCGACAGCCTCATGAGCCGCGCTCGCGCCAGCATCGCCAAGCGCCGGCATTACAACCGCCTCGTCGCCGAAATCGACAGCTTCAGCAGCCGCGACCTCGCTGACATGCGCGCCGACCGCTCAGAAATGCTCTACCAGGTCCACAAGCAGATCTACGGCTGAGCAGCATCACCTTCGTCATCCTAGGGCGTAGCGACGCAAAGCGGAGCGCAGACCCTAGGATCCATGCCGTGACTTTTGAGCACCCGCAACAGTGCAAAATCTATGTCCGGCATCACCTAGCGGGCGACTATTTTGCCCCGCTGCATTCGTTGGCTGATCTCACGGCATGGATTCTGGGGTCTGCGCCGCGTCGCTTCGCTCCTTGCTTCGCCCCAGGATGACGAAGCCTAGCGGACGCATCAGCCCGGCACGGCCAGCGCCTTTTCGATCTCCGGCAACAGCAGCGTCCGCGCCGAGTCCGGCGTCAGCGGCCCTACATGCTTGTAGGCGATCTTGCCATCCTTGCCGATGACGAAGGTCTCCGGCACGCCGTAGACACCCCAGTCGATCGCCGTGCGCCCGGCCTGGTCGACGCCGATCGCCTGGAATGGATTGCCGAGATCGCCAAGGAACCGACGGGCGTTTTCCGGCTGGTCCTTGTAGTTCAGCGCCGCCATAACGAAGCGCTTGTCCTGCGACAGCGCCAGCAGCACCGGATGCTCTTCGCGGCACGGCGCGCACCAGGACGCAAAGACGTTGACCAGCGTCACCTTGCCGGCGAACTGTCTTGAATCGAGGCCCGGTAAATTGGTGCCCTCGAGCGCCGGCAGGTTGGTCTGCGGCGCCGGCAGGCCGATCAGCGCCGACGGCACTTCCGAAACGTCGCGCCCGGACAAAAGCTGCGCCAGGAACAATCCCGCCAGCCCGAGAAAGACCAGCAGCGGCACGAGCACGATCAGGCGGCGGCGCGCCGGTGTTTGCGTTTCCGTGCTCATGATTTTGCTGCCTTATCGGAGCGCCGGCGCACGCCAGACGCCTCCAGCTCGGCGAGCTCTCGCTTGCGGCCGCGCTGGTCGAGCAGAATCCAGCCGATCAGCCCGCCCAGCACCACGGCCGTGATCGCATAGGCGGCGGTGACATAAAGCGCGTGTACGCTCATGCTTTTCGCTCCGCGGCGCTTTCCAACCGGTCCGTCTCGCCTTGTTCCGACATGTCCTCTCTTAACGCCGCGCCACCGGCTCCGCAATTGTTCGCCGCGCCGCAGGCATGAGCTGAAGCCAACACATCAATCCGTACCGTGCCGCAGCGCCAGCGCCGCCGCCACCGGCCCGAGCACGGCAAGGAACAAGGTCAGCGCGGCAAGAATGAGGAAGGGCTGCAGGAACGGATCGGGGTCCGCCACCGCGCCATAGCTTGCAGATACGCCGAAGATCAGCACGGGAATCGTCAGCGGCAGCACCAGCACAGAGATCAGCAGCCCGCCGCGCGGCAGCGCCACCGCCACCGCGGCACCGGCAGCACCGATGAAGGTGATCGCCGGCGTGCCGACCAGAAGCGTCAGCGCCGTGGCGCCGATGCCGGCCGGCTCCATGTTCATGAACAGGCCGAGCAGGGGAGCGGCTATGACCAGCGGCAGCACGCTTCCCGCCCAATGCGCCAGGCATTTCGTCAGCACGGTCAGGGCCAGCAGGTGCCGGTCGTTGCCAAGCACCAGAAGATCGAGCGAGCCGTCTTCCCGATCAGCCTGGAACAGCCGGTCGAGGCCGAGCAGGCAGGCCAGCAAGGCTGATATCCAGAGAATCGCTGGCCCGATGCGGGCCAGCAGCCTCAGGTCGGGACCGACGCCGAAGGGGATGGTCGCGATGACGGCGAGAAAGAAAATCACGCCGGTCAACGCCCCGCCGCCGGCGCGGATACTCAGGCGGATGTCGCGGAGGAAGAGCGACCACATTATGGTGCGGTCCCGATGCATGCGTGAAGGCCAAGCAAAGGATGGAGTTCCGTCGCGTAGAGCACCAACATCAAGCGGCCCCGCCCATCATCAGCCCTTGTGCCCCCTCGATCCCCAGCGGCAGATGCGTCGCCGCAACCACGATCCCCCCACTCTCGAGGTGCTTTCCCATCAATTCGCCGAATCTCTCCTCCGAAGCCTTGTCCAGTCCTGCCGTCGGCTCATCCAGCAGCCACAATGGCCGGTGGCTGACCAGCAGTTTTGCAATCGCCGCACGCCGGCGCTGGCCGGTCGAGAGATAGCCGAACGGCAGATGGCCGATGCTGCCCAGCCCGACGGTCTCCAGCGCCTCTTCAACACCCGCGGAACCGGCGCCCGAAAAATCGCGCCAGAAGCACAGGTTTTCCGTAACGCTCAGCGCCGTCTTCATCGCGTTGAGGTGGCCGAGATAGTGACAGGCCGAGGCGGCCGACGGAAAGTCCTCGCCACCACCTTCGAACCGCACACGGCCTGCCGCCACTGGCAACAGTCCGGCGATGATCCTGAGCAGCGTCGATTTGCCGGCGCCGTTCGGCCCGGAAACGACCAGCGCCTGACCAGCCCCCAGCGCGAATTCGATGCCGGAAAATACCGTCTCGCCGCCGCGTTCGCCGCCCAGATTTTCGGCGATCAGCCGCATCCGTTCCCCTTCGCCGAAAGTTCAGGTGCGGCTTCGGTGCGCCGCAGCAAAAATGGCGATTCCGTGTCTAGAACTATTCCAGAAAATTCTCTATATCCGCATCATCCGTGCCAGCGGTCGGCACGGGAACCGAATTTGCGCCGAACCAGCGCGCGTGCCGCCTTGAACGGCCCGGACGCTTGGGAACGGATAGCGGAAATGGCCGTACCCGCACCTTTGCGCGTGATTTGCATGCCCACTGGCGTCCGTTCCCTCCCGGCAACCGACAGTTAGGGATCGCACGTGTCCAAATCACTCGACAGCTTCAATTGCCGCCGCACGCTGACCGCCGGCGGCACCGAGTACATCTACTATGACCTTGTCGAGGCCGAAAAGAACGGCCTCACCGGCATTGCCCAATTGCCCTATTCGATGAAGGTGCTGCTGGAGAACCTGCTGCGCAACGAGGACGGCCGTTCCGTTACCAAGGAGAGCATCCAGGCGGTCGCCGGCTGGCTGACCGACCGGGGCACCGCCGGCGTCGAGATCGCCTATCGCCCGGCTCGCGTACTGATGCAGGATTTCACCGGCGTTCCGGCCGTGGTCGACCTTGCCGCCATGCGCGACGCCATGGCCTCGCTCGGCGGCGATCCGCAAAAGATCAATCCGCTGGTGCCGGTCGATCTGGTCATCGACCACTCGGTCATCGTCGACGAATTCGGCACGCCGCTGGCCTTCGCCCGCAATGTCGAGCTTGAATATGAGCGCAACGAGGAACGCTACAAATTCCTGAAATGGGGCCAGCAGGCGTTCCGTAATTTCCGCGTCGTGCCGCCCGGCACCGGTATCTGCCATCAGGTCAATCTCGAATATCTCGGCCAGGTGGTGTGGACCAACAGCGAAGACGGCGAAACCACCGCCTATCCCGACACCTGCGTCGGCACCGATTCGCACACCACCATGATCAACGGCCTCGGCGTGCTCGGCTGGGGCGTCGGCGGCATCGAGGCCGAGGCGGCGATGCTCGGCCAGCCGGTCTCCATGCTGTTGCCCGAAGTCATCGGCTTTCGCCTTACCGGCAGGCTGAGGGAAGGCGTCACCGCTACCGACCTGGTGCTCACAGTCACCCAGATGCTGCGCAAGAAGGGCGTCGTCGGCAAGTTCGTCGAATTCTTCGGGCCGGGCCTGTCCAACATGACGCTGGCCGACCGCGCCACCATCGGCAACATGGCCCCGGAATATGGCGCCACCTGCGGCTTCTTCCCGGTCGACAGCGAAACCATCCGCTATCTCACAATGTCCGGTCGCGACGAAAGCCGCATCGCCCTGGTCGAGGCTTATTCAAAGGCGCAAGGCTTGTGGCGCGATCCCGGCTCGGCCGATCCGGTCTTCACCGACCTGCTCGAGCTCGATCTCGGCAGTGTCGTGCCGTCGATGGCCGGCCCGAAGCGTCCGGAAGGCCGGGTCGCACTTGAAGACATTCCGGCCGGCTTCGCCAAGGCCATGGAGACCGAATACAAGAAGGCCGCCGAAATCGACAAGCGCTATGCCGTCGAGGGCACGGACTACGATCTTGGCCATGGCGATGTCGTCATCGCCGCAATCACCTCCTGCACCAACACCTCGAACCCGAGCGTGCTGATCGGCGCCGGGCTGTTGGCGCGTAACGCCAACCGGCTCGGCCTAAAGCAGAAGCCGTGGGTCAAGACCTCACTGGCGCCGGGCAGCCAGGTCGTCGCCGAATATCTCGAGAAATCCGGCCTGCAGAAGGAGCTCGACCAGATCGGCTTCAACCTGGTCGGCTTCGGCTGCACCACCTGCATCGGCAATTCCGGCCCGTTGCCGGGGCCGATCTCCAGGACCATCAACGACAAGGGCTTGATTGCTGCGGCAGTCTTGTCCGGCAACCGCAATTTCGAAGGCCGCGTCTCGCCCGACGTGCAGGCGAACTATCTCGCCTCGCCGCCGCTGGTCGTCGCCCACGCGTTGGCCGGGACCGTGACCAAGGATCTGACCACCGAGCCGCTCGGCGACGATCGCGACGGCAATCCGGTCTATCTCAAAGACATCTGGCCAAGTTCGGTCGAGATCCAGGAATTCATCGAGAAGAACGTCACGCGCGAATTGTTCGCCCGCAAATATGCCGACGTCTTCAAGGGCGACAAGTACTGGCAGAACGTCAAGGCGCCGGAAGGCCAGACCTATGCCTGGGACGACAATTCGACCTATGTGCAGAACCCACCCTATTTCGCCGGCATGAAGTCAGGCTTCGGCAAGATCGGCGATATCAAGGGCGCGCGTGTGCTCGGCCTGTTCGGCGACAAGATCACCACCGACCACATTTCGCCGGCCGGTTCGATCAAGGCGGCCTCGCCGGCCGGCAAGTATCTCACCGACCACGGCGTCGGCGTCGCCGATTTCAACCAGTACGGCACGCGCCGCGGCAACCACGAGGTCATGATGCGCGGCACCTTCGCCAATATCCGCATCCGCAACCATATGCTGGGCGAGAACGGCCGCGAGGGCGGCTACACCATCCATTACCCCTCGAAAGAAGAGGAATCGATCTACGACGCCGCGATGCGCTACAAGAAGGAAGGCGTGCCGCTGGTCATCTTCGCCGGCGTCGAATATGGCAACGGCTCGTCACGCGACTGGGCGGCCAAAGGTACGAATCTGCTCGGTGTCCGCGCCGTCATCGCCCAGTCCTTCGAGCGCATCCACCGCTCCAACCTGGTCGGCATGGGCGTGATCCCGTTCGTCTTCGAGGAAGGCACCTCATGGGCCTCGCTCAACCTCAAGGGCGACGAACTGGTCGAGATCGACGGACTGAGCAACATCAAGCCGCGGCAGAAGATGATCGCCAGGATCACCTACGGCGACGGCAGCGTCAAAGAAGTTCCGATCATCTGCCGCATCGATACGCTGGACGAGCTCGACTACTTCAAGAATGGCGGCATCCTGCAATACGTGCTGCGCGATCTGGCAGCATAGAGAGAGGGGAGTACGGGAGTAGGGCAGTAAGGGAGTAGTGAACGCTTCCCCTATTCCCCTATTCCCCTACCTTGGCTTTCCAAACCGCGCTGTCGCCGCCAGCAGCACGCCGAGCATCAGCCCGTTCAATATGTGCCACAGGAAATGCGTGCCGAGCGGAAAGCCGCCGCAGACCAGCGGATCGATCATCCTGCAGATGACCGACACGACGAAGATCGCCGAACCCGCTAGATTGTACCAGCCGGCGCGATTGCCGCTGGCCGCCACCCAGGCGCCGAAGAAGGCGAGCGCCAGAAACGGCGGCAGATAGCCGGTCGTCCCGTTCGACGCCTGGCGCAGCCAGTCGGGCACGGCGAAGGTAAGCAACCCGGCAACGGCATAGAAGGCGACGAAGATGGCGATCGCCTTGCCCCATTTCATGCCGAGAAAACGTCGCAGGTTGAACAGCGTGTAGGCCAGCGTGAACCCTGCAATCGGCAGCACGTCGGCCAGGACCATTGCCCTTGTGGCAAAGGTGTGGAACAGCGACGAGCCGACGCCGATCGCCACCACCCACCAGGCCAGCACTTCGGCGAAAGTGCCGGTACCGCGCTTGCGCACCTGCCAGACACCCCATAGTCCGGCGGCAAAGAAAGCCAGATTGCTCAGCGCATTGAGCGGTTCGGCCCAGAATTCCGGCCCCGTCCGTTCGCAATAAAGATCGACCGGCGCCAGGAGAGATTGCCACATGCTGATTGCCGCCCGAATCGCTTCCATGGTGAAGTGCAAGTCCACCTATTGCGCCCTTGCCAGCGGTTGCAACGGCAAAATTTCACCGCAACGTGACTTCCCGTTGACTGCCGCTTCTGCCACATATTTCGACAACCAGAACAAAGCCGGCGTCACCGGCGGGATCGGAACGGCCATGCCATCTCGAAGACCATTGCGGCTTGCGGCCCTTGCGCTGGCCCTCTCGGCGTTTGCCGGCAGGGCCCTTGCCGAGCCAGCCGATAAGCCATTAGGCGTCGTCGAGCTCTTCACCAGCCAGGGATGCAACTCCTGTCCGCCAGCCGACGAATTCTTCGCCGAGCTTGCCGCCAAGGAGGACATCGTCGCGCTCGCCTATCATGTCGATTATTGGGATTACCTCGGCTGGCAGGACACGCTGAGCCGCAAGGAAAATACCGAGCGGCAATACGAGTATATGCGCGCCTTCGGCAGTCGTTCCGTCTACACCCCGCAAGCCGTCATAAACGGCCGCAGCCATGTCAACGGCGCCAGCCGCAAGGAAGTCGACGGCGCGCTGGCCCGCATGGAGAGGGTCGGCGAAGGCATGCGGGTCGGCATCAAGGTCAGCCGGACCAGCGATCGCGTCATGATCGATGCCGGCGACGCCGTGACCGGCCCCGCCGACGCGCATGTCGTCATCGTCTATTTCAACCCGCCACAGACGATAAAGATCGGCAAGGGTGAAAACAGCGGCCGCAGCATGACCTATTGGAACGCCGTCTCCAGCATACAGACCGCCGGCATGTGGCACGGCAAGGCGCAGCGCTACGAACTGCCCATGAGCGAGATCGCCAAGAAGGGCGGCTGCGCCGTGCTGCTGCAGTCGGTCGGCAAGGACGGCATGCCCGGGCCGATCCTGGGCGCAGCCTTTATCCGCAAGCCTTAGATAGAGCGTTCTCCCTTCTCCCCTTGTTGTGGGAGAAGGGATAACCGCGCTCAAGCCTCCGACGACAGCCTATCTGGATCGCACCGCCGCGGCGGCCGGCCAATAAAAAACCGGCGTCAGCTTGCTTCTGACGCCGGTCATTTAGGTTTTGGGATCGTCGCACCCGATCTTTCCAAGGAAAAACCGAGGTTGGTTCGATCCGACGCAGACCCGTGGGCGGGGGGCTTGGGGTTTACGAGCCGGTGCCGGACCGAACCGTCTCAGGCAACACCGGTAAATTCGTCGGACATTGGGGCATGAGCACGGATAAAAAAAGGCAGGATTGTGGCGAAGCATCACCAATTCCAACAGGCGTTTCGCAAACGTGACTGGACGCTGGAGAAACCGCGCGGTGCTGGCCTTGCCCGGCCGGGCCTTGCAATTCGGTAACGAAAGCGCCAACTTTGGTCGGCGTACGATTCATTGCGAGGATCCAGGCATGACTGATCGCAGCAGCGGGACGGAGGATGGGGACGCATCCGCAATATTGATCCCGCTGCATGAGGCAAGACGCGAACGCCTCGACCAGCCGGTGCGGTTCGACCGGCGCGAACTGGACCAGATCCTCAGGCTTTACGGCCGTATGGTTGCCGCCAATGAGTGGCGCGACTATGCCATCGACCATCTCGCCGACCGCGCCATTTTTTCCGTCTTCCGCCGCACCAGCGAAGTGCCGCTTTTCCAGATCGTCAAGGATCCGAAGCTGGCGCGCCGGCAAGGCGCGTTCGCCGTCATCGCCGCCGGCGGACGCATCCTCAAGCGTGGCCAGGAACTCGGCCGGGTGCTTGGCGTGTTCGACCGAACGCTGAAGCTGGTCGAGGCGTAACCCTTTATTTTTGCTGGCGGAACTTCCGCTCGGGCAGCGATTGCGGATCGGGCGGGATCGATGCCCCGCCATTGATCGGCAACTGCATGAACACCGTGTCGAGCCAACGCCCGTGCTTGTAGCCGGAGCCTTCCAGGCGGCCGGAATGGCGGAAGCCGAGCTTCTCGTGCAACCGTACCGAGGCGCTGTCGGGTCTGCCGTCGCCGATCACCGCGATGATCTGGCGAAAGCCCGCCGCCTTGGCCGCCTCGATCAGCCCTTGCATCAGTAGCAGCCCGACGCCTTGCCCTTTGGCCGCGGGCGCGACATAGACGGAATCCTCAACGACGAAGCGGTAGGCCGGGCGTGGCCGGAACGCTCCGGCATAGGCATAGCCGAGCACGCCGCTGGCCTTTTCCGCAACGAGATAGGGAAAGCCGCCCGCCATCAGGTTGTCGAATCGCGCGCCCATCTCGATGCGGCTTGGTGGCTCGAGTTCATAGCTCGCCGTGCCATTCGTCACCGCGTCGGCATAGATTTCCGTGATCCGGTCGAGATCGGCCGACGTCGCGGCCCGTAACGTGATGCTGCTCATATTTTATGCAAGTCGTTCATCTGCCTTATATCAAAGCAAAAGCCGGCACAAAAGAAAAGGGCGGCTGTTGGGCCGCCCTTTCCAAACTCGCTGGTCCAGTCAGACCATGATCCCGAAAAGTCGAAACCGGTTCTCGGAAAAGACCATGGTCGGCAAAGAACGCCGTACTAGCGACGGTCGCCCATGAACTGCAGCAGGAACATGAACAGGTTGATGAAATCGAGATAGAGCCTCAATGCGCCCATGATCGCCTTGCGGCCGGCGACATCAGTCTCGTCACCCTCGAAGTACATCTCCTTGATGTTCTGCGTGTCGTAGGCGGTAAGGCCTGCGAAGATCAGCACGCCGATCGCCGAAACGGCGAAGGAAAGCGCCGACGATTGCAGGAAGACGTTGATCACCATCGCGATGATCAGGCCGACCAGGCCCATGACCAGGAACGAACCGAACGCCGAGAGATCGCGCTTGGTCGTGTAGCCGTAGAGCGACAGCCCGCCAAAGGCGGCGGCGGTGGCGAAGAAGGTCTGCGAGATACTGGCGGTGGTGTAGACCAGGAAGATCGACGACAGCGACAGGCCGACGAGGCCGGCGTAGACCCAGAACGTCGTCTGCGCGGCCGAAACGGTCATCGACTGGACGCGGAACGACAGGAACATCACCGCTGCCAGCGGGGCAAAGATCACCAGCCATTTCAGCGGCGAGCCGAAGATCGCGTAGCCGAACGAGGTCAGCATCTCGCCGCTTGGCAACGTCGCGACCGCCGAGGCGGGATCGCTGGTGGTGGCCAGCATGATTGTGCCGACCGCGGCAAGGCCGGTGATGAGGAGGCCAAGCCCCATCAGATTGTAGACCTTGATCATGTAGGCGCGCAGGCCCTGGTCGATGGCAGCATCGACGCCGGCGCCGGGCACGGCGCGCGTCTGATAATTGCGAACGGGATCAGCCATGGAAATCCTCATATTGCTTCTGCCCCGTCCGGTGTCAGGTCCTTTTGAACCCAGGCGCCGCTGGCGGGGCTCCAGCATGCCTGCGCCGAAATATGATGGTTCTTGGCGTAAAGGACAAGACCGTAACCAGGCGTAATGCTCCGTGAAGTGCCGGAGATACGGTTTTATTGGACTTCCCGCCCGGAACATTAACGAGATTTAATCAAAACCGGCTCTGGTTCAAAGATTCCGCAGCACCGGCGCCGCCTTATGGCCCAGCACCCGCCACGTGCCGGCAAGGCCGATACCGACCGTGACCATCAGTGAAAAGCCGATGGTCGCCACCGCCACCTCGGGCATGAAGTGGGATGGCAGCGTCATGATGCGCGTGACGACGAACCACGCCGCCACACCGCCCGCTGCCAGCGCGAACATCGCAGTGGCAAGGCCGATCAGCATGTATTCCAGTGAAAAGGCGGCGATCAGTGTTCTCCTGGTCGCTCCCAGGGTCTTCAGCACCACCGCGTCGTGAATGCGGGCCCGGTTGCCGGCGGCGAGCGCCCCGGCCAGCACCAGCACCGAGGCGATCAACGCCACGCCCGCTGCTGCCCTGATTGCCGTGCCGAGCTGCGCCACCAGCCGGTTGACGATGTCGAGCGCGTCCTTGACCCTGACCGTCGTCACCGCGGGAAAGGCACGCGTGACGGCATTGAGAAGATGCGCATCGTCGGCCGCCGATGCGTTCGTCTCGGTCAGCGTCGCCAACCAGCCATGCGGCGCACCGGCGAATGTGTTGGGCGAGAACACCATGACGAAATTGATACCCATGGTTTCCCATTCGACTTGGCGGAAATTGGCGATCTTCGCCGTGATGTTGCGGCCGAGCACGTTGACGGTGATGGTGTCGCCGAGCTTCAGCCCGATCTCTTTGCCTTCCTCGGCGGAAAACGAGACCAGCGGCGCGCCGGAATAATTCTCCGGCCACCAACTGCCCTCGGTCAGCGTCGCATTCTCCGGCAGCTTTGCGTCATAGGTCAGGCCACGGTCGCCGCGCAGCACCCAGGCGCCTTCGGCCGGAACCTTGACCTTGTCGACATCGACGCCGTTGAGCGCCATCACCCGGCCGCGCAGCATCGGCACCTTGATCAGCGTGCCCTGCGGCGCCTCTTTGCCGACCAGCGCGGAGAAGGCATCGACGTCGCCGCTCTGGATATCGACGAAGAAGAAGTTCGGCGCCCGTTCCGGCAGGCTGCCGGAAATCTGCCGCCTGAGATTGCCGTCGATCAGCGCCAACGTGACCAGGAGCGTCAGCCCGAGACCCAGCGACAGAACCACCGATGGCGTCAAGGCGCCTGGCCGATGGATGTTGCCGATCGCGAGCCTGAGCGCGGTCGAGCGCACGCGCGGGCTTTTCTTCGCCGCCCACTCCACCAGCGTGCCGACGACACGCAGCACCAGGAACGAAAAGATCGTGCCGCCGACGAAGATCGAGGCAATACGGCGGTCGCCGGAAAACAGGATCGCCAGCACCGCGAGTAGCAGCGCGATGGCCATTGCCGCGGCGATATAGAGCGGGCGGGGAAAACCGCGGCCCTCGAAACCCATTTCGCGAAACAGCGCCGTTGCCGGCACGTCGCGGGCACGGCCGAGCGGCAGCAAGGCGAAAGCCAGCGTCACCAGCAGTCCGAACAGCGCCGCCATGCCGAGCGCGCCGGGGTAGAACCCGCCTTCCGCCGGTACCGGAATGACCGACTGCAGTGCCGCGCTGGCCGCGAACGGCATCAGCGCGCCAAGCACAAGGCCCAACGTGATGCCGAGGGCTGCGATCATCAGGATCTGCACCAGGTAGACGGCAAAGACGAACCCGCCCGAAGCTCCCAGGCTCTTGAAGGTGGCGATGACGCCGCGCTTGCCGTCGAGATAGGCCCGCACCGCATTGGCCACGCCGACGCCGCCGACCACCAGCGCCGTCAACCCGACCAGCGTCAGGAATTGCGAGAACCGCTCGATATTCGAGGACAGCGCCGGCGCTGCGTTGCTGCGTGTGCGGATCGACCAACCGGCCTGCGGGAACTGGTTTCCCGCCCGCTCCTGGATCGCCTTGATCTGTGCCTCAGTGGTGCCACCGGGCAGGCGGACCTTATAGGCGTTCTCGACCAGGCTGCCCGGCTGGATCAGGCCGGAAGCGGCAAGCCCGTCGGTCGACACCATCAGCCGCGGCGCAAAACCGAAGCCATCCGACACCGCATCCGGCTCATTGACCAGCCTCGCACGCAGCTCGAACGTCGCGCTGCCGAGCTTCAGCCGGTCGCCGATGCCAAGGTTTAGCCGCTCGAACAAGAGATCCGGGGCGGCGGCGCCGAAGACGCCGGATTTTTCGCCGAACAGATCCTCTCGCGACAGCACCGGCTCGGTCTCCAGCGCGCCATAGAGCGGATAGGCGCCGTCGACCGCCTTGGCCTCGACCAGCGCCTGGTCGGAGCCGTCCTCGAGCCTCGCCATCGAGCGCATGTTGGCACTGTGCGAAACCGTGCCAAGCCGGTCGAGGAAGCTGCGTTCGGCTCTGGTAAGATCGCGCTGGTTGAGCTGGAAGCGGAGATCGCCGCCGAGCAGCGTCTGGCCCTGATCGGCAACACCGGCGGAAATCGCTTGCGCCACCGAATTGACGCCGCCGATTGCCGCGACGCCGAGCGCGATGCAGGCAAGGAAGATCAGGAAGCCGGACAGCCCGCCACGCATTTCTCGCAGCGAAAACCGAAAGGCGAGCCTCAGCGTTTGCGACAGCGGCATCAGGCGGTCACCTTGCCGGCCCTGGTGGCCGGCTCAGGCGCGACCTCGATCAGCCCCGACCGCATCGACACCTGGCGCGAGCAGCGCGCCGCAAGCACTGGGTCATGCGTGACCAGCACCAGCGTCATGCCGCGTTCGGCCGCCTTGGCAAACAGCAGGTCGGCGACGTGCCGCCCCGTCGCCTGGTCGAGATTGCCGGTCGGCTCGTCGGCGATCAGGATGCGCGGCGACGGCGCCAGCGCCCGGGCGATCGCCACGCGCTGCTGCTCGCCGCCAGACAATTCGCCGGGGTAATGGGTGACGCGATCGCTGAGACCGACCGCCGCCAGCTCGCGCGCCGCCACGCCGAAGGGATCGACATGGCCGGCGAGCTCCAGCGGGACGGCGACGTTTTCCAGCGCCGTCATATTCGGGATGAGATGGAAAGACTGGAATACGATGCCGATGTTTCGCCCCCGAAACGATGCGATCTGGTCTTCACTTTTGCCGTTGAGCAGCTCGCCGGCAACTCGGACCGTGCCCGAATCGACCCTTTCAAGCCCCGCCAAAACCATCAGCAATGTCGACTTTCCCGAACCTGAAGGCCCAACGATGCCTGTCGCTTCGCCGCCCGTCACATCGAGGCTGACGCCCTTCAGCACATGAACCGAGGAGGCACCTTCGCCGAGCGTCAGCGATACGTCTTTCAGCGAAATGACGGCTTCTTCCAAAATCAAATCGTCCTATATGGGAGATGAAGGCTAGAGCATCCGATGCTCGACAAAGACGAAAACCTGCCTTCGCCAACAGATGTTCCTGGTCATATGGGGCCTGCCGCATGGCTTTCAAACACACCTTTGCCGCAGCCTTCGCCCTTTTCCTCGCCATTTGCGGCGGCGCCATTTCATCGGCGCGCGCCGAACCCTTCACCATTGTCGGTTTCGGCGACAGCTTGATGGCGGGTTATGGCCTCGGGCCAGGTCAGGGCTTCACCGAAAAGCTGCAGGCGGCGCTGCGCGCCAAGGGCTACGATGTCACGGTCGCCAATGCCGGCGTCTCCGGCGATACGACGAGCGGCGGCCTGTCGCGGCTCGACTGGTCGGTACCGGACGGCACGCAACTGGTCATCCTGGAGCTCGGCGCCAACGACATGCTGCGCGGCGTTTCGCCCGCCATAGCGGAAAAAAACCTGGACGCGATGCTGGCAAAACTGAAGCAGCGCAAGATCGCGGTGTTGCTTGCCGGAATGCGCGCGGCGCCCAATCTCGGTGCCGACTACCAGAACGCCTTCGACGCAATCTTTCCGCGATTGGCTGAAAAATACGGCGTGCCGCTCTATCCTTTCTTTCTCGAGGGCGTAGCCGGCCAATCCGTCCTGCAGCTCGAGGACGGCCTTCATCCAAGTGCCCGAGGCGTCGACCGCATCGTCGAGGGTATCCTGCCCAGTGTGGAGAAGACCATTGCAACGGTGCGGGGTAATTCCTGAAGGCGAGGGTTCGCCGCCGCACCACATTCCGCTGGGGAAGCTTTTAGGCAGCCCTGCGACCAACAAACCGCTTGCCCCGTTCGAATATCGATGATTCGCTAGGGGCAAGAGTTCGATTCGAGGACAGGAGGCTTCCCATGCCGCGTCTTTTTACCGCCCTCGAAATGCCGCGTGATGCCGCTCTTTCGCTGTCCCTGCTCAGGGGCGGCCTGCCCGGAGCCCGCTGGATTGACGTCGAAAACTATCATCTGACGCTGCGCTTCATCGGCGATGTCGAGGGCCATGTCGCCGACGAGATCGCCAACGCGCTCGACCGTGTTCACCGCGCCTCCTTCCCGCTGACGCTGTCCGGCGTCGGCGCCTTCGGCCAGAAGAAGCTGCATGCGGTGTGGGCCGGGGTCGCCGCTTCGCCCGATCTTTCCGCATTGCAGGCCGAGATCGAGCGCATCTGCCAGCGGCTCGGCATCCCGGCCGACCCGCGCAAGTTCATGCCGCATGTGACGCTGGCCCGCCTGCGCAATTCGAACCCGCTCGATGTCGCCCAGTATCTGTCGGCGCGCGGCAATTTTTCGACGCTGCCGTTCCGGGTCGGCCGCTTCGTGCTGATGTCGTCGCGCGACTCGGTCGGCGGCGGGCCTTACGTCGTCGAGGAGGCCTGGCCGCTTTCAGGTGCCGACAATCGCGTCGCCAGCCGTTTGGTCGGCGCCGCCGACGCTTCGCGGATCATGCGGTAGGCGGATATGGCCAGGGAGAAACTAGCAAAAGAGGCGATCCGCGCCGAACTTGCCGGCCTCGAAGGCTGGTCGCTGGCCAAGGATGGCGGCTCGATCACCCGCACCTTCACCTTCAAGAATTTCTCCGAAGCCTTTGCCTTCATGACCCGCGTCGCCCTGGCGGCGGAGAAGATGGACCACCACCCCGACTGGTCGAACGTCTACAAGACCGTAAACGTGACCCTCAACACGCACGACGCTGGCGGCCTGACGGCGCTGGATTTCGAGCTGGCCAGGAAGATGAACCGCTATTTCGGCGGCTGAGACTATCTGCACCTTGCAGCGAGGTTCGGCTTTCACCACATTTTGTCTCGCGGTCATGCGTGAAGTCACGCGACGGCCGCAAGGAGAGGTTGATGGCGCAAAAATCCGGTTTTGATTTCTTCGGCCTCGGCAGCAAGCCGGGCAATGAGAGCGAAGTGCGCGAAAAGTTCTGGCGTACGGCGAAGAAAGCCGCCCGGCAGATCCCGTTCATGGAAGAGGTGGTCGCCGCCTATTACTGCGCCATGGACAAGAAGACGCCGCTGCGCGCCAAGGGCACCTTGCTGGCTGCGCTCGGCTATTTCGTGCTGCCGACGGACGTCATCCCCGATTTCATCCTTGGACTAGGCTTCACCGACGACATCGCCGTGCTGACCGCCGCGATTACCGCCGTCAGCGCCCACATCACGCCGGCGCACCGGCTCGCCGCCAGGCAGGCCATCGCCGACAAGAGCTGAGCCGGTGCGGCGCAAAAAAATCGCGCGAGAACCGACTTTCCGGCCGTCAAACCCACCGCCGCACCCGCGCCTTGTAGGCGCGATAGGCATCTCCGAACTTCCGCTCGAGATAGCGCTCTTCCGGCGCGATGACGCCGGCATTGATCACCCACAGCAGGGGGATGACGAGCGCGATAGCCCAAAGACTTCCGGCCGCGACGCCGAGGCCCAGATAGATGAGGGTCGTTCCCAGATAGAACGGGTTTCTGGTCCGCCGATAGATCCCGTCGACGACCAGCGAGGTCGTTGGCAAGGTCGGTGGTATGTTGGTTCCAGCTGCCTGAAAGCGGCCCGCCGCCATAAAGATGAGCACGAAGCCGCACACCGCGAGCACGGCGCCGGCCAGATAGCGGGCGAGCGCCTGCCCGGCCATGACCGGGAGGGGAACGAGCACCTCGAGCACGGTTGCCGCTACCAGGAAGCCGAGGAAGATCAAAGGCGGCAGCGCAATGACCCCGGGCACGTCGGGCGCGCCCGACGTGCCCGCCGCCTCCCCGCCATCGGAGGGCACCGGGCCACCGGCCGCCACGCGGACGGCGACACGAATGCCGAACACGATCGCCAGGACGACTGTGCCGCCCGCCAGGATAAGCCCTGTCTCGGAAATGGCCATGGCCAAATCTCCCGTAAGCCGCCAAGGAGGGCACCCTGGCCGAGTGCCGTGGCGGCGAACGCAGACATGGTAGCGCCTGCAGGGAAATTCGTCACGTACCTCAGAAAAGCGAGAACCGCTGCAGGACCTAGCTGCTTGAAAAGTCAAACTCTTGCCGTTTTCGTGGCCTCCAAGTCGCGGCAGGGACATTGCGCCAGCCGCTTTTTTCGAGCGGCAGCGCGAAGACGGCGGCGGTTTCCTGGCGTGAACATCCTTTTCTCAGGGGAAATTCACCGTTTGGTAACCCAGATTAAATCAAAATGAAGCGACGGGCAGGACGCCGAGCCGGCCTGCCGCCGCACCAGTGGAATACGGGAAAAGCGATGCGCGGATTGATTGCTATAGTTTCCAGCCTGGCCCTGGTGGCCTTGACGGCGCCCGCGCTGGCGCAGTCGGCAACCAAGATCGGCCAGCACAATGCCTGGGGCACCTACAGTTATCAGGCGTCGGGCGGCGGCAAGGTCTGCTATGTCCTGACGGTGCCAACCGACAAGCAGCCGCCGACGCTCGATCACGGCGACATGTTCTTCTTCGTCAGCCAGCGGCCAGGGCAGCAAGTGTCCTACGAGCCGCAATTCATCGCCGGCTATACCTTCCAGGAAGGTTCCAAGGCCACCGTCACCATCGACAGGAAGTCTTTTTCGATGTTCACGCGTGGCAAGTCGGCCTGGGTCGAGAACGCCGCCGAGGAGCCGGTGCTGATCGCCGCGATGAAGACCGGCACCGACATGAAGGTGTCGGCCAAGTCCGGCCGCGGCAACACCACCACCTACGTCTTCTCGCTGAAGGGCATCTCGGCTGCGCTGGCCTCGATCGCCAAGTGCAAGTAGCTTAGAGTCGGAAGACCGACCTTTTAGGCGTTGACGCCGCCCCTCATTGCCCTGCCGGGCATTTCTCCCCGTATGGTGACCTATCGGATTCACACATTTTGCAGATTGAGTTTGGTTCCGTACTTGATGGCGTGGAATTCGGCGAGGCCGATGCGCATGACCT
>NZ_JAMYKT010000025.1:0-80483 GCF_040317515.1 Mesorhizobium sp. M1428
CCTTTGTCGACCATGAAGCTCGTGCTGAGCGACTGTTGGCGTTTGCGGTCGACCTTGTTGCCGCCCATGTCGAAGATATCGACCTCGTTGCGGCGCACCACCGCCCAGTCACCGTCTTCCAGATAGGTGATCGAATTGGTGAAAGGGGCAAGCGCAATGGCGTCGGAGCCAAGGAACATCTGGCCATCGCCATGACCGACCGCGAGCGGTGGGCCGTTGCGGGCGCCGACGATCAGATCCTCGTCGCCCTTGAACATGATGGCGAGCGCAAAGGCGCCTTCCAGCCGCTTCAGCGCCTTGTGCGCCGCCTCAACCGGCTTCAGCCCCTTGGCCAGTTCGCGCGCCACCAGATGAGCGACGACTTCGGTATCGGTCTGCGACGTGAAGCTGTAGCCGTCGCGCATCAGCTCGTCGCGCAATTCGGCGAAATTCTCGATGATGCCGTTATGGACGATGGCGACGCCGTCAGAAAAATGCGGATGCGCATTGCTCTCGTTCGGAACGCCATGCGTGGCCCAGCGCGTGTGGCCGATGCCGATCATGCCGTCGAGTGGTTCGTCCTTCAGCCGGCGCTCGAGATTGACCAGCTTGCCCTCGGCGCGGCGGCGGTCAAGCCTGCCATGCTCGATCGTGGCGATGCCGGCCGAGTCATAGCCGCGATATTCGAGCCTTTTCAGCGCATCGACGATAAGCGGCGCGACCGGCGAGTTACCGACAATTCCAACGATACCGCACATGGCGCTTGCCCCCGATTCCGACCTTAAACCCGGCGCTATTTAGAGACTGCCGGGCTGTCGCGAAAAATCACATTCCATTTCGTCCGATATCAGCCGGACTATCCTGCACAGATGCACCATGACAGGGCGCACTTGCAATCCGGTTACTGCAATTGCTCAGTTTCTCCGCTTATGTATCCTATCTCGGCTCAACGGCTCCAGAAATCAGTCAAAGACATGATGCGGCTATGAACGAACGAATCGACACGGTGACGCTTTGGCGTCCGGTTGGCGAACTGGAGTTGATCCAGAAGGCAGGGATGCGCGCCTTTCCGCCTCGACTTGCCGATCAGCCGATCTTCTATCCGGTCACCAGCGAGGCCTATGCCACCCAGATCGCCCGGGACTGGAATGTGCCCGCGAGCAGATCAGGTTTCGTGACGCGTTTCGAGGTGCGTCGCAGCTTTCTGGACCGTTACAGCGTCCAGCATGCCGGCAGCCGGGCGCATCTGAAGACCTGTCGGCCTTCAACGATGCAATCGTTGGCGAAATCCAGCTTGTCGCTGAGTTCGCTAGTCTACCCTTTTTTGCGGACAGCCGCGGCCGAAGAAAAACGCTCCCGCAACGCCTTGCCCTTGCCGGGTAGAGTCCGCTGGCGGGCGCGGCCGAAGGCCAGCGCATCGTCGGGTACGCTTTCGGTGATGACGCTGCCCGAGGCGATGTAGCCGCCCTTACCGATCGACACTGGCGCCACCAGCGAGGAGTTCGAGCCGATGAAGGCGCCCTCGCCGATATCTGTGAAGAATTTCGAATAGCCGTCATAGTTGCAGGTGATAGTGCCGGCGCCGATATTGGCGCCTGCGCCGATGCGGGCATCGCCGATATAGGTCAGATGGTTGACCTTGGCGCCCTCCTCGACGATCGCCTGCTTTACCTCGCAGAAATTGCCGACCTTGGCCTTGTTTCTCAGATCGGCCCCTGGCCGCAGCCGCGCGAACGGGCCGACATCGCAGTTCGACGCAATGGTGGCGCCTTCGATATGGCTGAAGGCATGGATCTTGGCGCCCGTGGCGATTTTTACGCCCGGCCCGAACCAGACATTGGGTTCGACAATCGTGTCGGCGCCGATCTCGGTATCGTGCGAGAAGAACACGGTTTCGGGCGCAATCAGCGTAACGCCAGAAAGCATCGCCTCGCGCCGCCGGCGCGTCTGCCAGATACCTTCCGCCTGGGCAAGCTCGGCACGGTTGTTGATGCCGAGCGCGTTCTCGAAACTGGCTTCGGTGGCGACGACATCAAGTCCCTGCGCAGCGGCGATCTCGACGATATCGGTGAGATAATACTCGCCCTTGGCGTTCTTGCTGCCGACTTCATCGAGCAGCTTCAGCGCGTGCTTGCCGGCGACCGCCATCAGCCCGCCATTGCAGAAGGTGATTTTCTTCTCCTCGTCCGAGCAGTCCTTCTCCTCGCGGATGGCCACGAGCTTGCCGGCCTTTTCGATAAGCCGGCCGTAGCCCGAAGGATTCTCTGTACGGAAGCCGACCACGACGACGGCCGCACCTTCGGCCAGCTTCAGCCGCGCCGCCGCGAGCGCTTCCGGATCGATCAACGGCGTGTCGCCAAACATCACCAAGATGTCGTCATAACCCTTTGATATTGCTGCGCGTGCGGCAAGCACGGCGTGCGCGGTGCCAAGACGTTTTTCCTGGACGAAAGCCTCGGCCTTCGGCGCAAACTTGACTGCGGCCTTGCGCATCTCATCGGCGCCATGGCCGATCACCAGCGCCAGATCGCCGCTGCCGGCGGCTTCAGCCGCCTTGACGACATGGGCAACCATCGGCAGGCCGGCGATTGTGTGCAGCACTTTCGGCACTGAACTCTTCATGCGCGTGCCTTCGCCAGCGGCGAGGATGATGGATAGGCAGGATCTCTGGCTCATGGGGACAGCAACCGTTGAAAGGGGTCTGGAATCGAAGCGTTAGTAGCACCGGCGGCATGCTGCACCAATGCGGTTAAATTCCGGTGAGACGGTAGAACCTCCAACCCGCGACACGCTCAAGCCGATCGGCTCAGGCGGCTTCCGCCTCGTTGCGTGATGCGAAGCTGGGGGCTCGGCCACGGCCGTATTGCCGTGGCGAACAGTTCATGACCCGCTTGAAGGCTGTGCTGAAGCCGCTTTCGGATTCGTAGCCGAGCGACAGCGCGATGATGGCGACGGGATCGCTGGAATTCGTCAGCCGGTCGCCGGCCAGCAGCATTCGCCAGCGCGTCAAATAGTCCATCGGCGACGCGCCAACCGTCTCCTTGAATCTGAGCGCAAAGGTCGATCGCGACATGCCGGTCCGTTCCGCCAGTTCCTGTAACGTCCAGCCATGCGCAGGATCGTCATGCATGGCGCTGATCGCCGCGCCGATCTGTTTGTCAGCCAGGGCAAAGAGCCAGCCGATGCCACCTTTCAATCCTTCCGAAAGATGCAGCCGCAGCGCCTGAACCAGCATCATGTGGGCGAGGTGCTGAATCACCAGAAAGCCGCCCGGCTGCGGCTCGCGCAGCTCCTGCATCATCCGCTCCACCGACCAGCGCAGCGCCGACTGGTCCGACTCTTTGCGGATATGCACAATGGCTGGCAGCATCCGCAACAGGATGCCGGCATGATTCCCGCCAAGCGCGAAGCGGCTGCTGACCAGAAAGAAATCACCACCGCCATTGTGGGTCACGACACCGCCGGCTCGCGCGGGCGGAAAAATCTTGACGGCTTCAACAGGCGTCAAGCTCATGTCGCTTGCAAGGCGGAAGGGCCGTCCACTCGGCAGCAGGAAGCAGTCTCCCGTCTCAAGGCGCACTGCGTCAGCAACGCCCTCCACAGATAGCCAGCACCGGCCGGAGACCACCGCTCCGGTCTTGATGCTTTGCTGCTGGTCGGGGAACTGGATCGACCATTCACCACCAGCATCGAAACCGGCCGACATATAGTTTCGCGGCTTCAGCAGCGAGAGCACATCTGAAAGGGGATCCACAGGTCATTCCGGACGATTGCGAAGATAATACGGACTCTACCGCATAGATCGTATTTTCTCAAGCGCCTATCACGATACAACCGAGCCGCGAGCATGGTCGTGGTCAGAAATGAACAAGGAGAAGTCGTGATGCGTGTTTTCGTTACCGGAGCGACCGGATTCGTCGGTTCTGCCGTCGTTCAAGAACTCATCGGCGCCGGCCATCAGGTGCTCGGCCTCGCCCGCTCGGCGGCGTCGGCCAAGTCGCTTGCAGCCACCGGAGCCGAGGTGCATCGAGGTGACCTCGAAGACCTCGAAAGCCTCAGTAGGGGCGCAGCGGCAGCCGATGGCGTGATCCATACCGGCTTCAACCACGACTTCTCGAAATTCGCGCAAAACTGCGAGATGGACCGGCGCGCCATCGAGGCCTTGGGCGGAGCACTCGAAGGCTCCGAGCGGCCCCTGCTCGTCACCTCCGGAACCGCGCTCCAGGCGCGGGGCCGTGTCGCGACGGAGGAAGATGCGCCTGTCCCCTCTTCCGCCTCGTATCCCCGCGCCTCCGAAGCGACAGCCGCCGCGCTGGCGGCACGCGGCGTGCGCGCGTCGGTTGTTCGCCTTCCTCCGTCGGTCCATGGCCAGGGCGACCACGCCTTTGTTCCGATCCTCATCGACCTTGCTCGCAAGAAGGGCGTGTCGGCCTATGTCGGCGAAGGGTTCAATCGCTGGCCTGCCGTGCATCGGTTCGATGCCGCCCGCGTCTACCGGTTTGCGCTCGAGCATGGAGCCGGTGGCGGGCGATATCACGCGATCGCCGAAGAAGGAGTGCCGTTCAAGGACATCGCCGGCGTGATCGGCCGTCGCCTGAACGTGCCGGTCGTCGCCAAGTCCGGGGAAGAAGCCGCCGATCATTTTGGCTGGTTCGCGATGTTCGCGGCGATGGATGTCCCGACCTCAAGCGAACGGACTCGCGCGCTGCTGGGGTGGGCGCCGAGCGGACCCGAGCTCATCGCCGATATCAACCAGCCGGGCTATTTCGAAGGTTGAACGGACCACGTAGCTGCGGTGCCTTGCACCGCAGCTACGGCCTCGCGCTTCGGCCGGGCGGGAACCTATCCCAATTGCCCCAGCACCGGAAAATTCTCAAGCAGCCAGTATGACACCGCCTGCACGCCGCCGGTCAGGAAAAACACGCCGGCGACCACCAGCAACCCGCCGATGGCCTTTTCGACGCGGCCGAGATGGACGCGGAATTTCCCGAGAAAGCGCATGAAGGCGCCGGAAAACAGCGCCGCAACGAGGAAGGGAATACCGAGGCCGAGCGAGTAGGCGGCAAGCAGCAGCGCGCCCTCGCCCACCGTCTCGCGGCCGCCGGCAAGCGTCAGGATCGGCCCCAGCACCGGGCCGATACAGGGCGTCCAGCCAAAGGCGAAGGCCAAGCCCATGACATAAGCGGCGATCAGGCTGGCCGGCTTGCCTTGTGACTGGAAGCGCGCCTCGCGTGAAAGCAAAGGGATGCGCAGTACACCGAGGAAATTCAGCCCCATCAGGATGATCAGCACGCCAGCCGCCATTGCCAGCGGCTCCTGCCAGACTCGCAGCAGATGGCCGATGGTCGAGGCGCCGGCGCCGAGCGCGACGAAGACGGTCGAAAAGCCGAGCACGAAGGCGATGGAGGAATTAACCAGCGCGCCGCGCGCACCGGCCTTTGCCGTAATGCCGGCCTCGCCGCGGAAATCGTCGACCGACACGCCGGCCATATAGCACAGGTAAGGCGGCACCAGCGGCAGCACGCAGGGTGACAGGAACGAAATTGCTCCCGCCCCGATCGCGCTGACATAGCCGACGTCCAATGCCATTTCCGTCTCCCGATGACTGCGCAGCCATATAGCTACGACAACGGCCGTCCGCCAATCACCATCGCGTGGCCCCATCACATTGGGTAGCAATGCCGACGCCCGCCCGGGAAGAAAGGGCAGCCAGGCAGCGTTGATCAAACGAAGCTGCGTTGTTCCGCGCGCTTTTCGAATGATCCAGGGAGAAGTCCATGAAAACGATCGCAATTGGCATGGCCGCGCTTTTGCTCGGCACCACGGCGTCCTTGGCCGCCGAGGCGTGGAAGGAAGCAGAACTCGGCGGCAGCAAGATCTACACCGACGCCAGCGGCATGACGCTCTACACCTACGACAAGGACGAGACGGGCAAGTCGAACTGCTACGACAAATGCGCCGCCAATTGGCCGCCGCTGAAGGCTGACGCCAACGCCAAGGCCGAGGGCGAATGGACGATCGTCGACCGCACCGACGGCACCAGGATGTGGGCCTACGAAGGCAAGCCGCTCTACACGTTCATCAAGGACAAGAAGGCCGGGGACGTCACCGGCGAGGGTGTCGGCGGCGTTTGGCATATCGCCAAGGCCGACTAAGCCTTGAGCTTCTGATCCGCTGTAACAGGCGGTAACACGGCTGGTCCCTGGGAACTCGACCCAACCGCCCCGGCGGCCAGCTTTTCAGCACGGTAATTCCTTGCGACTGTCCGAGCAAAATGCCGGGCTACCGATCACGCGCTTCACAGCATCTGTTCAAGCAGGGCTGGCGCGTGCTGGATGTTTCTCTTATATCCGCGGGAGAGTTTGTCCCGTTCTCCAGGATCAATTGCCGGGCTTGTCCAGCGATGGGCTGCCCATTTCCCTTGTCCAGGATTGCGGAAATCGCATGGCGCGCCGTTGGGTTGCGCATTCGGTACAGGGCCGCATTTTGACTGCTTGGCCTTGACCCGATGCAAAAGCGCGGCCATGTGAGCGACACATTGAACGAGATTTCGTCGCGCGCAGCGGAATTCTTCTGCCGCATCACAACTGATATGAGACCGTATGGACGTCGTCGTCGTCGAATCGCCGGCCAAGGCGAAGACAATCAACAAATACCTCGGCAAGAACTACAAGGTTCTGGCCTCGTTTGGCCATGTCCGCGATCTCCCGGCCAAGGATGGCTCGGTGCGTCCGGATGAAGACTTTGCCATGTCCTGGGCCGTCGACACCGCGTCTGGAAAGCGTCTCGCCGATATCGCCAAGGCGGTCAAGGACGCCGACGGGCTGATCCTCGCCACCGATCCGGACCGCGAGGGCGAGGCGATCTCCTGGCATGTCCTCGAAGTGCTGAAGCAAAAGCGCGCGTTGAAGGACAAGCCGGTCAGCCGCGTCGTCTTCAACGCTATCACCAAGGCGTCGGTGCTGGAGGCGATGGCCAATCCGCGCCAGATCGATGCGCCGCTGGTCGATGCCTATCTGGCCCGCCGCGCGCTCGACTATCTGGTCGGCTTCACGCTGTCGCCCGTGCTGTGGCGCAAGCTGCCCGGCGCCCGCTCCGCCGGCCGCGTCCAGTCGGTGGCGCTGCGTCTGGTCTGCGACCGCGAATCCGAAATCGAGCGCTTCATCCGCGAGGAATACTGGCAGGTCGCCGCCATCCTCGGCACGCCGCGCAAGGAAAATTTCGAGGCGCGGCTGACCGCCTTCGAGCGCAAGAAGCTGCAAAAGCTCGACATTTCCAACAAGGCGCAGGCCGACGACATCAAGGCGATGCTCGAAGGCGCAAGCTTCAAGGCGGCGTCGGTCGAAGCCAAGCCGACCAAGCGCAATCCCGGGCCGCCCTTCACCACCTCGACGCTGCAGCAGGCAGCCTCATCGGGTCTCGGCTTTTCGGCCAACCGCACCATGCAGGTGGCGCAGCGGCTCTATGAGGGCATGGAGATCGGCGGCGAGACCACCGGCCTGATCACCTATATGCGAACCGACGGCGTGCAGATGGCACCGGAGGCGATCTCTGCCGCACGCGATGCGATCGCCAAGGAATTCGGTGCCAAGTACCTGCCTGAAAAGCCGCGCGTCTATTCCGCCAAGGCCAAGAATGCCCAGGAGGCGCACGAAGCGATCCGTCCGACCGATTTCATGCGCACGCCGGCTTCCGTCAGGCAGTATCTCGACGCCGACCAGGCGCGGCTTTACGAGATGATCTGGAAACGCGCCATCGCCAGCCAGATGCAGCCGGCCGAGATCGAGCGCACCACGGTCGAGATCGAGGCCATCAACGGCCCGCGCACCGCCGAGCTTCGTGCTGTCGGCTCGGTTGTTCGCTTCGACGGCTTCCTTGCCGCCTACATCGAGCAGAAGGAAGAAGATTCGGAAGACGAGGAAAGCCGCCGCCTGCCCGAGATCCGTGCCGGCGAGCAGCTCACACGCGAGGCGATCAACGCTACCCAACACACCACCGAGCCGCCGCCGCGTTATTCGGAAGCTTCGCTGATCAAGAAGCTGGAGGAGCTGGGCATCGGCCGGCCGTCGACCTATACGGCGATCCTGAAGACGCTCGAGGATCGCGATTACGTCACCATCGACAAGCGCAAGCTGGTGCCACAGGCCAAGGGCCGGCTATTGTCAGCCTTCCTCGAAAGCTTCTTCGAGCGTTATGTCGAGTACGACTTCACCGCTTCGCTCGAGGAGAAACTCGACGAAATCTCTGACGGCAAGCTCGCCTGGAAGGACGTGCTGCGCGATTTCTGGAAGGATTTTTCCGGCGCCGTCGCCGACATCAAGGAGTTGCGCGTCACCGACGTTCTCGATGCGTTGAACGAGGAACTGGCGCCGCTGGTGTTTCCCGCGCGCGAAGACGGTTCGAACCCGCGCATCTGTCCGAAATGCGGCACCGGCAACCTGTCGCTGAAGCTCGGCAAGTTCGGCGCCTTCGTCGGCTGTTCGAACTATCCCGAATGCTCCTTCACCCGCCAGCTCGGCGACGCCGCCAATCCCAATGGCGAGAACGGCAATGGCGAAGACGGCACCAAGGTGCTCGGCAAGGACCCCTATACCGCCGAGGAGATCACGCTGCGCAATGGCCGGTTCGGCCCCTATATCCAGCGCGGCGACGGCAAGGATGCCAAGCGCTCCAGCCTGCCCAAGGGCTGGACTGTCGATTCGATCGATCATGAAAAGGCGCTCGCCCTCTTGTCGCTGCCGCGCGACGTCGGCAAGCATCCGGAATCCGGCAAGATGATTTCGGCCGGGCTGGGGCGCTACGGGCCGTTCGTGCTGCATGACGGCACCTACGCCAATCTCGACAGCATCGAGGACGTGTTCTCGATCGGCCTCAATCGCGCCGTCTCGGTGATCGCCGAGAAGCAATTGAAGGGCAAAGGCGGCCGCAATGGCGGCACAGCCGCTGCGCTCAAGGAACTTGGCGATCATCCTGCCGGCGGCGGCAAGATCGTCGTGCGCGACGGCAAATACGGGCCTTATGTGAATTTCGGCAAGGTCAATGCGACGCTGCCGAAGGGCAAGGATCCGCAATCGGTGACTATCGAGGATGCGGTTGCGCTCATTGCGGAAAAGGAAGCCAAGGGCGGCAATGGCGCCAGGAAGCCCTTCCGCAAAGCGGCCGCGCCTGCCAAGAAACCGGCTGCGGCCAAAAAACCGGCGGCCAGGAAAAAGGGATAGGACGGGTTGGCGCACAAAGTCTCCGGAAGAAGCCACGGCGATCTGCGCACCGCCGATACCCGCGCCAAGGTCAGGGACAATTACCGGCCTTCACGCGACGAGATACTGCGTTACATCGCCGAAAATCCGGACCGCGCCGGAAAACGCGACATCGCCAAGGCGTTTGCGCTGCGCGGCGAAGACCGTATCTGGCTGAAGGACGTCTTGCGCGACCTGCAGGACGAAGGCCTGCTGACCAAGGAGCGCAAGCGGCTTGCCCGTGTCGGCGCCCTGCCCCACGTCGCGGTGCTCGACATCTTCGGCCGTGACGCCGACGGTGTGCTGCTGGCGCACCCGACCGAAGCGATTGGCAATGGCGAACCTCCGGTCATAGCGATCCGCGTGTCGCGCGGCGGCAATGGCCCGACGCCGGGCATCGGCGACCGCGTGCTGGCCAAGACCTTTCCGACCGACGATCCGGCAGGCCCGGCCTATACCGGCCGGGTGATGAAGATATTCGAGAAGCGCACCGATTCGGTTCTCGGCGTTTTCCGTGTGCTGAAGGACGGCACGCTCCGCATCGAGCCGGTGGAAAGGCGCCAGCCGGAGCTGGTCGTCGACAAGGAATTCCAGAACGGCGCCAAGAACGGCGATCTGGTCGAGGTCGAGCCGGCGCGGGCCTCCCGCTACGGGCTGCCGCGAGCCAAGGTTCTGGCGGTGTTGGGGTCGCTGGCCAGCGAAAAGGCGGTCTCGATGATCGCCATCCATGCACACGACATTCCACATATTTTTCCCGCCGACGTTATCGCCGAGGCGGAGGCGGTCAAGCCGGCGACGCTTGCCGGCCGCGAGGATTGGCGCGAGCTGCCGCTGCTCACCATCGATCCGGCCGACGCCAAGGATCATGACGACGCGGTGTTCGCCATGCCCGACACCGACGAGAAGAACGCCGGCTGCGTGGTTGTCACCGTCGCCATTGCCGATGTCGCTGCATACGTGCGTTACGGCACGGCACTCGATCGCGAAGCGCTGAAGCGCGGCAATTCGGTCTATTTCCCCGACCGCGTCGTGCCGATGCTGCCGGAGCGCATCTCGAACGACCTCTGCTCACTGCGCGAGGGCCAGGATCGTCCGGCGATAGCGGTGCGTATGACTTTCTCGGCCGATGGCCACAAACTCAGACACTCGTTCCATCGCGTCATGATGAAGTCGGCCGCGAAACTTGCCTATCAGCAGGCGCAAGCGGCGATCGACGGCGCACCGGACGACACGACTGGCCCGATCCTCGATGCGGTGCTGAAGCCGCTATGGGACGCCTACGCGATCCTGAAGCGCGGCCGCGACACGCGCCAGCCGCTTGAGCTCGATCTGCCCGAGCGCAAGATCCTGCTCAAGCAGGACGGCACCGTCGACAAGGTCGTCGTGCCGGAGCGGCTCGACGCGCACAAACTGATCGAAGAGTTCATGATCCAGGCCAATGTCGCCGCCGCCGAGACACTCGAGGCGAAGCGGCAGGCGCTGGTCTACCGCATCCACGATGCGCCTTCGCTCGCCAAGCAGGATTCGCTGCGTGAATTCCTGCAGACGCTAGGCCTGTCGCTGGCGCGCGGCGCGCAGATGCGGCCGAACCAGTTCAACGGCATCCTCGCTCGCGTGCGCGGCGCCGACAATGAGGGGCTAGTCAACGAAGTGGTGCTGCGCTCGCAGAGCCAAGCCGAATATTCGCCTGCCAATATCGGCCATTTCGGCCTCAACCTGAAGCGCTATGCGCATTTCACCTCGCCGATCCGCAGATATGCCGACCTGATCGTGCATCGCGGGCTGATTGCCGCACTCGGCCTTGGTCCGGGGGGCCTGACGCAGGACGAGGCGGAGCGGCTGGAAGAGGTCTCGGCACTGATTTCCGCGACCGAGCGGCGCGCTATGGCCGCCGAGCGCGACACGGTCGACCGGCTGATCGCCGCCTATCTCGCCGAGCGCATCGACGACCGTTTCGACGCCCGCATCTCGGGCGTCACCAAATCGGGCCTGTTTGTCCAATTGCCGCAGTATGGCGCGGATGGCTTCATTCCGGTTTCAACCCTGGGCGGCGACTACTATATATACGACGAAACTGCTCGATCGCTTTTCGGAGAACGCACCGGCAAGGGCTATCAGCTTGCTGATCGCGTCGAGGTTCGCCTGATCGAGGTGGCGCCGATGGCCGGCGCGATGCGTTTCGAGATGCTGACCGAGCCAAAGCCGCTGCCCGGCTCCAAACGGTCGTTCCACAAGGCCAAAGGCCGCGCCCGGGCGTCGCAATCGCGTCCAGGCACGCGCGGCAGGAGACGGTAATGCCAACAGAACTGCAGGTGGAAGAACGGGTTTTCGGCGGCGAACATCACTCGGGCCGGACCGCCCGGCCGCTATGGACGGCAATGAAGCGCGGCATGCTCGGCCGCTGCCCGCATTGCGGCGAGGGCAAGCTGTTTCGCGCCTTCGTCAAGACCGTCGATAAATGCGATCGTTGCGGCGAGGAGCTCCACCACCATCGCGCCGACGACCTGCCGGCCTATCTCGTGGTCGTCATTGTCGGCCACATCGTGCTCGGCGCCTTCATGGGTGTCGAGGCGACCTCGACGCTGTCGACCTGGCAGCACATCGCCATCTGGGTGCCATTGACCATCATTCTCGCCGTCGTCCTGCTGCAGCCAGTCAAGGGCGCTGTCATCGGCCTGCAATGGGCCTTTTATATGCACGGCTTTGGCGGTGAAGAAGATCTGATCGAGTCGCATCCCGAGGCTTGAAACCGAGGCTGGCGCAATCGGCATGGCTGGACGCCACTTTCGCATCGGAGAAGATTCCGCTAGGTCGAGCGCATGGACGTTATGACCAAGGCGGAAATCGACAAGGTTGAGCGGATCGCGCTCGATGCCAAGCCTATACGCCCGCGTGACGCCGCGACGCTGATCCTGCTTGACCGCAAGGGCGACGAGTTCCTGGTGCTGATGGGCCGGCGCCACGCCGATCATGCCTTCATGCCGGGAAAATTCGTGTTTCCCGGCGGCCGCACAGATCCGGCCGACAGCCGCATTCCGACAGCCACCGCACTTCATCCTGAGGAAGAAGCGAGATTGACCGCCGGCATCGGCCGCACCAGCCCGGCCCGCGCCCGCGCCATTGCCATGTCGGCAATCCGCGAAACCTACGAGGAGGCCGGCCTGCTGATCGGCCAAAAAGGCGCCTTCGCGACCGCCAAGAGCGACTGGCAGGGCTTTGTCGAGCACGGCGTCATACCATCACTGCGAGCGCTACACTTCGTCGCACGCGCCATCACCCCGCCCAACCGGGTGCGCCGCTTCGATACGCGCTTTCTCGCGGCATGGCGCGACGATGTCGCGGTGCAACTGCCGGATGGCGGTCCGACCGATGAGTTGGAAGACGTCGTTTGGTTGCCATTGGCCAGGGCCAGGCAAGCCGATATTCCAGACATCACGCGCACGGTCCTGGAGGAGCTGGAAAAGCGGCTCGCCCGGGATCCGCTGCTGAGCCCCGGCGGTCCCGTGCCGTTCTACCGGCTTGTCCGCAATCGCTTCGTCCGCGAAATTCTCTAGAGCAGCCAGGCATTTCATGACAGTGGATACCCAGCGAGAGGTCGAGGAACGCGTACACTGGCTGCCGATGGTCGCGGCGATCTCGTCGATCAGCGTCGTCGGCATTGCCATCGGCCTCGGCATGCCACTGCTCAGCGTGATCCTGGAAACGCGTGGCCACTCCGCGTCGATGATCGGGCTCAACACCGCGGTCGCCGGCCTCGCCTCGATCGCCGGCGCGCCGCTCGCCACCCCGCTCGCCATGCGGTTCGGGGTCGCCTGGACGATGCTTGCCATGATTGCGGCCGGGGCGCTGGCCTTTGTCGGTTTCCATTTCGCACCAGCCTTCTGGATGTGGTTTCCGTTGCGCGTGCTGCTGCATATCGCGCTGACGGTGCTGTTCATCCTGTCGGAATTCTGGATCAGCACCTCGGCGCCGCCACACCGGCGCGGACTGGTCCTCGGCATCTATGCCACTGTGCTGTCTCTCGGCTTTGCCGCCGGGCCTTGGCTGTTCGCCCATCTCGGCAGCAGTGGCTTCCTGCCCTTCGGCGTTACCATCGCCTTGGTTACGCTCGCTGCCATACCGGTCCTGGCGGCACGCAACGAGAGCCCGACGATCGTCTCGGACGGCGAAACCAGCAATTTCCTGCGTTACATCTGGCTGGTGCCGACGGCGACCGCGGCCGTGTTGGTGTTCGGCGCGGTCGAGACCGGCGGCTTTGCCCTGTTCCCGGTCTACGGTAACCGCATCGGCTACTCGGAGGCGGACGCCGCCCTTTTGCTCACCATGATCGGGCTTGGCAACGTGCTGTTGCAGATCCCTATCGGCATGATCAGCGACCGCGTCAGCGACCGCCGCTATCTGCTGATGGCCTGTGCCACCGTCGGACTTGCCGGCACGGTCTTCATGCCGTTCTTCGCGCAGAACTGGCATTTGATGGCAGCGCTTCTGTTCGTCTGGGGCGGTGTGGTCGCTGCCATGTACACAATCGGTCTGGCGCATCTTGGCTCGCAACTTTCCGGCCACGAACTGGCCTCCGCCAACGCCGCCTTCGTGCTTTGCTACGGCGTCGGCATGGTGCTTGGCCCGCAGGCAATCGGCATCGGCATGGACGCTTTCGGGCCGTCGGGCTTCGGTTGGGCGCTCGGCCTGTTCTTCGCCTGCTATATCGTGCTGGTCGGCACCAGGCTGCTCCGCAAAATCCTCTGAGTCGGCTCAGCTGCCGACATCGCTCCCACTGCTGACCAACTCCTGACACAACCATGTCAGGAGGGCTCGAGTATATGCTCCCCCAAAGTGCATAAGCAGGGAGACCTCGGATGATCGATAGTGGCTTTGAAACAAAATCGCTGCGGATGGAATTGCTGCTGCTGGTGACCTTTCAGGCACCGGCAGCCGATGTCGACCGCATCATGGCAGCGGTGGTCGCGATCGCGCCGCTCAGAATGGGCAAATATGATAGCAATGCGTTTCAGTCGGCGGACGGCATCGAACGTTACCGGCCCCTTGAAGGTGCCGCCGCCGGCGCCGAGACGGAATTGCGCAGGCGGCCGGGCACTGTCGAAGTGTCGTTCGAACTGCCTGACGACCAGAAGCTCGCCGCTCGCGTCGTCGAAGCGATTTACCAGGTTCACAGCTATCAGGAGCCGGTGATCCGCATTCAGCCACTGCTTGCCAGCCGCTCCAAGGGCCTCGACGACCGCGCCAATCCGAACCGCTGGTGGAACACGACGGGGGACTGGAAGAAGGCGTTGCAACCGGAAACCGTCGCGGCGGAGTGACCGGAACCTGGTCGTATCTCGGTTTGAATTTGGCTGTCAGGAAGCCTGCCAATGGATGATGAAGCAAACCGCAAACCGGCAAGCGATCCCCAGGACCTGGCGCGGCTGTTGGTTTCTCGCGAGCAAGCGGGAGACGCGGAAGGAATGGCTGCTCTTTACGAACCCGGTGCCATCCTCGATACCGGCAACGGACAGTTGGCCTGCGGCAGAGACGCCATCAGCCGATTTTACGCCAAGTTGGTGGCAGCGGGACGAACGTTTGATCTCGGAGATCAGCGTCCGGCTATCATCAACGGGGATTTGGCGCTCACTTCCACGCGCCTTGCCGATGGTACGGTGACTGCGGAAATCGCTCGCCGGCAAGGTGACGGGAACTGGCTTTGGGTGATCGATCAGCCGTCCATCGCTCGATACTCATAGCCAGCATTCAAACTGAGACGCCACCCCGAGCCTGCTTAGGACGGCCGGAGGCACACAGGAGCCTCCCGCGGCCGTCGGCAGCCAATCAAGTTGTCGGGTTCTGGTAGCACATCAATTGTCCGCTTCATCCCCAGCCTCCATCGGCTGGCAATAAACCCGGACAAGCTCATGTGCTACCTAATCCGGACAACTCATCTGCCTGCGACACAGAACCTGGACAAGGGTTGACTTTCCGGGTGCGTTCTTTATGTGTCGCGGCAAGTTTCCCGCGTCCGGGTGTTTCCCCGTGCTCCAGCGGCCAAAACTCCACGAACATTAACGGACGAACATCATGGCCAAAGCCGCAAACATCAAGATCAAGCTTCTGTCGACCGCCGACACCGGTTTCTTCTACGTGACCAGCAAGAACAGCCGCACCAAGACGGACAAGCTGTCGTTCCGCAAATACGACCCGGTCGCCAAGAAGCACGTGGAATTCAAGGAAACCAAGATCAAGTAATCGGGTTTTCTCTCGCAGTACCGAAACGCCGCCTTCCGGGCGGCGTTTTTCGTTTCGGGGGTGCAGGACTAGCCGATGCGATCGCCGCTTGCCGGATCGAACAGATGCAGCGACGCCGGATTAGCCGACAGGCGCACGGCCTCACCCGGCTTCACGCTGGCCCGGCCCATGGCAAACACGCAGACCTGCTGGCCGGCAAGCCTGGCATAGAACTGGGTCGACAGGCCGAGCGGCTCCACCACGCCCACCTCGCCTTTCAGCGCACCATTGTCGGCGAGCCGGATATGCTCGGGCCGCAAGCCGACGGTGATCGCATCGCCATCCCTTAGCGGCATGCCGTCCGGCAGCCTCAGCTTCTGGCCGTCGGCCAGGATGGCATCCGGCTTGGCGCCCTTTTCAACCACCGCAGGCAGAAAATTCATGCCGGGCGAGCCGATGAAACCGGCAACGAACGTGTTGACCGGCCGGTCATACAGATCGAGCGGCGCACCGACCTGCTGGACGAGGCCGTCATGCATGACGACGATGCGGTCGGCCATTGTCATCGCTTCGGTCTGGTCGTGGGTGACATAGACAGAAGTGGTCTTCAATTGCTGGTGCAGCGCCTTGATCTCGGCACGCATGTGGACGCGCAGCTTGGCGTCGAGGTTCGAAAGCGGCTCGTCGAAGAGAAAGACCTTCGGGTCGCGCACGATGGCCCGTCCCATGGCGACGCGCTGACGCTGGCCGCCGGACAATTGCCGCGGCAGGCGCTGCAGAAGCGCATCGAGCCCGAGCCGCCTGGCGGCACCGTCCACCCTTGCATCGATCGCCGGCTTGCCGGCCTTTCTCAGCATCAGGCTGAAACCCATGTTCTTCGACACGTCCATGTGCGGATAGAGTGCGTAGGACTGGAACACCATGGCAATGTCGCGGTCCTTTGGCGCGATGTCGTTGACCAGGCGCTCGCCAATATGGATCTCCCCGTCGGAGACCTCCTCCAGCCCGGCGATCATGCGCAGCAGTGTCGATTTCCCGCAGCCGGACGGGCCGACCAGAACGACGAACTCGCCGTCTGCGATTTCGAGATCGACCGCGTGCAGGACGCGCACGGCTCCATAGTCTTTGCGGACTTTGTCGAGTGTGACGGAGGCCATCGATCTATCCCTTGACGGCACCGGCGGTAAGGCCGGTGACGAGGTAGCGTTGCAGGAAGGCAAAGAAGACGCAGACCGGGATCAGCGCCAGGATGGAAGCAGCCATCATCTGCCCCCAGTCGACCGCGAATTTGCCGATATAGGTGAGCAAGCCGACCGCGAAAGTCTTCTGGTCGTCGCTGGAAATCAGCATCAGCGCAAACAGCAACTCGCTCCAGGCGGCGGTAAAGACGAAGCCGAGCGTCGCGCCCATACCAGGCAGCGTCAGCGGCACGATCACCTTGCGCATCGCCTGCAGGCGCGTGCAGCCGTCGATCATGGCTGCCTCTTCCAGGTCTCGCGGGATGCCGTCGAAGAAGGATTGCATCAGGAAGGTCGCAAAGGCCGTATTGAACGCGGTGTAGATGACGACGAGGCCGGTCAGGCTGTTGATGAGGCCGATCTGTCCCATGATGCGGTAGATCGGCGGAATGACCATCACCAGCGGAAAAGTCTGGGTGAGCAAAAGCAGGATGGCCAAGGTTGCCTTGCCGCGGAAGGAAAATCGCGACATGGCGTAGCCGGCAAGCGTGGCGATGACGGTTACGAAGGCTGCCGTTGACACCGAAACGATAACGCTGTTCAGGAAATAGCGCGGAAAATCAGTGGCTTCGAGCACGGTGACGAAGTTCTGCAGCGTCGTTTGCGACGGCCAGAAACTGATGCCTTCGGAATAGAGCAGCCGCTCCGGCGTGACCGAGATCTTCAACGTCCAGAAGATCGGGAACAGCGCGAAGGCCATATAGGCACCGATGGCGCCGTAAAGGCCGATGCCGCCGAGAATGCGCGAGGAGACGGAGCGTCCGGCAATCATCAGACGTGCCTCACCAGCGAGCGGCGGATGCCTATCAGCGCAATCGCATAGACGATGAGCAGCACAAGCAGCAGCACCGCCACCGCCGAGGCATAGCCCTTGTCCAGCGACTTGAACGCGCTGACGTAGATATAGACCGGCACTGTGGCCGTCGAACCGGCAGGCCCGCCTTCGGTCATGACGAAGATCAGGTCGGCGAATGTGGCGATCCATATCGTGCGCAGCATGACGGTGATGACGATGGTCGGCGCCAGGAACGGCAGCGTCACCTTGGTGAAGCGCTGCCAGGGCGAGGCGCCGTCGATCGCCGCCGCCTCATGCAGTTCCGACGGGATCGACTTCAACGCCGCCAAAAGCGTGATGGCAAAAAAGGGAATGCCGAACCAGACATTGGCGACAATCGGTCCCCACATGGCTGTCGCGGGATCGGAGAGCACGTTGGTTGGCTCGGCTTTCAGTCCCAATGCATAGAGCCAGTGCGGCAGCGGTCCGATGATTGGGTTGAACAGCCAGGCCCAGGTCAGGCCGGAGAGGAAGGACGGCACCGCCCAGGGCAGGAACACCACCGCTTGCACGATCTTTCTGCCCCGGAACGGTGTGTCGAGCAGCAGCGCCAGGCCAAGTCCAAGGAAAAATTGGAAGAACAGGCTGGCTGCCGTCCACCACAGCGTGTTGACGAGCGCCTGCCCGAGCACGGGATCTGACAGCATCGCCTGATACTGCCCAAGCCCGACATATTCGGATTTGAAAGCGGAGAATCTGCGGAACGAGTAGCCGATGCCGATGACCAGCGGCACCAGCAGCACGACGACCAGCAGCACGATCGCCGGGCTGAGATAGAGCCAGGGCTCGATCGCGGCATGGGATAGCCGCTTCTTTCGCGGCCTGCCGGCGGATCGTATTTCGGACACGGCATAGGTCATTTGGTGCTGGACTGTCTCCTGAAGCAGCGTCGAGGACAGCGCGCTTCTCCCGTTACGGTGAAAAGATGCGTGCAGGCAGATGAGAGGCAACACGAGCCACGACAGGTTGGCGCCGCCCCTCATCCGTTACGTCGTGACACCCCCTCCCCTTGAACGGGTGAAGGAACAAAAGCTATTTCTTGTTCTTGGCCATCCAGTCCTGCTGTTCCTTGGTCAGGAACTTGGCCCATTCGTCAGCCACGTCCTTGGCCGCTTTCTGGCCAAGCAGCACTTCCTGAAAATTCTTGATCGCCACCTGGTCGACGAAATTGCCGAGATTTTCCAGATGCGTCGGAGGCGTCACCATCTCGTATTTGTCGCCGTTGTTCAGTTCCTCGAACCAGCCTTTGAACTGCTCGGTCCTGAAGTGAGCGTCCTGGTCGGCGCCGTTGTGGATTGGAATGACGCCGACTTCCTTTGCCCATTCCAGATTATCCTTGGGCGACAAAAGCGTTGCCATCAGCTTCCAGGCATCGTCCTTGTGCTGGGAATTGGCGAACATCGCCCAGCCGGCATAACCGAGCGTCGGGTAGGATTTGCCGCTCGGCCCGACCGGCATCGGCGCCACGGCGAAGTCGTCGGCGCTCATCTTATCGGCGATGCCGAGCAGCGCGTCAGGATCCTGGTTCAGCATGGCGCAGGTGCCGGAATAGAAGCCGGTGACGGTCTCGTTAAAGCCCCAGCTCACCGCATCTTTCGGCGCCAGGCCGTTCTTGTACATGTCGGCGAGCATCTGCAGGCCCTTTACCGAGCCTTCCTCGTTGATCGTCGAGGTGCCGTCCTCGTTGAAATAGCCGCCCTTGCCGGCGGCGATGTTCATGAACATATGCATGCCGTTGAAGGCGCCCGGGCCGCCGCGCAGGCAGTAGCCGTATTTGCCCGGTATCGCAGAGATCTTCTTGGAGTCCTCGACGAATTCATCGAGCGTCGCCGGCGGGCCGTCCAGACCGGCCTCCTTGAACAGCTTCTTGTTCCAGAACAGCGCGTTCAGGTAGTAGCCGTAAGGGATCATGTACTGCTTGTTGTCGACCGTCGAGCCGAACTGCTTGGCACGCTCGCCCAGCGTTTTGGCATCGTCCCATTTGGCCATGTATGGCCCGAGATCCTCGAGTTGGCCGTTGGTCGCATAGAGGCCCATCCAGCGTTCCGGCATCTCGACGATGTCGGGCGTGTCGCCGGCCTGCACCATGGTGAGGAACTTCTCGAACGCCTGGCCCCAGGGCAGCGATACCAGCTCGACCTTGACACCCGGATTGGCCGCCTCGAATTCGGCGATCTGCTTCTTGAGGAATTCGGTACGCGGCGGGCTGGTGATGACCTCGACCATCTTGACCGTGGAATCGGCCAGCACGCTGCCGGCGGAAATCGCCAGACCCGCGACGGCACCAAGAAGGATGCTCAGTTTTTTCATGTTCAGCACTCCCATTTTGAACGGCTCCTTTATCTTTTTGCTCTGTCGAAGGCCTGGGCAACATCCGCCCACAGGTCTTCGACACTTTCCAATCCGACACTGAAGCGGATGGTTCGGGGGCTGACGCCGAAGCGCGCCATCGAATTCAGGCCCGGCGTCTGCTCGAGCGAGGCCTTTGCCGGAACGACCAGGCTCTCATGGCCGCCCCAGCTGACGCCGATTCGAAAGAGCTTCAGCGCATCGACGAAAGCCGGGATGTCGATGTCTTCCGTCACTTCGAACGAGAACAGCCCGGCATAGCCGGCAAGCGTCGCCTTGCCTGGATGGTTGGAATAGGCCGGGTGGTTGACCCGCTCGACATGGCCATGCGCCTTCAGCCGTTCGGCGATGGTCAGCCCGCTCTTCATGTGATGCGGCAACCGCAGCGGCAATGTGCGCAGGCCGCGCAGCAACAGCCAGGCCTCGAAAGGCGAAAGTTTGCCGCCGAGATAGGAATAGGTCTGCTCGTTGATATGTCGGATATGGGCCGCCGAACCGGCCACCACACCGGCGACGGTATCGCTGTGGCCGCCGAGATATTTCGAAGCCGAATGCAGCACCAGGTCGACACCGTGCGAAATCGGCTTCTGGAACACCGGGGTCGCCCAGGAATTGTCGATCGAGGTGATGATGCCCTGCTCTTTGGCCAGCCGCGCCAGATGCGTTATGTCCTGAAGCTCGAACATCATCGACGTCGGGCTTTCCAGGTAGAGCAGCTTGGCGCCGGGAAGTGCCGCGGCGACCGTGTCCGGATCGGAACCGTCGACATAGTCGACCTTGATGTTGAGCCGTGGCAAAAGCCGCTCGAACAGCCGGTAGGCATCGCCGTAGCAATTGCGCACGACGACCATGCGCTCGCCGGCACCGACGAAAGCAAGCACCGTGGCGCTGATCGCCGCCATGCCGCTGGAAAAGCCGCGCGCGGCCTCCGCCCCTTCGAGAGCGGCGACGCGCGCCTCGAACTCCATGACCGTCGGGTTGTCGCCACGCGAATAGATCGGCTGGCGTCGCCTGCCCGCGAATGTGTCGGCCATCTCGGCATAATTGGCGAAGGTGAAGAGCGAAGTCTGGTAGATCGGCGGTACCACCGCGCCGCCGGGGAAAGGCTCGTCATGGGCGAGAAGCGTCGCCGCCTCGGCGAGATAGTCGTTTTCGAAATCGGCGGGATGGTCGCTCATTTCTGGCCCGAAAGTTTGAGTTTGGCCGCACCGCGCTTCAGATCGTCCTCGACGGTGGCGATCAGCTTGAGCGCCTCGGCCCGGGCTCCCTCCGGATCGTGCGTGGCGATGCGTTCGTAGATCGTGCGGTGGTAAGGAAAGCTGGCGTGGCCGAAGTCGCGCACGCCAAGCGGATGCTCCCAGAAACGATGGAACAGTTCGTGCATGGCGGCGATGATCTGCTCGAACAGTGGATTGCCGGACGTGCGATAGATCGACTGGTGGAATTCCCAGTCCTCCTCCGCCGACATGCCGGCGCGCGTGTGAAAGGCCTGCTCCATGACGTCGAGCTTGCGCGCGATCTCGGCGATCTCGGCCTGGCCCGCGCGGACGGCGCAAAGGGCTGCTGCTTCCGCTTCCAGTGCCCGGCGGATTTCCAGCGTCTGCATCAGGCTGGTGAAATCATTGCCGCCGGCCAGCGTCAGCGGCATGTGCAGCATGTCCAGCGAGACCACTCCCTTGAGATAGGTGCCGCTGCCTTGCCGCCGTTCGACCAGGCCGAGCCCTTCCCAGCGCGTCAGCGCCTCGCGCACGGTGTTGCGGCTCACCTTGAGGCGCTCGGCAAGGATGCGTTCGGTCGGCAGTCTCTGGCCGGGCCCGAGAGCTTCCCGCATCACAAAGCCGGCCAGCGCCTTGAGCACCGCGTCGTCACGAGCAGTTGCCTGTATGGGGGAAAGGCCGAATTCGGTCATGCCAACGGGTCACCAAATGGCTCAATGGTCCAACCAATTTCTGCATAGAAGACAGACCCTGTCAACCGACTGCGGGCGCATACGCTCTGCCCAGCCGGCTATTTCAAAGGGCGCTGTCGCTGCCGCGGCAAAAACCCAGCATCTTCGGGATGTTGACGCAGAATCCTGATGTGTTTTGAAAATTGGGGGCCGGCCGGCGTTTGGCAGCGGTACGAGGAGGCCACTATGTGCCAGCGCCGGCCGGCCGACCCCACGGACCCAGGAGATGCGGCGGACCTGAGCATCATGGGGTATTCTTCGGGTCGAACCGGCGATCTAGCCTCGTGCCGGTTACGTCTAAGGGCTGCACATTTGCGCAACAACTTATAGAAATCAACCGTTTCTTAACCAAGCCTCGCAAATCGCTTGGATTAAGGTAAATTCGTAACCTTGTCGCGTTGACCGGGCAATTGCTGTTCGGTGCTAAGCCGCCTTGGCGACGACGCGATTGCGGCCGCCGCTCTTGGCTTCGTAGAGCGCGAGGTCGGCGCGTTTCATCAGCGCCGAGACCGTGTCTACCCCTTTCAGCACCGACGACACGCCAACGCTGACGGTGACTTCGACGGCCTTGCCTTCGGTGCCGACGGCAAACGGCAGCTGGGCGATTTCGGCGCGAATGCGCTCGGCGACCTTTTCGGCTACCGCGCCGTCGGTGTCCGGCATCACCACGACGAACTCCTCACCGCCGAAGCGGCAGGCCAGGTCGATGCCGCGCACATTCTTGCGCAGCCGCCGCGCGAATTCGCGCAGCACGTCGTCGCCGCCGTCATGGCCATGCGCGTCGTTGATGCTCTTGAAGCGGTCCAGATCGGTGATCATCACCGACAGCGGCCGGCGCCGTGCCACGGCGCGGTCGAACAGCGTCTGCAAATGGCTGTCGAGATAGCGGCGGTTGTGCAGGCCGGTCAGGGCATCGGTCACCGCCATCTCGATGGTCTGGGTGACGCTGGCGCGAAGCTGGTCGTTGTAGCGCTTGCGACGCACCTGCGTGCGCAGCCGCGCCGTCAGCTCCTGCTGGTCGATCGGCCGCATCAGATAATCGTTGATGCCGAGTTCGAGGCCGCGGATGATACGCCCCTCCTCGCCCTCGTCCGCCAGAAGGATGATTGGCAGGAAACGGGTGCGATCAAGCGAGCGCAATTGCGAGCAGAGCCTCAGCGGGTCGAAATCGGCAAAGGCCGTCGAGATCATCACGCATTCGTAGGGCAGCTCGGCGGCCTGGAAGAAGCCGGCATGCGGATCGGTGGCGACGTCGAGATCGGCACTGCCGCGCAGCATCTTCTGGATGCGCTCGAACGAGGATTTGCGCTCGTCGACCAGCAGCACCTTGGGCACCGCATCGTCAGTAGCGAAGTTGCGGCTCAAAAGCTCCTCGATGCCGATATTGCGTGTCGTCGAGGCGCGCAGCCGCAGCTCGTCGGTCAGCGACTTCAGCCTGACCAGGCTCTTGACGCGCGTCATCAGCTGCAGATCGTTGACCGGCTTGGTCAAAAAATCGTCAGCGCCGGCCTCGAGGCCGCGCACCCGATCCGAAACCTGGTCGAGAGCGGTGATCATCACGACCGGGATGTGCGATGTCGCCGGGTCGCCCTTCAGCCGCCGGCAGACCTCGAACCCGTCCATGTCGGGCATCATCACGTCGAGCAGCACGACGTCGACCTTGCCGTTCTCGCAGATCTCGATCGCATCCGGCCCGTTGGTGGCGGTCAGGACCTCGAAATATTCGGCGAGCAGCCGAACCTCCAGCAGCCTGACATTGGCTGGGATGTCGTCGACGACGAGGATCCGCGCGGTCATTTCACAAAGCTCCGGCTCGGCTGGAAAGATACATCAGGCATCGCCCAGGTAGGATTTGATGGTTTCGATGAAACGCGGCACCGAGATCGGCTTGGAGATATATGCCTCGCAGCCGCCCTGGCGGATGCGCTCCTCGTCGCCCTTCATCGCGAAGGCGGTGACGGCGATGACCGGGATGACGTGGAGATCATCGTCCTCCTTCAGCCATTTGGTCACCTCGAGGCCCGACACTTCGGGCAGCTGGATGTCCATCAGGATGAGGTCCGGCCTGTGCTTCCGCGCCAGATCCAGCGCTTCCAGGCCGTTGCGTGTGCGCACCGTCTCGTAGCCGCTCGCTTCGATGAGGTCGCGAAAGAGCTTCATGTTGAGCTCGTTGTCTTCGACGATCATAACCTTCTTTGGCATCGATTTCCCGTCCCGGCTGACCTTCCACTCGAAGGGTGCCGTCATGCGCCCCTTGTCGGCACGCACCAAACCTGTTCCCACTATACGGCAATATGATTGACGAAACGGAAACCGGCCGCCCGAAAAGCGTTCGGATTCCAGGTCGGCGAGCTTGCTGCCGGCGACACTTGCCACTACTGCGAAAACAGAACGATTCCGCCCATGAAGGAAGGTAGCGATGGCAAACGCAGCGTCAATGCGCGAGGAAGCGGAAACGATCGCCGTAAAGGCGTTGGGCTTCGTCGCCGCCGATCCGGAACTTCTGCCCCGCTTCCTGGCGATCACCGGCATCGAAGCCCATTCCATCCGCAGGGCGGCCGGCGAGCCGGGATTCCTGGCCGGCGTGCTGCAGTTCATCCTTGCCCACGAGCCGACCCTGATGCGTTTTTCCGAGGAGACCGGAACGCCGCCCGTCGCAGTCGGCAAGGCATTGCGGGCGCTGCCGCTCGGCGACGACAATCATGAGCATTCGATATAAGGAACGATCCCGAGACAGCGGACAGATCGCCGCGGCGAAAACCGCGAGCGCACTCGGGCGTTAACGCCAGCCGGTTCTAGAGCAATTCCAGGAAAAGTGTGAAACGGTTTTCCGTCCGGAATTGTGCAAAAACAAAGACATGGAGCGGTTCGGCGTTTCCGTGAAACGATGAACCGCTCCAAGCTCGGCGCTTAGGGTTTCAACTTCGCCCCTGCCCCGCCATTGTCATTCTCGCCCGAGCCATGATCCGGAACGGTAACATCGCTTGGGTCCATGATGGGGTTGTCCTGAACGGCATCGGCCGGCTTCAGCATGGCGCCGTTGACCGTGACCGAACCGTCTGCCTTGGCGTTGACGACCCATTCCAGTCGACCATCCGGCAGTTCCTTGCCGAATCCTTTGACGGCGAGTGCGAACGGGAAATACTGTGCCGCTTCCGGTTCGGTCTTGGCCGCCGTCTGCAGGGACTCCACGATCTTGTCATAGCCCGCGACATGTACTGTCATCGTCGCCTCCGGCTTCATGCCCGGGAACGTCATCTCCCCTTCCACGGCAACTTCGACGTTGCCATTCTTGGCTATGCTGTGCTCGAGCACGATCTTCGGGTTGTTGGCCATGAAATCGGCGACCAGGGCATCGCCAAACTCGTCCGACAGCGGCGGATCCTTATTGAGATCAAAGGCTTCGATCGCTTTTTTCGCCATCGTGTCGAGATCAATGTTGTCGCCTCCGATGTTCAATTCGAGATCGGTTGGCAGCAAGGCGGCGCTCCAGCTTGGTAAGAGCTGCTGAGGAACAGTCAGCCCTGCCGCCGTGATGCTGTAGTCAATCTTTCCATGGCTGGAGATGCCGCCGATGCTGGTCGTTGCGCTCAAATCACTGAGCCGGAAATCACCCACAGCCGTTGCAAAGGTCAGGCCCTCAAAGCGGTAGGACTCTTCCAATCGTTCCCAAAGGGGCAATGCGCTTGTCAGTAGAGATTTGAGCTCAGCCTGGTTTGCCTTCAGTGAAGCTTCGTCCTGATTGGCGATGGCAAAACCGAGAAGATCGAGGAACGCCTTCGTACGCACGCCATTTCCGGTAATCTCGGCCGACACCCTCGGTGACTTCATCGTGACTGGCACTTTCAGCCCCGTCCCGCCTTCATCGACAATGGCCGTTTCGACGAAATCAGCGATCGTCTGTGTCATGGCAAAATCGACGCCGCCGCCTGCGGATTTGCTAGCGTTCAAGGTCGACGTGCCGGCGCCAATGCTGAGGTCCATCGGCTCCTTGGGATCTCTGGACGTCACTTGCATGCCGGCCATCGAGCCGGCTCCGCTGGTGAACGCCGTCAGCCCCGGATCGTAGATGCCGCTGAACGCGGAGCCGGAGACGGAGAAACGCACCCCTTGCGGTCCCTGGAGATCGACAAAAGCGTTGGATGCCAGATCTGACGACACACTCCAGCTTCCGTCACTGCGCGGTTTGACCAGCATCGCAAAGGGCGCGAGATTGAATGTCAGAGGGTCATTGTTGCGATTTGCCCTAATGAGGGCGTTGAAATCGAAGGCTATCCGATAGGCATCGCCGTCGGTCGAGATCTTCAAAATACCGCTGTCGAGCGCCTTCTTGCCAATGTAACGCGACAGATCATCCGAAAGTTGCTTCGCACCCTGACTATCGATGGCCTGCCCCCAGCTTGGCGTACCGAATGCAAGCAGCAAAACAAATGGCAAAACACGCTTCATGTTAACCCCCATTTTCGACCACTGAACTCAAAGTCGCTTCGAGATTGATCGCAAGATACTGTTACAGCCACGACACGACCAGCTAAAGCACCAGCCGCACCAGCGGCCGGCCCGGCTTGCGTTCGATCAATCGCTGGAACCCGGCCTTTTCGAAGACCCGCGACGAGCCGACGAACAGCCCGATCGAGCGCGAATCCTTCGACAGGTCGATCGGGCAGGCCTCGAGCAGCCGCGCGCCATTTTCCCGTGCGAAGTCGATGCCGCCTTGGACCAGGCGGTGCGACAGGCCCCTGCCGCGTGCCTTGGCGCGGATGAAAAAGCAGGAGATCGCCCAGACGTCTGGATCGCTGGCATCGGCGGGGTCGAGCGGCGCCGACCCCCGGCCCTGGTTATTCCACTCGGGCACGTCGGCGCGCGGGCCGATCTGCATCCAGCCGACCGCCTTGCCGTCCTCGAAGGCCAGCAGGCCAGGTGGCGGTCCGGCCTCGATCCGGGCTTTGATGTGGTCCTTGTTCCGCTCCCGGTTGCTCGCGCGGCGCGCTGCCGGCGACAGCCGGAAATGTGTGCACCAGCAGCCGTAGCAGGCGCCTTGCTTACCGAAAAGATCTTCGAAATCCGCCCAAAGCTCGGGCACTAGCGGCGCTATGGTCGTATTCATGAGCTCTCTCCCGGCCCACCGCCTTGTCGTGGCGTCCGTCGTGACGTACCATTGCATTTGTTCTCTTTATGTTCGCAGCGATGGCGGCTCCTGTCAACAATCCCGAACACGGTTTTTGCCGCGACTGCCTGAGTTTTCAGCGCAGCGAGGCACGCCGTTGCGAGCGCTGCGGCAGTCCACGGCTCGCCCGCCATCCCGAGCTTTACCGGCTGCGCCTTGCCCATATCGATTGCGACGCGTTTTACGCGGCGGTCGAAAAGCGCGACAACCCGGCGCTGAAGGACCGGCCATTGATCATCGGCGGCGGCAAGCGCGGCGTCGTCTCCACCGCATGCTACATCGCCCGCATCCATGGCGTGCGCTCGGCAATGCCGATGTTCAAGGCGCTCGAAGCCTGCCCGGACGCGGTGGTCCTCCCGCCGGACATGGAGAAATACGTGCGCGTCGGCCGCGAGGTGCGCGCCATGATGCAGGCGCTGACGCCGCTGGTCGAGCCGCTCTCGATCGACGAGGCCTTTCTCGACCTCGCCGGCACCGAGCGCCTGCATGGCCTGCCGCCCGCGGTGGTGTTGGCGCGCTTCGCGCTCAGCGTCGAAAAGGAGATCGGCATCACCGTTTCTGCCGGCCTTTCCTACTGCAAGTTCCTGGCCAAGGTGGCGTCGGACTTCCGCAAGCCGCGCGGCTTTTCGGTGATCGGCGAGGCCGAGGCTATCGGCTTCCTGGCCGAGCAGCCGGTAACGCTGATCTGGGGGGTCGGCAAGGCCTTTGCCGCCACGCTCGAGCGCGACGGCATCCGCACCATCGGCCAGCTGCAGCGCCTGGAACACGGTGACCTGATGCGCCGCTACGGCGTGATGGGCGACCGGCTCTACCGGCTTTCGCGCGGCGAGGACGACCGTCGCGTCGTTCCCGACCAGGACGCGAAAAGCGTCTCGGCGGAAACCACTTTCGACACCGACATCGCCTCCGTCGACGAACTGGTTTCGGTGCTGAGGGCGCTGTCGGAAAAAGTCTCCGCCCGGCTGAAAAAATCCGGCATTGCCGGACGCACCGTCGTCCTCAAGCTGAAGACCCAGGATTTCAAGATCCGCACGCGCAATCGCCAGCTCGGCGATCCGACCCGGCTGGCCGACCGCATTTTCTCGACCGGGCTCGAGCTGCTGCGCAAGGAAGCGGATGGCACGAAATACCGGCTGCTCGGCATTGGCGTCAGCGATCTCTCCGACGATGACAGGGCGGACCCGCCCGACCTGGTCGACGTCCAGTCACGCAAGCGCGCCATGGCCGAAGGCGCCATCGACACGCTGCGCGGCAAGTTCGGCCGCAGGGCGGTGGAGACCGGCTATACCTTCGGCAAGGGCCGCGATGCCCATCCGCCCGAACCGGTCGAGGAGTGATAGTCAGGTGCGCCGCAGATCGATCCGGGTGGTAATCACGCGCTCGCCGGTTTTCGGGTCGACGTCGATAACGGTCAGCCGCATGCCGTCCTCGCCGTTCTTCTCGACCGTCATTTGCGCCGTGCGATCGCCATTGACCTCCTTGGCCCAACGGATGCCGAGATTGATCGCGTTGCCGGAGCGGCTGCCGCTCAATTGCGCCGGCCCGGTGCGCGATCCGACATAGGTACCGCTGTATTTCGTCCCGTTGGACCTGAGATCCGCGCTGATGGCGCGCGTTACCACGATAAGACCGCGGCAACTGCCGTCGAGCGACAACGAGCTCGACGTCGCGTCGGAATTGAAGCGGCATGAGACATTCACCGTCGGCGCATCGGTGGTCACCTTGACGATGCCTTTACCGGCGAAATTCCCCTGGAATGAGCGAAGAAAATCCGGATCGTCGGCATGCGCTACGCCAGCCCCGGCCGTCAGGCAGCCGGCAAGTACAAATCGTGCAAGTGATTTCATCGGACCGCTCCTCGTTGGTATCCAAAACACAGCACGCAAACACTGAAGGACCAACGCTTCCCACAGCGGCGGGTTCCGGCTTCAACATCACTGTGCAACGCTGCACGGCTGGCCCAGCCGAATGCGCCGGCTAGCGGTTGCGATGAGCGCTCCGGCTTGCGACATAGCCGCATGGCACCCGCACCCTCGATCCCCAAGGCCGCGTTCTGGATGGCGCTGTCGATCGCCTCGTTCCTGGCGATGTCGGTGGCCGGCCGGGCCACGACGGCCGAACTCAACGTCTTCCAGGTGCTCGAGCTGCGCTCGGTGATCGGCTTTTTCATCCTGCTGCCGCCGGTCATGATGTCAGGCGGTTTTGCGGCGATGCGCACCGGGCGTCCGCTGGCCCATATCGCCCGCAACGTCGTCCACTATACGGGCCAGGCTGCCTGGCTCTACGCCCTGACGCTGATCCCGCTTGCGGTACTGATCTCGATCGAATTCACGACGCCGATCTGGACCGCTTTGCTGGCGGTCGCTTTCCTCGGCGAAAGGCTCTCCCGGCCACGGCTCGCGGCGATCGTGCTCGGGCTGGTCGGCGTTGTGATCATCGTGCGTCCGGGCGTCGGCGCGGTCAATCCGGGGCATGTTATCGTGCTGGGAGCCGCGGTCTGCTTCGGCATCTCGGTGGTCCTCGTCAAGTCGCTGACGCGGACGGACAGCGTCGTGCGCATTATCTTCTGGATGCTGATCATCCAGTCGCTGCTTGGCCTCGTCCCGGCGCTATACGAATGGCGCAACCCGCCGCTCGAACTCTGGCCGTGGATCCTGCTCATCGCCTTCACCGGCATGTCGTCGCATTTCTGCATGGCCCGTGCACTTGTTTATGCCGATGCGACGGTCATCTCGCCAATGGACTTTTTGCGCGTGCCGCTGTCGGCGGTGATCGGATGGCTGCTCTATCACGAGCAGATCGACGCCTTCACCGCTGGTGGCGCCCTGCTGATCCTGCTCGGCAATCTGCTCAACCTGCAGCGGAGAGCACCGCAACCGGCGGAGATCGCCGCTTCATAAGCGTGCGCTAACTCTTAGACCAGTTCCACCTCGACCACGCCCGGCACCGCCCGCATCGCCGACGCTATCTGCGGCGATACGCGGTAGCGGTTGGGCAACTCGATCTCGACCTCGCCCTCGCCGCCTTCCTTGATGACGATGATGCTCACCTGACTGTCGCCACGTTGGCCAAGCTGCGATTGGATTGTCGATGCCGGAGCGTCATTTCTGACGAAGATGCGCAACGCTTTCTGGATACGGCTTGCCTCGTCCTCCAACGACTGCACGGTCTGGATGCGCAGATTGACGCCTTCAGGCCTGTCCTCGGCCGAAACGGTGATCACCACCGAGCGGCCGGGTTCGAGCAGGTCGCGGTATTGCGCCAGCCCCTCGGAAAACAGCACCGCTTCATACTGGCCTGACGTGTCGGAAAACTGCACGACGCCCATCTTGTTGCCGGTGCGCGTCTTGCGCTCCTGCTTGGTGGTGACGGTACCGGCGAGCCGGCCGGCGGCAGCACCGCGTTTGACGGCGGCCGAAAACTCGCCCCAGGTCTGCACCCGCATTTTCTGCAGCGCCGCCTTGTATTCGTCGAGCGGATGTGCCGAGAGATAGAACCCGACCACCTGGAATTCGCGGTGCAGGCGGTCGGCGGCGAGCCAGGGCTCGGTCGCCGGCAGGTTGAGTGCCTGCGACTGTGCGCCGAGCGAGGCGCCAAAGATGTCGTGCTGGCCGGTGACGGCGTTCTGCTGCGCCAAGGACGCCAGCCCCATCATCCGCTCGACGCCGGCCATCATCGCCGCGCGGTCATGACCGAAGCAGTCGAGCGCGCCGGCCATGATCAGGCTTTCGAAAACACGTTTGCCGACGATCTTCGGATCGACCCTTTCACAGAAATCGGCGAGGCTCTTGAACGGTTTTTCGCCGCGCGTGGCGACGATGTGCTCGACCGCCGCATCGCCAACGCCCTTGAGCGCGGCCAGCGAATAGAAAATGCGGTTCTCGCCGATCTCGAAATCCCGGAACGACGTCATCACCGACGGCGCCACCACTTCGATGCCGAGGCGCAGCGCATCCTGGCGGAAATCGGCGAGCTTGTCCGTATTGCCCATGTCGAGCGTCATCGACGCGGCCAGGAATTCGACCGGGTAATGCGCCTTCAGATACGCGGTCTGGTAGGAGACGACGGCATAGGCGGCGGCATGCGATTTGTTGAAACCGTAGTCGGCAAACTTTGCCAGCAGGTCGAAGATGAAGTCGGCTTGCGGCTTGCCGACGCCGCGCTCGACCGCACCCGAAACAAAGCGCTCGCGCTGCTTGTCCATCTCGGCGCGGATCTTCTTGCCCATGGCGCGGCGCAGCAGATCGGCTTCGCCCAGCGAATAGCCGGAGAGCTCCTGCGCGATCTGCATCACCTGTTCCTGGTAGACGATGACGCCTTGCGTCTCCTTGACGAGATGGTCGATCTTCGGGTGGATCGACGCCATCTCCTCTTCGCCGTGCTTTCTGGCATTGTAGGTCGGTATGTTCTCCATCGGCCCCGGCCGGTAGAGCGCGACCAGCGCGATAATGTCCTCGATACAGTCGGGCCGCATGCCGATCAGCGCCTTGCGCATGCCGGCACTTTCCACCTGGAACACGCCGACCACCTCGCCGCGCGACAGCATGGCGTAGGTTTCCGGGTCGTCGAGCGGAATGTGGGCGAGATCGATCTCGATGCCGCGGCGGCGGATCAGCTTGACCGCCCTGTCCAGCACCGTCAGCGTCTTCAGGCCAAGGAAGTCGAATTTCACCAGCCCGGCCTGCTCGACATACTTCATGTTGAACTGGGTGACGGGCATGTCCGATCGCGGATCGCGGTACATCGGCACCAGCTCCGACAGCGGCCGGTCGCCGATGACGATACCGGCCGCGTGCGTAGAGGCGTGCCGATAAAGACCTTCCAGTTTCTGCGCCGTATCGAGCAGCGTCTGCACGATCGGCTCACGCTCCGCCTCTTCGGCAAAGCGCGGCTCGTTGGCGATGGCATCGGCAAGCTTGACGGGATTGGCCGGGTTCGACGGCACCATCTTGCTCAGCTTGTCGACCTGCCCGTAAGGCATCTGCAGCACGCGGCCGACGTCACGCAGCACCGCGCGTGCCTGCAGTGTGCCGAAGGTGATGATCTGGCCGACCTGGTCGCGGCCGTATTTCTGCTGGACGTAGCGGATGACCTCCTCGCGCCGGTCCTGGCAGAAGTCGATGTCGAAGTCGGGCATCGACACGCGGTCGGGATTGAGGAAGCGCTCGAACAGCAGCGAAAAGCGCAGCGGATCGATGTCGGTGATGGTCGTGGCATAGGCAACCAGCGAGCCGGCGCCCGAACCGCGGCCCGGCCCGACCGGAATGTCTTGCGCCTTGGCCCATTTGATGAAGTCGGCGACGATCAGGAAATAGCCCGGATATTTCATCTTCTCGATGACGCCGAGCTCGAAATCCAGCCTCTCGCGATATTGCTCGACGGTATAGCCGGGCGTCGGCCCGTGCGCCGCCAGCCGCGCCTCCAGCCCTTCATGCGCCTGCCTGGCAAGCTCGTGCGCCTCCGCCTTGACCGCAGCATCGGCGTCGGCGACATCGCGGCCGGCAAAGCGCGGCAGGATCGGATTGCGTGTCTTCGGGTAATACGAGCAGCGCAGCGCGATCTCGACGGTGTTGTCGATTGCTTCCGGCAGGTCGGCGAACAGCCTCGCCATGTCGGCCTGGCTTCTCAGGAAGTGGTCGGGCGAAAGGCGGCGGCGATTGTCGGCCGCAACCACGGAGCCTTCGGCGATGGCGATCAACGCATCATGCGCGTCATAGTCTTCACGAGAGAAGAAAAACGCCTCGTTGGTGGCAACCAACGGCAGATCATGGCGGTAGGCGAGATCGACCGACGACTGCTCGATCGCGCGGTCGTAGCCGGACACCCGCTCAAGCTCGACATAGAGCCGGTCGCCGAACAGGCCCTTGAGCGCCAGGAGCCGGGTCTCGGCGAGTTCGCGGCGATCCTCTTTCAAGGCAGTGCCGATCGGACCGCGCGGCCCGCCCGTAAGGCAGATCAGACCGTCGGAGTGGCCCTGCAGCATCTCGGTCGTCAGATGCACCGCTTCGCCGGGCGGTGTCTCGAGGTAGACGCGGCTGACCAGCCTGACCAGATTGCCGTAGCCGGCCTCGGTGGCGGCGATCAGGACGACCGGCCGCATCTCCGGCCCTTGCCGCCTGCGGTCGCGCTGGCTGTCGCTCGCCTCGCCGGAAAAGGCGAGGTCGATCTGGCAGCCGATGATCGGCTGGATACCGTCCTTTACCGCCTTCTGGGCGAATTCCAGTGCGCCGAACAGATTGTTGGTGTCGGTGACGGCGATTGCCGGGCACTCGTCCTGCACTGCATGGCCGACGATCTTGCCGAGCTGCAAGGCGCCTTCGAGCAGCGAATAGGCCGAATGCACGCGCAGATGAATGAACCGACGCGCCGCCGCCTCCGCCCGTGACGCCTTTGCATAGGCCTCGCGCAGCAAGGGATCGCGTGGAAGTCTCTCATCCGCCATGGTTTTTTCGCGCCGCCTCACAAGGACTCAGTTGATGAAGATGTATTGTCCGGCACCGGGTAACACGAGTCCAGCGGTAGCGATTGGAGCTTTGGACGTTTAGAGCAGCCGCCGCAACTGCCGATCTCCCCCCTCGTGGGGGAGATGTCCGGCAGGACAGAGAGGGGCGCTGTCCCGCCAACCTCGGGCCAGGAAACACAAAACCCGCCTCAAAGGCGGGTCGTTGGAGCCAATTAGCACCATACCCAAATTAGTAGCATAGCTGCCGGCACAAAGCAAGAACAAAATACGTTGTGGCGGCAAAAAAATGCGAATTCTGTCTCGTTGCCCAACGAATTGTCTGGTCGCGTTTCTTCGCGCCCCTCTCTGTCCTGCCGGACATCTCCCCCACGAGGGGGGAGATTGGCCGTCACCTCGGCTTTCGCTAATCTCCAACGTCCCAGGCTAGCCTCAGGCGGTTTTTTTCACCCTCACGCGAATTCCATGATCACCGCATCGACGGCAAGGCTGTCGCCGGGCTTGGCGTTGAGCTTCGAGACGATGAGGTCGCGCTCGGCGCGCAGCACGTTTTCCATCTTCATCGCTTCGACCACTGCAAGCGTCTCGCCGGCCTTGACCTCCTGCCCCTCGACAACGGCGATCGACACGACGAGCCCGGGCATTGGGCAGAGCAGCATCTTCGAAGTGTCCGGCGCGATTTTTTCAGGCATCAGCCTTTCGAGTTCGGCAGTGCGCGGCAGCATGGCGCGGGCTGTCACCGACATGCCTTTCCAGGCGATGCGGAACCCGTTCAGTACCGGCCTGACCTGCGCCGCGACCTTGCGACCGCCGACCGTGCCGCGCCAGATGAGATCGCCCGGCCGCCAGTCGGATGCCACGGTCAGCGGTTTGCCGCCGTCGATTGTGAGATCGAGCTCCATCGGAACGGAAATCATGCCTTCGACGATGGCGAGCGAAAGATAATCCCGGCCGATCTTCACCACCCAATCACGTTTCAAAGCGCCCGAATGCGGCGCCAGCCGCCCGCCCAGCCGGTCGAGCCGGTCGCGGCGCAGAAGTTCGACCGCGGTGGCAATCGCGGCCAGCACCGACTTCTCCTCGGCGTCTGGCACGATCGGCGCGAAGCCGTCGGGGTATTCCTCGGCGATGAACCCGGTCGATAGCCGACCTTCCCGCCAGCGCGGATGCTGCATCAGCGCCGCCAGGAACGGTATGTTGTGCTCGATGCCGTCGACGACGAAACTGTCCAGCGCTTCCGACATCGCGTCTATCGCCGCCAGCCGTGTCGGCGCCCAGGTGCACAGCTTGGCGACCATCGGGTCGTAGAACATCGAGATTTCCGAGCCTTCGGTGACGCCGGTATCGTTGCGGATGACGATTTCGCCGAATTTTCCCTCTTCCGGCGGCCGGTATTTTGTCAGCCGGCCGATCGACGGCAGAAAGTTGCGATACGGGTCTTCGGCATAGAGGCGGCTTTCCACCGCCCAGCCGTTCAACTTGACGTCGCTCTGCTTGATGGCGAGCTTTTCGCCGGCTGCCACGCGGATCATCTGCTCGACCAGGTCGATGCCGGTGACCAGTTCCGTCACCGGATGCTCGACCTGCAGCCGCGTGTTCATTTCCAGGAAATAGAAGTTCTTGTCGCTATCGACGATGAATTCGACCGTTCCGGCGCTCTGGTAGTCGACCGCCTTGGCCAACGCCACCGACTGCTCGCCCATGGCTTTGCGGGTCTTGGCATCGAGGAAGGGCGACGGCGCCTCCTCTACGACCTTCTGGTTGCGGCGCTGGATCGAGCATTCCCGCTCGCCGAGATAGAGCGTGTTGCCATGCGCGTCGGCGAGCACCTGGATTTCGATATGGCGCGGGTCGACGATGAATTTTTCGATGAAGACGCGGTCATCGCCGAACGAGCTTTTGGCTTCCGACCGCGCCCGGTCGAAGCCGTCGCGCACCTCTGCCTTGCTCCAGGCGATGCGCATGCCCTTGCCGCCGCCGCCGGCCGAGGCCTTGATCATCACGGGATAGCCGATTTCGCCGGCTATCCTTTCGGCATGGGCGGCGTTTTCGACGACGCCGAGCCAGCCGGGCACCGTCGACACCTTGGCCGCATTGGCGAACTTCTTCGATTCGATCTTATCGCCCATCGCCTTGATGGCCTTGGGCTTCGGGCCGATGAAGACGATGCCTTCCTGCTCCAGCGCTTCGCAGAAGGATGCCCGCTCCGACAGGAAGCCGTAGCCGGGATGCACGGCCTCGGCTCCTGTAGCCTTGCAGGCGGCGATGATCTTTTCCGGGACCAGATAGCTTTGCGCAGCAGGCGAAGGCCCGATATGCACCGCCTCGTCGGCCATTTCGACATGCATGGCGTCGCGGTCGGCGTCGGAATAGACCGCGACGGTGGCGACGCCCATCTTGCGCGCCGTCTTGATCACGCGGCAGGCGATCTCGCCACGGTTGGCGACCAGGATCTTTGAGAACATGCAGGCCTCGTCCCTCGACTGCCCGTCTTTTACGGGCTTCCCGTTTTATGGGCTTCAGGGGGCCGGTCAAGGCAAGTCGGAGCCTATCCCGGATGCAAATCGGCCGGCGCTGACGAAAATCCGGAGTCAGAACGTCGCTTCGTGCATAGCGCAGAGCTGAATGGTAAGTTAAATCTAACCTGGATTGCAGACTGTCTTGGGAGGATTGCCTGATGAAAACGCGCGCCGCTGTCGCCGTCGCCGCCGGAAAGCCGCTGGAGATCATGGAGGTCGACCTCGAAGGTCCCCGCGATGGCGAGGTGCTGGTCGAGATCAAGGCAACCGGCATCTGCCACACCGACGAGTTCACGCTGTCGGGTGCCGACCCGGAAGGCCTGTTTCCGGCGATCCTCGGCCATGAGGGCGCAGGCATCGTCGTCGACGTCGGCAAGGGCGTCACCTCGGTCAGGAAGGGCGACCACGTCATCCCGCTCTATACGCCGGAATGCCGGCAGTGCCCGTCCTGCCTGTCGCGCAAGACCAACCTCTGCACCGCCATCCGCGCCACGCAGGGACAGGGCTTGATGCCCGACGGCACCTCGCGCTTCTCGATCGGCAAGGACAAGCTGTTCCACTATATGGGCTGCTCGACCTTTTCCAACTTCACCGTGCTGCCCGAGATCGCGGTGGCCAAGGTCAATGCCGACGCCCCTTTCGACAAGATCTGCTACATCGGCTGCGGCGTCACCACCGGCATCGGCGCTGTGATCAACACGGCCAAGGTCGAGCAAGGCGCGACGGCCGTCGTCTTCGGCCTCGGCGGCATCGGTCTCAACGTCATCCAGGGCCTGCGCCTGGCCGGCGCCGACATGATCATCGGCGTCGACCTGAACAACGACAAGAAGGCATGGGGCGAGAAATTCGGCATGACGCATTTCGTCAATCCGAAGGAGATCGACGGCGATGTCGTGGCTCATCTCGTCAACATGACCAAGCGCGGCGCCGACCAGATCGGCGGCGCCGACTACACGTTCGACTGCACCGGCAACACCAAAGTCATGCGCCAGGCACTTGAATCGTCGCATCGCGGCTGGGGCAAGTCGGTCATCATCGGCGTTGCCGGCGCCGGCCAGGAGATCTCGACGCGGCCGTTCCAGCTGGTCACGGGCCGCACCTGGATGGGCACCGCCTTCGGTGGCGCGCGCGGCCGCACCGACGTGCCGAAGATCGTCGACTGGTACATGGCCGGCAAGATCGAAATCGATCCGATGATCACCCACACGCTGAAGCTCGAGGACATCAACAAGGGTTTTGACCTGATGCATGAAGGCAAGTCGATCAGGAGCGTGGTGGTTTACTGAGGAGGAGAAAGCCGCCGGCTAACCAGCCAGCGGCCGAAAAATGCAGATGTTCAAAACGGGAGGAGACAAAAATGCCGGAAAAACTGCATCCTAAAATCGACAATGGACTGCCACGGGAAAAGGCCGATTTTGCCGGCGGCACGCTGGTCTGCGCCTGCACCAGCAACCCGGTCAAGGTGAAGGTCAAGGGCCAGATCGCCCACAACCATGCCTGCGGCTGCACCAAATGCTGGAAGCCGGAAGGCGCACTGTTCTCGGTCGTGGCGGTTGCCGCTACAAACGACGTGACGGTGACCGAAAACGGCGACAAGCTGAAGGTGGTCGATCCGGGCGCGCTGATCCTGCGCCATGCCTGCACCGGCTGCGGCGTCCACATGCACGGCCCGGTCGAGCGCGACCACGCTTTCAAGGGGCTGTCCTTCATCCATCCCGAACGCTTCCAGGAAGACGGCTGGTCGCCGCCGGGCTTCACCGCTTTTGTTTCCTCGATCATTGAATCCGGTGTCGATCCGAGCCGCATGGACGGCATAAGGTCACAGCTGAAGTCGATCGGGCTCGAACCTTATGATTGCCTCAATCCCGGCCTGATGGACTATATCGCCACCTGGACGGCCAAGAGATCCGGCGCGTTGCCGGCCTAGTAGCCGCTCGGATATCATCGATCGAGCCGGGCGACATCGCCCGGCTCTTTCACATTTGGAACAACGATGCCCGCACCCGCCATTCTCGTCGATGCCGATGCCTGCCCGGTGAAGGCCGAGGTCGAAAAAGTCGCCGAGCGGCACGGCATCATCGTCACCTTCGTCTCCAATGGCGGCTTGCGTCCATCGCGCGACCCGATGATCCGCAATGTCGTCGTCTCCAAGGGTGCGGACGCCGCCGACGACTGGATCGTCGAAAATGCCCGGTCCAACGACATTGTGGTGACCGCCGACATCCCGCTTGCCGCCCGTGCGGTGGCGCTTGGCGCCCATGTGCTCGGCCCGACGGGACGCCCATTTACGCCGGAAACGATCGGCATGGCGGTGGCGATGCGCGACCTCAAGCAGCATCTGCGCGAGACCGGCGAAAGTAAGGGCTACAATTCGAGCTTCGCCCCGCAGGACCGCTCGCGGTTCCTTGGCGAGCTTGACCGCATCTTGCGGCGAGCGCTGAAATCGGCCTCAGCGGACTGAGAACCATGACGACCGGCACCCCGACCAAAATGCCCATGCAACGCCACACGCTGTTCGCGCTGTCGGCATGCATCGGCGTGGCAGCCTTTGGCGCGGCGCTGATCTGGCGCGCGCCGCTTGCCTATTCGATCGGCGCCAACGTGTTCTTTGCCGCCTATCTCGTTCTTGTCATCGCCCACATGCCGCGGCTTACCGGCAGCTATCTGCGCAAGAATGCAGGCGACACCGACCTGCCGGTACTGGCCATCTTCGCGGTCACTCTGGTTGTCGTGGCTATTGCCATCATTTCGTTGTTTCAATTGATCAACAGGGAGAAGGGCGTGGACGCCGTCGAGCTTACGGTGGCGCTGCTGTCTATCCCGCTTGGCTGGTTGACCATCCACGCCATGGCCGCACTTCACTACGCGCATCTCTACTGGATGGACGGCGATGCGATGGATGGCGACACCAAAAAGAGGATTCCGGTCGGCGGCCTCGACTTCCCGGGCGGCAAACGGCCGCAAGGCTCGGATTTCCTTTATTTTGCGACAGTGATCGGCATGACAGCGCAAACCGCCGACACCAACATCACGAGCTCGCAAATGCGCCGTGTCGTGCTTGTGCATTCGATCCTGTCGTTCTTCTTCAACACGGTCATCGTGGCAGCCGCGGTCAATCTCGCCGTCAGCCTCGGCAATCCGTAATAAATCCGTGATCGGGTGAAACATCGCTTAAGCTGGCGACGTATTGGGAGGAGAAGAGATCTGACAGGCCGCGGCGAACACGCGGCCGGAGGGAACAACAGATGGAATCGCTTGCCAGAAACCAAGCCGCCGGAGCAGATACCGCCGCGCCGAGCGATGCGACGCTGATCTATCGCCAGTCGCGCTGGACGCGGCTGACGCATTGGCTGTGGGCGATCGCGCTGTTCTTCATGCTGCTTTCCGGCTTGCAGATCTTCAACGCCCGCCCGCAGCTCTACGTCGGCAAGGAGTCGGGCTTTGGCTACAACAACACCATCTTCGCCATCGGCGCCGAGAACACCGCAAGCGGCCCGCGCGGCTACACCGACATCTTCGGCAAGCGCCTCGATACCACTGGCGTGCTCGGCTGGTCGGGTCCGGCCGGCCAGGAGACCTCCCGCGCCTTCCCGTCCTGGGCGACGATCCCTTCCTACTACGATCTCGGCACCGCGCGCGTCGTCCATTTCTTCTTCGCCTGGGTGCTGACCACCACGCTACTGGTCTGGCTGGTCGCCAGCCTGATCAACGGCCATCTGCGCCGCGATCTTGCTCCGCGCCTCGACGATTTCAAGCGCCTGCCGCGAGACATTGTCGAGCACGCCAGGTTCAGATTCCATCACACGCGCGACTACAACACGTTGCAGAAGATGGCCTATGGCGGCGTGCTGTTCGTGCTGCTGCCGCTGATGATCATCACGGGCCTTGCCATGTCGCCGAGCATGGATTCGGTGCTGCCGTTCCTCAACGACGTGCTCGGCGGCCGACAGACGGCGCGCACCATCCACTTCACGGTGATGCTGCTGCTCGTCGCTTTCTTCATTATCCACATCCTGATGATCCTGGCCGCCGGCCCGATCAACGAGCTGCGCTCCATCATCACCGGCTGGTACCGAACCGACCCGCCGGCACATGGCGACAATGCGCCAGAGAGGAGTGCCTGACATGGCGAAATTCGAGATCAGCCCCAAGCTACAGATAAGCCGAAGAAAATTCCTGACTTCGGCCAGCCTCGGCCTTTCCGGCATCATGCTGTCGGGCTGCGACGCCTTCGACGGCCAGCTTGGCGTCGGCGACAGCCTGCGTAGCTGCCTCGAAAGCGCCAATGGCCTGACCTGGCGGGCGCAGCGGTTGCTTGCCGGCCGTGATGCGCTGGCGCCGGAGTTCACCGAGGCCGACATTCGCCAGCCGCAGCGGCCGAACGGTGTCACCGCACCGGACGACGACTACTACAAGGGCCTCCTCGCCAGCGATTTCGCCGACTGGCGGCTGGAGGTTTCAGGCCTCGTCGAAAAACCGCTGTCGCTGAGCCGCGAGCAGCTGATGGCCATGCCGAGCCGCACGCAGATCACCCGCCACGACTGCGTCGAAGGCTGGAGCTGCATTGCCAAATGGACCGGCACGCCGCTGTCGCTGGTGCTCGACCAGGCCGTGGTCAAGCCGCAGGCGCGCTATGTCATGTTCCACTGCCTCGATACGATCGACCGCAGCCTTGCCGGCGATATCAAATATTACGGCTCGATCGACCTGATCGATGCCCGTCATCCGCAGACGATCCTTGCCTATGGCCTCAACGGCAAGCCGTTGCCGGTCGAGAACGGCGCGCCGCTGCGCGTCCGCGTCGAGCGCCAACTCGGCTACAAGATGCCGAAATATCTCTACAAGATCGAGCTGGTCGACGGCTTTGCCAATATCGGCGGCGGCAGAGGCGGCTATTGGGAGGACAATGGCTACGACTGGTACGGCGGCATCTGACGACCGACGAATTAGTGGCTTTTGTTCAGGCGACCTTGTCGATCAGCGGTTTGAGCGCCGGATGGATTTCCGGCGAGGCGTGCTTGATCAGCGTCAGCAACGCGCGCTCGTTCTCATGCAGCGGCCGGTCGCCGATGTGTTCAGCGAGCCATTTGGCCTCGCCGGCGTCGACCGTCTCGGCGCGGCGGGCCAGAGCCTCGGCTGCCTTGTTCCTCGATTCCCATTCGGCCTCGACGTCGCCCGGTGAACGATAGGCCTCCATGATGCCGGACAGGCCGCCCGACACCATACGGCTGAAGAAACCGCCGATCTCCGGATCGGCCTGCTCGAAGAACGAATCCCGGCGCAGCGCCACGTCGCGCACCGGCGGTTCGTAGCCGGCCGAACACATGACGAAATTGGCGATCGCCTTGACGAACAGATCGTTCCAGGACGGATCGTTGTCACCCGCCGCTGTCCGCTCGTTGATCTCGAACAGCACTTCGGCCTCGGCGCGGCTGATGGCGATGTTGCCATCGCCGCCATAGGCGTAAAGAATGCGGCGCAACAGCTCGACCTCAGCCTTGGCAATCGACCCAGGGATAAGCCTGCCGCCGGCCATTAGCGGCCCCTTGCCGTCCACGACCGCATGAGCGACCTGCTCCAGCGCATAGCCGGAAAGCGTGCTCGGCGATGATTTGGCAACTTCCAGCACATGCACCAGCAGCTCGAGTTCGGTCTGGCTGTCGACCATGCCGTCGCGCGAAATCGTCCGGATCAGCCAGTCGGCATTGTCCTGCGAAACATAGCCCGCCGGCTTTTCCTGGTGGACGATGAAATCGGTGACGGCCTCGACGAAAAACTCGAGCCATTCCGCGCATTTGTCCCTCGCCGTTGCATCCAGCGCAAACAGCGCCTCGGCCTCGCCGCGCGTTACCACGCCGTCGCCGAACACTTCGCGGCGCAGCATGACCACGTCTTCCGCCGTGATCCGATTTTTCGAAGTCAGCCCGGCCACCGGCGCGCTCATGATCAATTCGCCCATTTTCTTCCCCGCCCGCCGCCGGTAATTGCCGGCCCCTATCCGGTATATCGGCAAGGTCTTGAGAAACCGGCAAGCGGCGTGGTTAGCGAAGGCTTGCCTGTCTTGCCTCTAAAGAAGGCCCGCAGAAGACTTGCCAGTAAAAACGTCGCTGGCAGGTGACAAGGTGTCGTCCACGGGCTATGGATGACGAGTCGAGGGCTCTTGATCGAGTCCTACCTGTTTGCGGGAGAGAGCAGCGAGAGCTGCCGCCGAAGGGGAAATCGCCCGAAATCTCTCAGGCAAAAGAACCGTAGACGGGAAAGACACTCTGGAAAGTCGGGGCTTGCCCCCGCGCCGAAGGTGTAAGCGCTGCCGACAGAGTTACGGGGCGCGAGTCTCTCAGGCTTCAGACAGAGGGGCACGGACTGGTCGCTATTCGCGGCCGCTTGCGTGCGACTCTGGAGATGACATGACGGGCGACGACACCAAACACCTTCCCCTCGAAGATCTGCACATGGCAGCCGGTGCGCGCTTTGGCGCCTTCGCCGGCTGGTCGATGCCGCTGACCTATCCGGCCGGTGTGATGAAAGAGCATCTGCACAGCCGCGAGCATGCCGGCCTGTTCGACATCTCGCACATGAAGCTGTTCGAAATCAGCGGTCCGGGGGCAGCAGCGCTTCTGAACCGCGCCTGCCCGTTCGACGCCGGCGCGCTTGAGGTTTCCCAGTCCAAATACACGTTCTTCCTCAATGAGGCGGCCGGGATACTCGACGATCTGATCGTCACCAGGCTCGGCGCCGAGCGCTTCATGATGGTCGCCAATGCCGGCAACGCCGCCGCCGACGAAAAACATCTGCGCGCACTGGCCGGGGATTTCGATGCAGAGGGCGATTTCGACGTGAAGGTGGACGCACTCGACCGCGTCTTCCTGGCTATCCAGGGCCCCGAGGCGTGGGCTGCCCTTTCCCGCGCCGGCATCGAGACCGGTTCGCTGGTGTTCATGCACGGCATCGAGCCGCGCGAAAAATGGTTCATGAGCCGGTCCGGCTATACCGGCGAAGACGGCTTCGAGATCGGCCTGCCGGAAGCAGATGCAAGAAACCTCGTCGCCAAGCTGCTCGAGGACGAGCGCGTGATATGGGTCGGCCTTGCCGCCCGCGACAGCCTGCGGCTGGAAGCCGGACTGTGCCTGCATGGGCTGGACATTACGCCGGAGATCGATCCGGCCAGCGCCGGGCTGATGTGGGCCATTCCCAAGGAGGTGCGCGCCTCTGGCGCCTTCATCGGCGCCGATGCGCTGCGCGCCATCCTGGAGCGCGGCCCGGCGCAAAAACGCGTCGGCCTGAAGCCGGAAGGCCGCCAGCCGGTGCGCGCCGGCGCTGCCCTTTTCGATACTGACGGCAACCCTGCCGGCCATGTCACCTCAGGCGGCTTCGGCCCCTCGGCCGGTCATCCGGTCGCAATGGGCTACGTCCAGACGCCGCTTGCCAAATCCGGCGCAAAACTGTTCGCCGATGTCCGCGGGACGAAAATCCCGGTCGACATCCACCCCTTGCCCTTCACGCCCCATCGCTACCGCAAAGGATGATTTCAATGGCAAAGACCTATTTCACCGAAGATCACGAATGGCTGCGCGTCGAGGGCGGCATCGCCACGGTCGGTATCACCGACTACGCACAGCAGCAGCTCGGCGACCTCGTCTTTGTCGAGCTGCCGGAATTGGGCAGAAAACTGGCCAAGGGTGACACCGCCGTAGTGGTCGAATCGGTCAAGGCCGCATCGGATGTCTACGCGCCGGTCGACGGCGAGATCACCGAGGCCAACACCGCGCTGTCATCGGATCCTTCGCTCGTCAATTCGGCGGCAACCGGCGACGGCTGGCTGTGGAAGATGAAGCTGGCCAATGAAAGCCAGCTCGACGGGCTCCTCGATGAAGCCGCTTACAAAGCCCATATTGGTTGATAGCAGGACCAGGAAGATGACCGCAGCACCCTATCCCTTCTCGGCTCGCCATATCGGCCCGGGCCTCCATGACGTCAGAGCCATGCTGGCGACGATCGGCGTTCCTTCGGTCGAGACGCTGATCAGCCAGGCAGTGCCGAAGTCGATCCGGCTCGACCGGCCGCTGGCCCTGCCCGCGCCCGCAAGCGAAGCGGAAGCGCTGACCGAGCTCGCGGCGACGATGGCAAAGAACACGGTGCTGAAGAGCTTCATCGGTACCGGCTATCATGGCGTCCATGTGCCGCCGGTGATCCAGCGCAACCTGTTCGAGAACCCGGCCTGGTATACCGCTTACACGCCTTACCAGGCCGAGATCAGCCAGGGCCGGCTGGAAATGCTGTTCAATTTCCAGACGCTGGTGACGGAACTGACCGGCCTGCCGGTGGCGTCGGCCTCGCTGCTCGACGAGGCGACGGCGGTGGCCGAAGCTGTCGGCATCGCGCTGCGCCATCATCGCGACAAGCGCACCAAGGTGGCACTGGCCGGCACGCCGCACCCGCAGACGCTGGACGTCGTGCGCACCCGTGCCGAGCCGCTTGGCATCGAGGTGGACGGCGAGGTGATCGACGACAACACCGCCGCCCTGCTGGTCTCCTGGCCCGATACATTCGGCGTGTACGGCAATCACAAGGCAGCGATCGACAAGGCCCGTGCTGCCGGCGCGCTGGTCGTCTTCATCGCCGACCCGCTCGGCCTGACGCTGACCGATGCGCCGGCCAGGCTTGGCGCCGACATCGCCGTCGGCCCGATGCAGCGTTTTGGCGTGCCGATGGGCTTTGGCGGGCCGCACGCCGCCTATTGCGCCGTCTCCGACAGGCTGACTCGGCTGATGCCCGGCCGGCTCGTTGGCCAGTCGACGGATAGCAAGGGCCGTCCCGGTTACCGCCTCGCTTTGCAGACACGCGAACAGCATATCCGCCGCGACAGGGCGACCTCCAACATCTGCACCGCACAGGCGCTGCTCGCCAATATGGCGACGGCCTATGCGATCTGGCACGGCCCTGCCGGGCTGCAGGCGATTGCCGGCCGCGTCCACACGCTGGCCAACCGCCTGGCTGCCGGCCTCAAGGCAGCGGGCGTTTCGGTGCTCGGCGACAGCCGCTTCGACACGGTGACCGTGGAAGTGGAGGGCAGAGCCGGCGCGATTGCCGCCGCCGCAGAAAAGACGGGCCGGCTGCTGCGCGTCATCGACGCCGACCATGTCGGCATCAGCTTTGACGAGACCTCCACCGAAGCCGATCTGGAGGCAATCGCAGCACTTTTCGGCGCCAAGGCCGGCGTTGCCGCCGGCAGTTCCATGCCAGGAAAACCGCGTGGCAAGGAGTTCCTCACCCAGCCCGTCTTCCGCGAAAACCACTCGGAAACCGACATGATGCGCTTCCTGCGCCGGCTGGCCGACAAGGACCTGGCGCTTGACCGCGCCATGATCCCGCTCGGCTCCTGCACCATGAAGCTCAACGCCGCCGCCGAAATGATGCCGGTGAGTTGGCCTGATGTCGCCAACCTGCATCCCTTCGCCCCGGCAAACCATTCGATAGGCTATCGCGCCATGATCGAGGAGCTGGAAGGCTGGCTGGCGGAGATCACTGGCTTCGACGCGGTGACCCTGCAGCCCAATGCCGGCAGCCAGGGCGAATATGCCGGGCTGCTCGCCATTCGCGGCTATCATCTGTCGCGCGGCGAAGGCCATCGCACCGTCTGCCTGATCCCGTCCTCGGCGCATGGCACCAATCCGGCAAGCGCGGCCATGGCCGGCATGAGCGTCGTCGTCGTGCGCTGCACCGAAGACGGCAATATCGACATGGCCGACCTGCAAGCCAAAGCGGCCGAGCATGCGCACAACCTTGCGGCGCTGATGTTCACCTATCCTTCGACGCATGGCGTCTTCGAGGAAGGCGCGCGCGACCTTTGTGCCCTCGTCCACAGCCATGGCGGCCAGGTCTATTTCGACGGCGCCAACCTGAACGCGCTGGTCGGTCTCGCCCGTCCCGGCGATATCGGCGCCGACGTCTGCCACATGAACCTGCACAAGACTTTCTGCATCCCGCATGGCGGCGGCGGCCCTGGCGTCGGACCGATCGGCGTCAAGGCGCACCTGAAGCCATATCTGCCCGGCCACGTCACCGAAGGCTCGGCCCATGCCGTGGCGGCGGCACCGTTCGGCAGTGCCTGCATCCTGCCGATCACCTGGATGTATATTCGCATGATGGGCGCTTCCGGCCTGAAGCAAGCGACCGAGACGGCGATCATCTCCGCCAACTATGTGGCGACCCGGCTTGGCGAGTATTTCCCCCTGCTTTACAAGGGGCGCAACGGACGCGTCGCGCATGAATGCATCCTCGACACCCGCGTGCTCAAGGACAGCGCCGGCATCAGCGTCGACGACATCGCCAAGCGGCTGATCGACTATGGCTTCCACGCGCCGACCATGTCATTCCCGGTGGCCGGCACGCTGATGGTCGAGCCGACCGAGTCCGAGCCCAAGCGCGAGCTGGATCGCTTCTGCGAGGCGATGATCGCCATAGCCGGCGAGGCAGCCAAGGTGGCGAGGGGCGAATGGCCGTTGGCCGACAATCCTCTGGTCAACGCCCCGCACACCGCCGCCGAGGCATTGGCCGGCCAGTGGACCCATCCCTATTCCCGTCTGGAAGCGGCCTACCCCGCCGGCGATGCCGATACGGCGGCAAAATACTGGCCGCCGGTGTCACGCATCGACAACGTCGCCGGCGACCGCAACCTTGTCTGCTCCTGTCCGCCGCTGTCGGAATATCTGGGCGCAGCGGAGTAGATCATGATTCCGAAAAGGCAATCCGGTTTTCGGACAAGATCATGGGTCTAACAAGAAGATAGAAATCCCAATCAGGCAGAACGCAAGGCCGGCTCGTCGGCCTTGCTCGCGCGGTCCCGGGCGACGACGCGATTTCGCCCGGCGCGCTTTGCCGCATAGAGTGCTGCGTCGGCTTCGGCCAGCACATCGTCGAGACCGGTGCCGCTTGTTCCGCCAAAGCCGATGCCGCCGCTGACTGTGCTTCGCAACGGACCAAGTTGGGTGGCCACGACTTCCGTGCCGAAGGCGACGCTGATCTTGCTCGCAACATCATAGGCCTTCTCTTCCGTCATCCGCGACATGACGAGGACGAATTCCTCGCCGCCCAACCGGAAGGCGTCGACGCCGGTTCTGGCGTATTTCCTGATGACGGCGGCAAAGCGGCGCAGAACCTGGTCGCCGACCGGGTGACCGAATACGTCGTTCGTCCTCTTGAAATGGTCGAGGTCGAACATGGCGACGGACATGAACGGACCGAAGACCCGCTCGCCGTAGAGTGCCGTCAACGCCCGCCGGTTCATCAGCCCGGTCAATGGATCGGTCATCGTTTCGGCCTTCAATTCGATCTGCGCCTGCAAATGGTGCAGGGAGAGCGTCAATGCGCCGAGCCCGGTCATGCAGGCGACGGCTACGACGGAATTCACCCGCTCGGCCCAATTGTCCGGTGCTACACCGAGCACCCATTGGCCCTTGACCAACAAGACCGCGCCGCAAAGTCCGAACGACAGGGCACAGACGCCGCTCAGGAACGAGACGACCAGCAATATCCGGCGATCGTGACCACCCTCAATCCAGAACATCGCTCCGATGAGCGAGAGCAGCGCCGTTACCGTCGCGTAGGTGACAATAAATCCGACGCCATCAAACCCAAGATATGTCGCGCCCGCGCAAACAGCCATCGCAAGCAAGGTCGGCAAGATGGCGCGCCTGTAGTCGCGCATGCCGAGATATTGCATGGCCGACAGGCAGATAATCAGAAAACCGAGGCTGAGAAGCGCAAGCACGATCTGGCAAAGCCAGGCGCTTGGATCCCTGGTGTAATGCCAGAACAACACTACATGTGCGACGAGCACGAGAATGCCGCACGCCACCGTCAGCACAAAGCGTGCCTGTGGCGCGGTGAACCAGATCGCAAACATGGTGATGCTGAGGCACGTGCCCGACAGCGCCGCCGCGAGCAGGAGCGAACTGTAATCCAACATGCTTAAGCGACAGCCTCTTGAGGGTTCCGCTGCATTCTAGGTCAGCGACAGTTCGCGGATCTCGTTTTTCAGCCAACCTTGCGGCGTAACCTTCGGACAAGGTTTATAAAGCGTCGATGCTCTAGGCTTCGACCCCATTTCCGCCGCTTGGTTGTCGAATGGTTTTGCAGTAAGAGGCTCTATCCTCGAACGTAACAGGAACCTCCGTCGCCTGCCCGCGAAAAGCGTGGCAGTATCGGGTGGTGATTCGCAGCATCGGAATCCAGGACCGGCATGGACGACAACAACGATCTTTTCGCCAAATTGGACAAGCAGCCGCAACCGGCTCGCGCCGCCGCGCGCCCGGCCGACCCGCTGGTGCAGGCGGCGAAGCGGCCGGCGCCCCGCGACGCCAGCGAGAGCTACAGTGCCGCCGACATCGAGGTGCTGGAGGGGCTGGAGCCGGTGCGACGGCGCCCGGGCATGTACATTGGCGGCACCGACGACAAGGCGATGCACCATCTGTTTGCCGAGGTCATCGACAATTCGATGGACGAGGCGGTCGCCGGCCATGCGACCTTCATCGATGTCGAGCTTTCCGCCGATGGATACCTGTCCGTTACCGACAATGGCCGCGGCATTCCGGTCGATCCGCACCCGAAATTCAAGAAGCCGGCGCTCGAACTCATCATGACGACGCTGCATTCAGGCGGCAAGTTCGACAGCAAGGTCTACGAAACTTCGGGAGGTCTGCACGGTGTCGGCGTTTCCGTGGTCAACGCACTGTCCGACCATCTCGAGGTCGAGGTCGCGATTGGGCGCAAGCTCTATCGCCAGCGCTTCTCGCGAGGCGTTCCGGTGACCGGCCTTGAGCAGCTCGGCGAGGTGCACAATCGCCGCGGCACGAAGATCCGCTTCCATCCAGACGAGCAGATTTTCGGCAAGGGTGCTGCGTTCGAGCCGGCCCGGCTCTACCGCATGGCGCGGTCAAAGGCCTACCTGTTCGGCGGTGTCGAAATCCGCTGGACCTGCGATCCCTCGCTGATCAAGGAAAAGGACACGACGCCGGCCAAGGCAGAATTCCATTTTCCGGGCGGCCTCAAGGACTATCTGAAAGCCTCGCTCGGCGACGAATTCCAGGTGACCCGTGAAATGTTCGCCGGCAAGAGCGAGAAGCAGGGCGGTCACGGCTCGCTCGAATGGGCCGTGACCTGGTTCGGCGGCGACGGTTTTATCAATTCCTATTGCAACACCATTCCGACCGCCGAAGGCGGCACGCATGAGGCCGGCTTCCGCAACGTCCTGACGCGCGGCTTGCGCGCCTACGCCGATCTAGTCGGCAACAAGCGCGCCTCGATCGTCACTTCCGAGGATGTGATGATCTCTGCAGCGGGCATGCTATCGGTGTTCATCCGCGAGCCGGAATTCGTCGGCCAGACCAAGGACAGGCTGGCGACGATCGAGGCGATCCGCATCGTCGAAAGCGCTATCCGCGACCCGTTCGACCACTGGCTGGCCGATAATCCGCAGGAAGCGTCGAAACTGCTCGAATGGGTGATCGCGCGCGCCGACGAGCGGGTGCGCCGCCGCCAGGAAAAGGAAGTGTCGCGCAAGAGTGCGGTGCGCAAGCTGCGCCTGCCCGGCAAGCTCGCCGACTGCACGCAGAATGCCGCCGCCGGTGCCGAGCTCTTCATCGTCGAGGGCGATTCGGCCGGCGGTTCGGCAAAGCAGGCGCGCGACCGCGCCAGCCAGGCGGTGCTGCCGCTGCGCGGCAAGATCCTCAACGTCGCCAGCGCCGGCAGCGACAAGCTGGCCGGCAACCAGCAGATATCCGACCTCATCCAGGCGCTTGGCTGCGGTACGCGCTCGAGATATCGCGACGAGGACCTGCGTTACGATCGGGTTATCATCATGACCGATGCCGACGTCGACGGCGCCCATATCGCCTCGCTGCTGATCACCTTCTTCTACCAGGAGATGCCAAGCCTGGTCCGCGGCGGCCATCTCTATCTGGCGGTGCCGCCGCTGTATTCGATCCGGCAAGGCGGCAAGGTCGCCTATGCCCGCAACGATGCGCATAAGGACGAACTCCTGCGCACCGAATTCACCGGGCGCGGCAAGGTCGAAATCGGCCGCTTCAAGGGGCTGGGCGAAATGATGGCTGCTCAGCTCAAGGAAACCACCATGGACCCGAAAAAGCGCACGCTGCTGCGGGTCGATGTGATCGACGCCGAGGCGGCGACAAAGGATGCTGTCGACGCCCTGATGGGCACCAAGCCCGAGGCCCGCTTCCGCTTCATCCAGGAACGCGCGGAATTCGCCGAGACGGAAGTGCTGGATATCTGAGCTCCCGCCGCTAGCTTGGCCTTCTGAGCTGGAGACGAGCACTTGACCTGGGCGCGGCTGAAGGACGATATCGGCACGCGGATCGCTGGCCTGACGCGGCCGACGCGCTCGGACTGGATCTTTGCCCTGCGCACCGTTTCGGCCGGCCTCATCGCGCTTTTGGCCGCCTATGCGCTGAAGCTCGACCACCCGCAATGGGCGATGATGACGGTGTTCATCGTCGCACAGCCGGTCGCCGGCATGGTGCTGGCGAAGGGGTTTTATCGTCTCCTCGGCACGCTTGCCGGCGCGCTGGCGGCGATCGGCATTACCACTGTCTTCGGTGCCAACTCGTGGTTGCTGGTTGCAGTTCTTGCCGTCTGGATCGGCATCTGCACGCTGGTCTCGTCGCTGCTACGCAATCCGGAGGCCTATGGCGCGGCGCTTGCCGGCTACACCGCGATGATCATCGGCCTGCCGGCTTTCGGCCAGCCGCACCTCGTCATCGATCTCGCCGTGGCGCGCTGCGCGGAAATCGTGCTTGGTATCTTCTGCGCTGCGCTTACCAGCCGGCTGATCCTGCCGAAACTGGCCGCCGACGCCATCATTTCAAGACTGAAACGCAGCATTCTCGACCTGGCGGCCTACGCGGACGGCGCTTTTTCCGGCGGCGATACGGAAAAGCTTGCCGGGCTGCACAGCAAGCTGATCGGCGATGTCCAGACGCTCGGCGAGATGCGCACCTACGCAAGGCTGGAGGGGCCCAGCCTCGCCACCCGCGCCTATCCGGTCCGGCGTACCATCGGTCAGCTTCTGTCGGCCCTGTCAGCGGCGCGTGCGCTGCATGCCCATGCCGCTCCGAAGAATGCAGCCCTCATCCCCGTTCGCGCCGAGTTGCAGGCCGTTGTCGGCGAACTGGTAGCCAAGTCGGGCGCGCTGGACGATACGGCGCCCTGGGTGGCGCGGCTCGACGCAATCGCCGGCAAGGCGCGGCAGATGCCTGACATCGCGGCCGGGCAAGACACTGACTGGGCTGGCACTGTCACCCGCCTAACCATTGCCGCCGACTTCGCCGAGGCCATGCAGCAAGTGCTGCGCGGCCTGGATGCACTCCGCTCTCCCCCGTCTCGTGCCAGTCGCGAACGGCGGCAGCCGGCGCTGGTGGTGCACCGCGATTACCGTGCGGCATCGCGCAATGCCGTGCGCGCAGCAATCGCCACGCTCCTGGTCGCCGGCTTCTGGCTGGCTACGAAATGGTCGGACGCGACGGGCACGGTCATTCTGGTCGCCGTCGTCTCCAGCCTGTTTGCCGCTCGCCCCGATCCGATCCGGTCGGCATGGAACTTCTTCGAGGGCACGTTGCTCGCCCTGCCCTTTGCGTTTCTCATCGGCCAGTTGGCGCTTCCGGCTTTGCCAGGCTTCGGATGGTTCATGGTCTTTGTCGTCCCGATCCTGGTACCAGCGGCACTGGGCATGGCCAATCCGCGCTATGTCGGCGTGGCAACGGCCTTTGCCATCAATTTCCTCGCCTTCCTCAGCCCACATCAGGCGATGACCTACGATCCGTTTCCGTTCTTCGCCAATTCGGCATCGGTCCTGGTCGGCATTCTTCTGGCGATCGGCGTCTTCGCCATCGTGCTGCCCGCCGACCCCTGGGTCACCGTCAATCGCATCCTGCAAGCCATGCGCGAAGATCTTGCCCGCCTCTGTCTACATGAGCGTATGCCGCGGCGGCTGGCTTTCGAGAGCCTTGCCTATGATCGGGTCAATCAGTTGATGCCGCTGCTGCAGAACGCCGGCGAGAAAGGCGACGCCGTTCTCGCCGGCGGCATTGCTGCCGTTACTGTCGGCCTCGAAATCCTGCGGCTGCGCAACGCGCAACAGAGTTCCGCGATCCCGCCTGAAACAGCACTTTCCATCGCCAATTTCCTGCGCGGTGTGGCGCGCGAACTGCTGTTCAGGCGGCCCGGCGAGCCGCCGACGGCGACCGTCGCCGTCGCCAGGCAATATGCAGCAGGCATCGCGGAGCGAAGCGAAGCAGCCGAAATGCTGCAGATCGCCGCCTCGCTGCGCATCATCGCCGCCGCTATCGAGGATTTTCCGGATTTTTTCGCGAAGGACCGGGTTTAAGCAGCGGCGATCGCCAGCGCGTGGCCGCGCGCGTTCACGCGCAGCGCATCGAGGTGGATCGATTTGACCAGCCCGGCGAGATCGCCTTCGGCGGACTGCCCGCCCAATTCCTTCAGCATCAGCCAGCTGACTTCCTGGACGCCGGCGAGGCGTTTGCCATTGGCGACCTCGCGCCAGACCTTCAGCGCGCGCAGGATGATTGCGTGGGTGGCGGCGGTAAGCCCGGCGCTGCGGAACAGTGCCTGCAACGCTATGTCATGCCCCCCGGCCAGCAGTGCGCTCACCCGTTGTTCGGACTGCTGGCTGAGCGCGACCAGCGCCGAACCAAAGAAGTCGACCTTGCCGTGGGCGATGGTGCGGATGACGAAGCTTGCGGTCAGGTCGCCGCGCAGGCGCAGATGTTCGACAAGCGCTGTATGTTCCTCGGCACGCGTGCCTTCGATCAATGTCACGGAAGCTTTGACGCAGGCATCGCGGGTGACGCGCTCGGCCCTGGCGGCGCCCATCAACGCCAGCACCAGCGGCGAACCTTTGAGCGTCTCGCCCACTTTGACCAGCAGCAAATGCCGGCAATCGGCGGGCAGGCGTGCGTCGGCAATCAGCGCCTCGCGCACCAGAGGCAGATGGCCGTGCCGCTCGGCCATGCGGCGAAAGCTGATCGATGCGATGTCGGCGCCGCTGTTGGCGAGCAGCGTGGCGCAGGCTTCCGGCTCGCCGATCTCGGCGATCGCCGCCGCAACCGACATCGAGACGCGTGGCCGGTTGGCGATCACCTTCTGCGTCGCCTTCTGGCCGCCGGCAACCCGGTCGATCAGGTCGGCATCGGTAAGCAGCGGCGACCGCGCCAATACCAAAGCGGCCACCTCGGGCTGGTCCGAAGCCAGCGCGCTGACGATCTGCGGCGGCGCGTGGTGGCTCATGGAAAGCGCGTCGGCGATTGCCAGCCGCACCTTCGACGACGCGTCATCGAGCAGCAATGTCAGCGCCGCCTCGGCAGCGCAGCGGTCCTCGAAAGGCAAGTCCGAGTCGACATAGGCGCGAGCCAGCGCGCTTGCCGCCGCAGCGCGCTCCGACACCTTCGCCGTGTGGATCCATTTCAGGAAATGCGAAACGACCATGTCGCCTGCTTACGCCCTTTGCCAGAACGCTTCTGGCCCCTGTCGAGACCGTAGGCACAAATGGTTTACGAACGGTTCACCATGTTCGTTAACTGGCTTGCGAGCCCGGTATGCAACGCCTATCAACCCTTAAGCGGCGGAGGAGATCGACAATGGCCGGACTTTATTTGGACGAGTTCGTCGTCGGCCATGTGTTCAAGCACACGCTGCGCAAAACCGTGACCGAAAGCGACAACATGCTGTTTTCGGTGATGACGCTGAACCCGCAGCCGCTGCACATTGACTTCGACTTCGCGGCGAAGAGCGAATGGGGCAAGCCGCTGGTCAATTCGCTGTTCACGCTTGGCCTGATGATCGGCATTTCAGTCAACGACATCACCGTCGGCACCACCATCGCCAATCTCGGCATGAAGGAGACGGTATTTCCGCATCCTGTCTTCCATGGCGACACAATTCGCGTCGAGACCACTGTCGTCTCGGTGCGTGAATCCAGGTCGAAGCCGGACCGCGGCATCGTCGAGCTCGAGCATCGCGCCTATAACCAGAACGACGTGCTGGTTGCCAAATGCACGAGGCAAGCCATGATGATGAAAAAGGGATAGCCGATGCGTTCTCTTCTCTTCGTTCCCGGCGATTCGGAAAAGAAGCTGGAGAAGGGCTTTGGCGTGGGCGCCGACGTGGTCATCGTCGATCTCGAGGATTCGATTGCCGCGCAAGACAAGGATCTGGCGCGCGACACAGCGGCGCGTTTCATCGCCGGGCACAGGCACCGGACCAGCCCCGCGATCTATGTTCGCGTCAACGATCTTTCGACCGGACTGACCGACGACGATCTGGCGGCGCTCGTGCCAGCAAAACCAGACGGCATCATGCTGCCTAAGTCGAACAGCGGACTGGATGTCCAGCATCTCTCGGCCAAGCTCAGGGTGCACGAAGCTGAAAGCGGCCTGCCGGATGGAGCTATAAAGATCCTGCCGATCATCACTGAAACCGCCGCCGGCGTTCTGGCCGCAGCGACCTACGCCCATGCAAGCGCGCGGCTTGTCGGCGTCACCTGGGGCGCGGAAGATCTGTCGGCGGCAATCGGCGCGCGCGCCGCGCGCGACGCGAACGGCCGCTACACGGATGTGTTCCGCCTCGCCCGCACCATGACCATCCTCGCCGCAAGTGCCGCGGAGGTCGCGGCGATCGACACAGTCTTTCCGGACTTTCGTGACATGGCAGGCTTCGAGGCCGAATGCGCGGAGGCCGAGCGCGACGGCTTCACCGGCAAGATGGCGATCCATCCGGTGCAGGTGCCGGTCATCAACGCTGCTTTCACGCCTTCGGCGCAAGCGGTGAGAAGCGCGCTGGCGATCGTCGAGGCGTTTAAGGCGGCAGGGAATCCGGGCGTCGTCGGCATCAACGGCAAGATGTACGACCGGCCGCATCTCAAGCTCGCCGAGCGGCTCCTGGCGCGGGCCGGGGTGGCTGGGCTTGGCGCTTAAGCCTGTTCCGCGCCGAAAACTATCCCGCCCACGGCCCCGAATAATCGGCATAGAGCTTTGCCGGATCGGGCCGTGGCCGCTCCGGTGCCGGCCCGCGGTAGGAGCCGATATGGACGAAGCCGACGACCCGCTCATGCGGCGCCAGACCGAGGATCGCCCTGCCCTCGGGCACGTCGGAATACCAGTTGCTGATCATGTTGGTGCCGTAGCCCAGCGCACTGGCGGCAAGCATCAGGTTCATCGCTGCCATGCCGCCGGACAGGAACATCTCCCATTGCGGGATCTTTGGATTTTCCCTGGGGATCGAGATCACGCCGATGACCAGCGGCGCGCGTGAAAAGCGCGCCAATTCCTGGTTGCGGCGGCCTTCCGGCAGAGGCCCTTCGCGCTGTTCGGCAAGTGCCGCCAGCTTCTTGCCGATCTCGATGCGAGCCTTGCCGCGATACAGGATGAAACGCCAGGGCTCCAGCCGGCCATGGTCCGGCACCCGCGAGGCTGCGGCGATCATCGTCGCGATCTCCGCATCGCTCGGTGCCGGTTCTTTCAAATCCGGGATCGGCGCGGAATTTCGGGTCAGCAGAAGATCGATGATCGGCGACGCCATGGGCGCAAGTCTCCTGGAATTTGAGCTGAAGCGCACCATCGGGACATCGGGCGGCTTGGGCATTGGCGCGGCGCGCCGGACAAAGAGCCCTGTAGCAGAAGCCAACCGGACTCTTAAGCCTTGAAATTGCCACCGCCTTGGGCTTCAACGCAAGGCATGTTTGAGGGGACATTGCGTCTTTTCCTGATATCGCTCGCTGCCGCACTGTTGATGGTGCCGGTTTCGCTCGCCGTCGCCCAGGATGTGGACGGCCTCGGCGAGCTGAAACTTCCCGGAATTTCGGGCTATGCGCCTCCGAAAAGCGAGACATCGCTGGCGTTGGGGAGCAGCGGGCCAATCACGCTGTCGGCGCAATTGACCGACAAAGGCGCCGACATCACGCGCGGCATCGTCTGGCGCGTCTTCAAGCCCGAATCGGCCAGCGACGGCAAGCTGCCGATGGTCGCCTCGGCTCATGGCGGCACCGCCGTATTCCAGCTCGAGCCGGGTTCGTATCTGGTCCACGCCTCCTACGGGCGTGCCGGCGCCACCAAGCGCATCACCGTCGGCAAGGAAGCCAAGCGTGAGAGCCTCGTGCTCGATGCCGGCGGCCTCAAGCTCGATGCCGTGCTGTCGGGCGGGGTGCGCATACCGCCGAAGAAGCTGCGCTTTTCGATCTATGAGAGCCACGCCGCGGCCGATGGCGATCGCGCCCTGATCATACCCGATGTCGAGCCGAACAGCGTCGTGCGGCTCAATGCCGGCACCTACCATGTCGTGTCGACCTATGGTGCGGTGAACGCGGTCATCCGCTCCGACATCCGCGTCGAGGCCGGCAAGCTCACCGAAGCGACGGTCGAGCACCGTGCCGCCGAGATGACCATGAAGCTGGTGCGCGAGCCTGGCGGCGAGGCAATCGCCGACACCTCCTGGTCGCTGCTCAACGAATCCGGCGATCCGATCAAGGAAACCGTCGGCGCCTTTGCCTCGATGGTGCTGGCCGAGGGCGACTACACCATCATCGCCAAGAACCGCGACCGCATCTACCAGAAGGATTTTACGGTGGTGGCCGGGCACAACCAGGATATCGAGGTCCTGGCCACCGAGGCTTCGGCCATCGATTCCGAGGAAAGCGCCGACTGAGCGCTGCCTGTCTAAGCTGCCTTGCGCATGCGTTGCGCCAACAACTGCGCGCGGCGTGACGGGCACATGAAAAATGGCGGTGGATCGCTCCACCGCCATTCATTGCAGGTCGGCTGGTTCAGGCCGCGCGGCGCTTGCGGTCGGGTGTCACCGCCTCGTCGGCAAGCAGCTTTACGGCGGCTGCGAGGCCGAGCGATTCCTGGTCGCGCGACCCGAGACGGCGGACATTGACCGTTTCTTCCTCGGCCTCGCGCTTGCCACAGACAAGGATGACCGGGACCTTGGCCAGGCTGTGCTCACGGACCTTGTAGTTGATCTTCTCGTTGCGCAGGTCGGCTTCGGCGATCAGCCCGGCCGCTTTCAATTGCGCGACGACCTTTCGCGCGTAATCGTCGGCATCGGAAGTGATCGTCGCCACCACCACCTGCAGCGGTGCGAACCAGAGCGGGAAATGGCCGGAATAATTCTCGATCAGGATGCCGAGAAAACGCTCCATTGAGCCGCAGATGGCGCGATGCACCATCACCGGCTGCTTCTTTTCCGAATCCGAGCCGATATAAAAGGCGCCGAACCGTTCCGGCAGGTTGAAATCAACCTGCGTCGTGCCGCATTGCCAGTCGCGGCCGATGGCGTCCTTCAGCACATATTCGAACTTCGGCCCGTAGAACGTGCCCTCACCCGGATTGACGCCCGTCTTGATCCGGTTGCCCGACCGCGCCGCGATCTTGTCGAGCACGTCCTGCAGCACGCCCTCGGCATGATCCCACATCGCGTCGGTGCCGACCCGTTTTTCGGGACGGGTCGCCAGCTTGACGGTGATTTCGTCGAAGCCGAAATCGGCATAGGTCGACAGGATCAGGTCATTGATCTTGATGCACTCGTCGGCGAGCTGTTCCTCGGTACAGAAGATGTGGGCATCGTCCTGGGTAAAGCCGCGCACGCGCATTAGCCCGTGCAGCGCGCCGGACGGCTCATAGCGATGCACATTGCCGAATTCCGCAAGTTTTACCGGCAGATCGCGGTAGGACTTCAGCCCGTGCTTGAAGATTTGGACGTGGCCGGGGCAGTTCATCGGCTTCAGCGCAAACACCCGGTCGTCGTCTGTGTCGTCGCCAGCAACAGTCACCTTGAACATGTTGTCCCGGTACCAGCCCCAGTGGCCTGACGTCTCCCACAGGCTCTTGTCGAGCACCTGCGGCGCGTTGACCTCCTGATAGCCCTGCTCGTCGAGGCGGCGACGCATGTAATTGACCAGGTTCTGGAACATCCTCCAGCCCTTGGCGTGCCAGAACACGACCCCGGGGCCTTCCTCCTGGAAGTGGAACAGGTCCATCTCACGGCCGAGCTTCCTGTGGTCGCGCTTGTCGGCCTCCTCCAGCATCGTCTGGTAGGCTTCGAGCTGCGCCTCGTCGGCCCAGGCCGTGCCGTAGATGCGGGTCAGCATCGGATTGTTGCTGTCGCCGCGCCAATAGGCGCCGGCGACCTTCATCAGCTTGAAGGCATTGCCGATCTGGCCGGTCGAGGCCATATGCGGGCCGCGGCAAAGGTCGAACCAGTCGCCCTGTGCATAGATCTTGAGGTCCTGATCCTCGGCGATGGCGTCGATCAGCTCCAGCTTGTAGCGCTCCCCCTTGTCGGCAAAGATCCTTTTCGCCTTTTCGCGCGACCAAACCTCTTTGGTGAACGGCTTGTTGCGCGCAATGATCTCGCGCATCTTCTTCTCGATCACCGGGAAATCGTCGGGCGTGAACGGCTCGTTGCGGGCGAAGTCGTAGTAGAATCCGTTTTCGATCACCGGCCCGATGGTCACCTGCGTTCCCGGCCAAAGTTCCTGCACGGCTTCGGCCAGCACATGCGCCGCATCATGGCGGATGAGCTCCAGCGCGCGCGGGTCCTCGCGGGTGATGATCTCGACCTTGCCAGACTTGCCGATCGGGTCAGAAAGGTCGCGCAGCGTGCCGTCGATCGAGTAGGCGACGGCCTTTTTGGCCAGCGACTTCGAGATCGATTCCGCCAGGCCGGCGCCGGTCATCGCCGCGTCGTAGTCGCGGACGGAGCCATCGGGAAATGTCAGGGAAACGGAATTCAACATGAGCTTCTCCTATCCAGTCCCACAAACGAGCGCGGGTGGTGAAATGCATGTCGCCCAAAACTGCCTAGCGGTTTTGAGGCTACGACATGCATCAGTAAGAGCCGGATGCGTCCGGCGGCGAGCGGTCTTTTATGGACAGTTTTCGGCGCCGTAAAGCCGGATGTAGGTCACCTCAGGAGATTCGGCAGCTCTTTCAGGAACATCGCCCGCGTCTTGAGCCCCTTTGGCGTGTCGGAACGTTTCGTGTCGACTACCAGGCGGGCAAAGACGATCTTGCGAGCATCGGTCTTCGCCCAGCCGACAAACCAGCCAAGCGAGCGCTTGTCGGCGCTGTCGCCGAGCCTGGTCGTTCCGGTCTTGCCCTGCACCGTCCAGCCGCCCGACCGGAAGGTCGGGACAATCGCGTTGGTCATCGCATGCGCCTTGTCCGAGACCGGCAGTTTCCGCGCCAGCAGCTTGCGCAGGAAATCGACCTGCTCGACCGGCGATATCTCGAGCGAAGAATTCACCCAGGAACGGGTGAGGCCGTCATTCTTGCCAGGATTGCCGGAGACGTCGGTGTTGCCATAGTCCAATCTGGACACATAGCCGGCAAACTGTTTGCTGCCGAGCCGGCGCGTGACCTCGCGTGAGAACCAAAGGACCGAATCCTTTTCCCAGATCGTCGGGTCGACGGTCTTGCGGTCCCGTTTCGGCGCGTTGAACTCCGCTTTGTACTCCCAGCTCGGCGTGTGCTCGTCGCTCAGGATTCCGGCGTCATAGCCGATCAGCGCCAGCGGAACCTTGAATGTCGAGGCGGGGCTGAAGCGCTGGTTGCAGGTCCCTTGGCGATACAGCGTCTCGCCGCTTGCGGCGTCGACGATCAGCGTGCATTCGACGTCCGCGAGCGGCGCCGACTGCGCACGGATCGGAAAACCCAACAGCCACGCCAGGACATAGAGAACCACGGCGAAAACGAAGGGAAGACGATCTATCCGGCGCATTTGGTAATCTCCTGAAGGGTATCAGGAGCGGCTTAGCGAGGCGTCTTGTCTCGATTTTGTCTCAAATGCGCTATGTCCGCGCAAGCTGCGGTTAACCCTACCAGATCGTAAAAGCGGTCCGGTTGTGCACCGAAGAGTTGCGGTCAACTGTCCAGGTCGCCACGTTTTTTCCCGATCCGCCAGTACCGCCAGGGCGTGAACCAACGGTAGCGATCAGCCAAGATCTCCGGCACGCGGTCGATGCCGTGCGTGCCAAACGGCCCGCAGCGCAGCACCCGGAAAAACCCCATCCAGCCACCGGCCCACAGCCCATGCCGGGCGATCGCCTCGTGCGTATATTCGGAACAGGTCGGCAAATGCCGGCAGGAATTGCCGACGAAGCCGGACAGCGTCAGCTGGTAGAGCCGGACGAGCGACGTGCCGAGGAGGCGGCCTGGCGTCTTGCGCCACGGACCGGGCCAATTGCGTCCTTGTCGAATCGGCCTGGCGCCGTGCGCATGCCCATGTTGGCCGACCACCGCAGTCTCCACATCACGTTTCCCTACACGATAGATGTGCGCATCGGGCCAGGAACGCAATGCCGTCGGCAATCCCGTCATGGCCTCGTAGGGCGGACCGGGTAGCGGTCGGGCGTCAGTTTCCGACATAGGGCGATCCCGGTCGGCGGCCTCTCCTCGCGCCGATCCCTACGTGGTTTCTCGTCGCGCCACTGAAACGTCGCGATCCGCAAGACATCGCCCAGAATGTTGAGAAACTGGATCATCGCAGCACTCCTTGAGCACCGATTAGAGCGCCGCTGGCCTTGCTCTTCAAACGAGTATAACGTCCACGTCAGATAACTCTGAGTTATGCGAATGAAGCGCGGACACCTGCCCCTGACGGCTCTCAGAAGCTTCGAAGCAGCCGGTCGTCACCTGAGCTTCAGCCGTGCGGCCGGGGAGCTTTATGTTTCGCAGGCGGCGATCAGCCGGCAGATCCGCGAGCTCGAAGCCTTCCTGCGCCAACCTTTGTTCTTCCGCCATCATCGCCGCGTCGAGTTGACCGACACCGGCCGGCGGCTGCTCGACCAGTTGGTCAGAAGTTTCGAGGGCATCGACAGGCTGCTTTCGGAATTGACGGCGGCCCCGACGCAGTCCGTGGTCCGTGTCAGCGTCGAGCCGTCACTTGCATCCGTATGGCTGGTGCCGCGGCTCAACCGCTTTCGCGAGTTGCGACCCGATATCGACGTTCCCCTTGAGGTCGACCCGAGGTTGATAGAGTTTCGCAGCGATCAGCCCGAACTTGCCCTGCGCTTCAGTGCGCACGCCACCTCATGGCCACGCAGCGAAGCCGAACAACTTGCCGCGGTCGTCGATTCACCAGTTCTGTCGCCGGCACTTCTTGCATCCGGCCCAGCTCTGGAAAAGCCGATCGACCTTGGTCGCTATACATTGTTGCACGAAGAAAACCGCCAGGCTTGGGCGCGTTGGTTCGAAGCGGCGGGCGTCACGGCTGATGCCGTGCCTGCGCGTGGTCCGATGCTGGCGGATGCTTCGCTTTCGAAGCAGGCAGCCTTGCTTGGACATGGTGTCGCGCTCGGCGATCTTTTGCAGATCGGCGAAGAACTTGCGTCCGGCGCGCTGATCAAGCCTTTCGACATTGACGTCGCGTCGGGCGCCTATTGGCTAGTGGCCAGAAGGCTGAATGACCTTTCCGAGCCGGCCAGGGCTTTTGCCGACTGGGTCCGGGCGGAATTCGCCGAAAGCCGGCGTTTCCTTGCCGAGATCTAAGCCGCCTCTTCCGCCCGCTTCTTTTCGATCTGGCCGATCGCATCGACCACTGCGTCGAACGTCAGCATGGTCGAGGCGTGGCGCGCCTTATAGTCGCGCACCGGTTCCAGGTATTTCAGGTCGGCGAAGCGGCCTTCGGGCGGCGGGCCGTTTTCCTTCAGCATCTTCAACATCGTCTCGCGCACGCTGCGCAATTCTTCGGCGCTGGCGCCGACGACATGCTGCGCCATGATTGACGACGACGCCTGACCAAGCGCACAGGCCTTCACGTCATGCGCGAAATCGCTGACGACGCCATGATCCATCTTCAGATCGACGGTCACCGTCGAGCCGCACAGCTTGGAATGTGCTCGTGCGGTTGCGTCGGGCCGGTCGAGCCGGCCGATCCGTGCGATGTTTCCGGCAAAACCCAGAATTTTCGCATTGTAGACATCGTCGATCATATTTTTCCAATCCGTCGCCGCCCAGCGAACAGTCATTGCCGCTCTGGCGTCTTCCTTTCGCTCGGCACGAACATATATAATGGTGGTAGTCGGGTATCGACAAGGCGACCATAAACCTCGTCATACCCAATTCTGTTCACGCCACTTACGGGCTGGAAACCGGGCGAGTTTCTGACACCCGAAAGGTCGTGGTCCGTTCAACTCGTTCCTCCTGAGAGAGGAACTACGGGAGACGCCTTTATGGACGCCGTTATCAAGAAACTCATGCCGCGGTCCGCCTATATGGAAAAGCCGGTCACCGACCGGCCGAGCGAGGCCGAAGTCGAAGCCGCCGTGCGCACCTTGTTGCGCTGGACCGGCGACAATCCTGACCGCGAGGGCCTGATCGACACGCCGAAGCGCGTCACCAAGGCGTTCAGCGAAATGTTCAACGGCTATGATATGTGCCCAGCCGAGGAACTTGGCCGCACCTTCGAGGAAGTCGCCGGCTATGACGATCTCGTCCTCGTCAAGGACATATCCTTCCACTCGCATTGCGAGCATCACATGGTGCCGATCATCGGCAAGGCGCATGTCGGCTATCTGCCTGACGGCAAGGTTGTCGGCCTGTCCAAGATAGCCCGCGTCGTCGACATCTTCGCCCATCGCCTGCAGACCCAGGAAGCGATGACCGCGCAGATTGCCGGCGTCATCCAGGACGTGCTCAATCCGCGCGGCGTGGCCGTTATGCTTGAGGCCGAGCATATGTGCATGGCCATGCGCGGCATCCGCAAGCAGGGCTCCACCACGCTGACCTCAACCTTCACCGGCGTCTTCAAGGACACACCCGAAGAACAGGTCCGCTTCGTCACAATGGTGCGCGGCGGCAGGATCTGATCGGCCTGCCGGCTTCGCTAGATAAGGACCGGCGAATGTCGGCATTGGAATTCCCAAAAGCTCCAACAGACAAGAAGGCACTCGAAGAAGGCGCGGTCCTTTCGCCGCGCTTCGATGCTGCCGGCCTCGTCACTGTCGTGGTCACCGATGCCGAAGACGGCATGCTGCTGATGGTCGCGCATATGAATGCCAAGGCGCTGGCGCTGACGCTCGAGACCGGCATCGCGCACTACTGGTCGCGTTCGCGCAACGCGCTGTGGAAGAAGGGCGAGACCTCTGGCAATGTCCAGCAGGTCGTCGAGATGCTCACGGATTGTGACCAGGACGCGATATGGTTGCGCGTCAAAGTGCTGGGTCATGAAGCAACTTGTCACACCGGCCGACGTTCATGCTTTTATCGGACGGTGGGGCTGAGCGATGGCAAAGGGACGCTTGCCAGCGACGGCAGCAAGCCGCTGTTCGATGCGGAAAAAACCTATCAAAAGCCCAATACACCATCAATATGAACCATTCGCAGCACTTCAGCCACGTATATTCATGATTTCGATACGGCCCGCCTGTAGGATGACCGTGGGACAAGGGAGATTGTGATGCTCGACTGGGCGTCATTGCGCAACAGACCTGACGTTCGGGAGGCCAATGGCCTCTCCTCGGCCGCGGGCGCATCCGAAACCAAATCTCCGGGCAAAACGGGGATTTCGCTGGCATTGGGTGGCGGCTGTGCGCGCGGCTGGGCGCATATCGGCGTGCTGCGCGCGCTTGACGAAGCCGGCATCGAAGTGTCGATGATCGCCGGCACCTCGATCGGCGCGCTGGTCGGCGGCTGCTATGTTGCCGGCAAGCTCGACCAGCTGGAAGAATTCGCGCGCAGCCTGACCAGGCGGCGCATTTTTGGCCTTCTCGACCTCAATCTACGCGGCAGCGGCCTGTTCGGTGGCATGAAGCTCGATGCGCGGCTGCGCGAGCACATAGCCGGCATCCGCTTCGAGGACCTGCCAAAACCATTCGTCTGCGTCGCTGCGGAAATCCGCACCGGCCATGAGATCTGGCTGTCGAGCGGCTCGTTGAGCACCGCCATGCGCGCCTCCTACGCGCTGCCCGGCGTGTTCGAGCCGGTCGCCTGCAATGGGCGTGTGCTGGTTGACGGCGCCCTGGTCAATCCGGTGCCGGTCTCGGTCTGCCGTGCCTACGAGCAGCCGCTCGTAGTCGCGGTGAACCTTCACTACGATCTGTTCGGCCGCGCCGCGGTGATCAAGCACAGTGCCGGCGAGCTGGTCATTGAGAAAGACGCGCCGAGGGCGGGCCACGCCGATCCCGAACGCCAGTCGCGCGAGACGCGGCTCGGCATTACCGGCGTCATGGTCGAGGCCTTCAACATCATCCAGGACCGCATTTCGCGCGCCAGGCTGGCCGGTGACCCGCCGGACATATCGCTGCAGCCGAAGCTCAGCCATATCGGCCTGACCGAATTCCACCGCGCCGACGAAGCGATCCGTATCGGCTACCAGGCGACGATGGCGCAGATCGGCGACCTGACCCGGCTGCAGACCGTCCTCGCTTAGGCAGGGCGGCAGCGAGCTCTCAGGCAAGCGCCGCGTCGACGATACGAAATTGCACCGTGCGGTTGCCGTTCCAGTGGTTGCCCGACAGCGAGCCTGCGACATGCACCGGCTTGCCCCTATTCTTGAACAGGAATTCGCCGAGCGCAGTATCGACGGCGCGAAAGGCGATCGCCTGGATGCGGCCGCCGCTTTCCGACTGCAGGTCGGCGCGGATGTGGTTGCTGCCGACCGCCCGCGCATCGACAAGCCGATGACGCGGCAGCGCGAACACCGGCGCGACATGCCCTGCGCCGAACGGCCCTGCCCTCTCAAGCGCATCAAGCAGCGCGAGCGTCGCGCCCTCGGCGGCAAGGGCGCCGTCGATCGCCAGGCTCTCCTCGCCTTGCAGGCGGAACACATCCACAGCCGCGCGCTCTTCGAAGAAAGCCCTGAGTTCGCCGAGCTTCGCCCGTTCGACGGTGATGCCGGCCGCCATTCCGTGGCCGCCGCCCTTGACGATCAGCCCGGCATCGGCAGCCTCGCGCACCAGCCGGCCGAGGTCGAAGCCAGACACTGAACGGCCTGAACCGGTACCGACACCATTGGCGTTGAAGGCGATGGCAAATGCGGGCCGGCGCGCATGGTCCTTGAGCCGCGAGGCAAGCAGGCCGACAATGCCCGGGTGCCAGTTGCTGCTGGCTGTGACCACGATTGCCGGACCATTGCCGCCGGCAAGCTCGGCGTCGGCCTCTGAGCGCGCCGCGGCCAGCATCTCCTGCTCCATCGACTGCCGCTCCTGGTTGAGCCGATCCAGCGTCTCGGCGATGGTGCGGGCTTCGACCGGGTCGTCGGTTGCAAGCAGGCGGCTGCCAAGTGCTGCGTCGCCGATGCGCCCACCGGCGTTGATGCGCGGACCGATCAGAAAGGCGAGATGGAATGTGTTGATCGGCTCGCCTATACGTGAGACCCGCGCCAGCGCCGCCAGCCCTTCGTTTCTCTGCTGCCGCGCCATCTGCAGCCCCTTGACCACGAAGGCCCGGTTGACGCCGGTGAGCGGCACCACGTCGCAGACAGTGCCCAGCGCCACCAGGTCGAGCAGGCCAAGCAGGTCCGGCGGTGCGGCATCCGGCAGGCGGCCGCGCAGGATCTTCGCCGTCTGCACCAGGCAAAGGAAGACGACGCCTGCGGCACAGAGATGGCCTTGCCCGGAAAGGTCGTCCTCGCGATTTGGGTTGACGACCGCAGCAGCCGCCGGCAACAGCCCGCCGACCTGATGGTGATCGAGCACCACGACGTCGGCGCCGGCGGCCTTCGCGGCGTCGATGGAAGCAGCACTATTGGTGCCGCAATCGACGGTGACGATCAGCGTCGCGCCGCGCGAGACGAGTTCGCGCATCGCTTCCGGATTGGGGCCGTAACCCTCGAAGATGCGGTCCGGTATATAAATCTCCGACGGCACCGAGAAATGTGCGAGGAAGCGCTTGAGCAGCGCCGACGAGGCGGCGCCGTCGACATCGTAGTCGCCAAAGATCGCCACCTTTTCCCTGGCAACCACCGCCTGGGCGATGCGAGAGGCCGCCTTGTCCATGTCGGTCAGCGATGCCGGGTCGGGCAGCATGTTGCGGATGGTCGGATCCAGGAACCGCTCGGTCTGATCGGCGGTGACGCCGCGCCCGGCCAGCACGCGCGCCACGATGTCGGGCACGCCATAACCTTGCGCGATGGCGAGCGCGGCCATGTCCTGGCGCTCGGTCAGCCGGTGTTCCCAGGAAACGCCGGTGGCCGATTGCCTGACATCGAGGAAAAAGCGTCTTTCCCCCGTCACGTGACGCGCCGTCTGCAATTTGTCATTGCCCACAATATGCAACGGCTAACTGAGTCGAAATCAAAACTTTTCCAGATCCTGGTGCCTGGCCTTGATCTCGCGCACGGTCCGCGATGACGAGCGCAGCACGATCGTATGCGTGGTGATGAAATTGCGGCCGAACTTGACGCCGGCCAGCATGTTGCCGTCGGTGACGCCGGTCGCGCCAAACAGCACGTCGCCGCGTGCCATGTCTTGCGTGTGGTAGATCCGTTTGGGGTCGGAGATGCCCATCTTGGCGGCGCGCGCCAGCTTTTCCGGCGTGTCGAGCATCAACCTGCCCTGCATCTGGCCACCGGTGCAGCGCAAGGCGGCAGCTGCGAGCACGCCTTCCGGCGCACCTCCGGTGCCGAGATAGATGTCGATGCCGGTCTCGTCCGGATCGGTGGTGTGGATAACCCCGGCGACATCACCGTCGCCGATCAGACGGATTGCGGCTCCGGTCGCCCGCACGGCTTCGATCAACGCGCCATGGCGTGGCCGGTCGAGAATACAGGCGGTGATCTCCGCCACCGGCACGCCCTTGGCCCTGGCCAGGCTGGCGATGTTTTCGGCCGGCGAGGCATCGATGTCGATGATGCCGTCGGCATAGCCCGGGCCGATCGCGATCTTGTCCATATAGACGTCCGGCGCGAACAAAAGGCTGCCTTTTTCGGCAATGGCGATAACGGCCAATGCGTTGGGCAGGTTCTTGGCGCAGATCGTCGTGCCTTCGAGCGGATCGAGCGCGATGTCGACAGCCGGACCTTTGCCGGTACCGACCTCCTCGCCGATATAGAGCATCGGCGCCTCGTCGCGCTCGCCTTCGCCGATCACCACCGTGCCGTTGATGGCAAGACGGTTGAGCTCCTGCCGCATGGCATCGACCGCGACCTGGTCGGCCGCCTTCTCGTCGCCGCGTCCGCGCAATCTGGCGGCCGCGACCGCGGCGCGTTCCGTGACGCGCACCAATTCCATGGTCAGTATCCGGTCGAGGCCGGCGACAATGTTCTGGGCCACATTCATCGATGGACAATCCTCGTTGGCACTTTGTTTTTATGCATGTCGTTGTCCCGAAACCGCCGCACACTTTTGGGCGACATGCATTAGCCTCCCGCCAGAGACGCGCTTCTTGTGTCAAAGCCCCGTGACAACAGCAAGACCTGCGCTGGACCTTTTTGAAAGCGCAGCAATATCAATCGATTAAACGCAAAATGTGAGACTGCTATCCGGCCCGCTCGATGCGGATGACTTGCGGCTTGTCGGTCAGAAGGCTGTCCCTGGTGATGCCGTCGACGGCCTTGCGCACCGCCGCCTCGGTCGTCTCGTGGGTCACCAGGATGACGGTCTTCTGTGCCTCGGTTTCCGGCCCGGTGGCATGCTGGACGATCGACTCCAGCGAAATGTCGTTGTCGGCCATGCGCTTGGCTATTGCCGCGAAGACGCCGAGGCGGTCGTGCACGGTCAGCCGGATGAAATAGCCGCCGGCATGGCTGCGCATCTGCGCTTTCTTGTAAGGCTTCAGTTCCTTCGCCGGCCGGCCGAAGACCGGACCATGCTGGAAGCCAGGCCGGCTCTTGGCGATGTCGGCAATGTCGCCGATCACCGCCGACGCGGTGGCGTTACCGCCGGCGCCAGGGCCGGAAAGCAGCAATTCGCCGAGGATGTCGGTTTCTATCGCCACCGCATTGGTGACGCCGTGCACCTGCGCGATGACCGAGGCCGTCGGCACCATGGTCGGATGCACGCGCTGCTCGATGCCGCTTTCGGTGCGTTGGGCGACGCCAAGCAGCTTGATCCGGTAGCCGAGATCTCCGGCCGCGCGGATGTCGGCCTGGCTGATGTTGGAAATGCCTTCCATGTAGATATCGTTGGCGGCGATCCTAGTGCCGAAGGCAAGGCTGGTCAGGATCGACAGCTTGTGCGCGGTGTCGTGGCCCTCGATGTCGAAGGTCGGGTCGGCTTCGGCATAGCCCAGCCGTTGCGCATCCTTCAGGCAGGCATCAAAGGACAGGCCCTCGGCTTCCATGCGCGTCAGAATATAGTTGCAGGTACCGTTGAGGATCCCGAAAACGCGGGTCACCGAATTGCCGGCCATCGCCTCGCGCATTGTCTTGATAACCGGAATGCCGCCGGCCACCGCCGCTTCGTAATTGAGCAGCACGCCTTTCCTCTCGGCGATCTCGGCCAATGCCACCCCGTGCTTGGCAAGCAACGCCTTGTTTGCGGTGACGACATGTCGGCCGGCCTCGAGCGCCGCTTTGACGGACGAGCGTGACGGGCCTTCGTCGCCGCCGATCAGCTCGACGAAGACATCTATCTCGGCGGTCTGCGCCATCTTGACGGCGTCGTCGAACCACTGTGCTGTGCCAAGATCAATGCCGCGGTCGCGTTTGGGATCGCGGGCCGAAACCGCCGACACGACGATGTCGCGTCCGCACTGCCGCGTCAGTTCGGCCGCCTTGTCGCGCAGCACGCGGGCCACCGACGCACCGACGGTGCCGAGGCCGGCAATTCCAACACGCAACGCTTCAGTCATCGGAGAGTCTGTCCGCCAGCTAGAATTGATTTTCGACCGCAACCCGATAGTCGTCGTTTTCATCAGGCTTCCGGATCACGGTGACTATAGTCCCGGGCTGAAACTCCCACACTTCCGAGGCTGGTATGGGCTGGTCCAAGATGAGGTATGTGGTCGGACTAATTTGTTTTGCTTGCACCGGCCGCCAAACGGAAACCGACTCATTGACTAGCCTGACATAAACGACGGCTTGGACGTTCATGCTGGCAGGGTCGGTCATGGCTGTGACTGAACCACTCAGCGATGCGCGGCGAGCGGCACGACATTGTTTGGCTGCTTGGCGCTGGATGCGAGGAAGCGCTTGATGTTGCGCGCAGCTTGCCGGATCCGGTGCTCGTTTTCAACCAGCGCGATGCGCACGTGATCGTCGCCATGTTCGCCGAAGCCGACGCCCGGCGCCACCGCGACGTCGGCGTGCTCGATCAGGAGCTTGGAGAATTCGAGCGAGCCGAGGTGCTTGAACGGCTCCGGGATCGGCGCCCAGGCGAACATCGACGCCGCCGGTGCGGGAATGGTCCAGCCGGCACGGCTGAAGGCGTCGACCATGACATCGCGGCGTTTGCGGTAGACGTCGCGCACTTCGGCGATGTCGGCGCCGTCGCCGTTGAGTGCATGCGCCGCCGCCACCTGGATCGGCGTGAAGGCGCCGTAGTCGAGATAGGATTTCACCCGCGTCAGCGCCGAGATCAGCCGTTCATTGCCGACCGCAAAACCCATGCGCCAGCCCGGCATAGAAAAGGTCTTCGACATCGAGGTGAACTCGACCGCGACGTCTATGGCGCCCGGCACCTGCAGCACCGAAGGCGGCGGATTGCCGTCGAAATAGATCTCCGAATAGGCAAGATCCGACAGGATGATGATGTCGTTCTTCCTCGCGAAGGCCACCACTTCCTTGTAGAAATCGAGCGAAGCGACCAGTGCCGTCGGGTTGGACGGATAGTTGAGGATCAGTGCCAGCGGCTTCGGGATCGAATGGCGGATGCCGCGCTCCAGGGCCGGGATGAAGCCGTCGTCCGGCTCGACCTGCAGCGAGCGGATGACGCCGCCCGACATGATGAAGCCGAAGGCGTGAATCGGATAGGTCGGGTTGGGGCAAAGGATCACGTCGCCGGGGGCGGTGATCGCCTGCGCCATATTGGCAAAGCCCTCCTTCGAGCCGAGCGTCGCCACCACCTGGCTGTCCGGATCGAGCTTCACGCCGAAGCGGCGGGCATAATAGTTGGCCTGGGCACGGCGCAGGCCCGGAATGCCGCGCGACGACGAATAGCGGTGCGTGCGCGGATCGCGTACCACCTCGCAGAGTTTGTCGACGATGGCTTTGGGCGTCGGCAGGTCCGGATTGCCCATGCCAAGGTCGATGATGTCGGCGCCGCGCGAACGGGCGCTGGCCTTCAGCCGGTTGACCTGCTCGAAGACATAGGGCGGAAGCCGGCGGACCTTGTGAAATTCTTCCATGGCAGTTCCAGACAGTGAGGTTGCGGTCGCGCGTATAAGCCTATTTGCAATTAGGGTCGAGAGCGGGGTCGCATTTGCCTTCGATCTGCTTCAGCGCCTCGGCGCCGTGTTTTTTTGCGAGTTGGTCCAGCGCTGCCTGGTCCGCGACCTTGATGCCGCCGCCCTTCGCGGCCTGGCTCTGCTCCTCGGCCTTCAGTTGGGCGAGCTTGGCGTTCTTTTCCTCGTCGGTGAATTGCTCGGCCGCCACCTGCGGCCGGATATTCAGGTTCGGATAGGAACCGGTATCCTTCGCCCCGACAAGGCCGGTGGTGGGCGCCGCACCTTCTATGTTGCTGCTCGTGCAACCGGCCATCGCCAACATGACGAGCGCCATGCGGCAAAAACGACCAGTGCCGGAAAAAACGTTCTTGCCAATATTAATCGTCATATTGTTTTCCTGGCGGCCGGGTTAGAGCACATTGGACCCTGTCCGATATCCCATGGTAATATGTCAACAAAACGCTTCGGGAGGAACCCCGCGAACCATGTCCAAAACACCCGATTCGGGCAAAGCGGAAGATGACCAACCTTCGACCGTCGAGCAATATCTGGTGAAGGACCCGGAACGCTTCGCTCTGAACATGGCCCGCGTGATCGAGCAGGCCGGCAAGGCCGCCTCGGCATGGGCCGAGCCGCGGGAAAAAGGCGAGGTACGCGATCATGTCGCCGAGCCGTTCGTCGACATGGTGAAAACCTTCTCCAAGCTCAGCGAATACTGGCTTTCCGACCCGCAGCGCGCGCTTGAGGCGCAGACGCGGCTGTTCTCCGGCTATATGACCGTCTGGGCCAACTCCATCCAGCGTCTCAGCGCCGGCGGCGAAGATGCCGACGACGCGGTCAAGCCCGAGCGCGGCGACAAGCGTTTCCAGGACCCCGAATGGGGCCGCAACGCTTTCTTCGATTTTCTCAAACAGGCCTATCTGGTCACCTCGCGCTGGGCGGCCGAACTGGTCGAGCACGCCGACGGCCTGGACGAGCACACCCGCCACAAGGCCGGCTTTTATGTCAAGCAGGTGTCCAATGCCATCTCGCCGTCGAATTTCATCCTGACCAATCCGGAATTATTTCGCGAGACCGTCGCCTCGAACGGCGAAAACCTGGTGCGCGGCATGAAGATGCTGGCCGAGGACATTGCCGCCGGGAAGGGCGACCTGAAGCTGCGGCAGGCCGATTATTCACCCTTCGAGATCGGCAAGAATCTCGCCGCGACGCCCGGCAAGGTGGTCGGCCGCAGCGACATCGCCGAAATCCTGCAATACGAGCCGGCGACCGAGACCGTGCTCAAGCGGCCGCTGCTGATCTGCCCGCCATGGATCAACAAATACTACATTCTCGACCTCAACCCGCAAAAGTCCTTCATTCGTTGGGCAGTCGAGCAAGGCCACACCGTCTTCGTCATCTCCTGGATCAACCCGGATGAGCGGCACGGCGCCAAGAGCTGGGAGGCCTATATCAGGGAGGGCCTGCAATACGGCCTCGACACGATCGAAAAGGCCACCGGCGAAAGGCAAGTCAACGCCATCGGCTATTGCGTCGGCGGCACGCTTCTGGCGGCGGCCCTGGCGCTGATGGCGCAGGAAGGCGACCACCGCATCAAATCCGCCACCTTCTTCACCACCCAGGTCGATTTCACCTATGCCGGCGATCTAAAAGTGTTCGTCGACGAGGAGCAGGTCGCGGCCGTCGAAAAGGCGATGAACGAAAAAGGCTATCTCGACGGCACCAAGATGGCGACCGCCTTCAACATGCTGCGCTCGGGCGACCTGATCTGGCCCTATGTCGTCAACAACTACATGCGCGGCAAGGATCCCCTGCCCTTCGACCTGCTCTACTGGAATGCCGATTCGACCCGAATGGGCGCTGCCAATCATTCTTTCTACTTGCGCAATTGCTACCTCGAGAACAGGCTTTCGCAAGGCATGATGGAACTGGCGGGCCGCACGGTTTCGCTGAAGGACGTTGCCATTCCCGTCTACAACCTCGCCTCCAAGGAGGACCACATCGCGCCGGCGCTGTCGGTATTCCTCGGCTCGAAATATTTCGGCGGCGAGGTCGACTACGTCATGGCCGGCTCCGGCCATATCGCCGGGGTCGTCAATCCGCCGGCGGCGCAGAAATATCACTACTGGACCGGCAGCAAGCCGGCCGGCGACTTCGACCAGTGGCTCGCCGGGGCCACCAACCATCCCGGTTCCTGGTGGCCGCACTGGCAACGCTGGATCGAAGCCAAGGACAATACCCGCGTACCGGCCCGCAAACCGGGCGAGTATATGCAAGTTCTAGGCGAAGCCCCCGGCACCTATGTCAAGGTGCGCGTGTAACCATCTGTAATGTGTGGTGAGTTGACGCGCCGCCAAAAGCGGGCGAAATGGTGCCGTCAACCCTGAGCAGCCTTGATTCATCCTCTAGCCGCCAAATTACTTTGAGGCTTGCAGATTTGACACAGGTCTCGTTTCCGGTTCGGGGAACAAGGGTCATTTCGACGAGACGTTTCGACGCCGCGCCAATGACGAACCGGTCGGATATCGAGGGGGAATTTTGTTTTGAGATCAGCAGGATCGCGCCTCGCGAAGGGAGAAAGCCGCGCCATTGTGGCGGCGCTTTTCTCGGTGCTCCTGGCGTCCTGCACCTCGGCTGGCGACCCGACCATGTCGGTCGGCATGCCAGGCTATAATACCTCGGCTACCGAAATCAGCACGGCGGCCGGTGCGCCGCAGGCCAGCACGGCCGCGTCATCGTCGCAGATGACAACCGCACAAATGACGATGAATGCCGAGGGCGACGCCAACCTTCCCGAGCAGGTGGCCTATGTGCCAGTGGCCAAGCCAGGGGCCAAGCCCGATGCCGGCTTCCCGATCGCCGTTCCCACGGCAGCCGAGACGATCGCGCGACAGACGCCGCAGCCGCTGCAACCAAACGCCCAGACGGCCGATCAGGCCGTGGCACAGAACAGTGCCGATGCATCGAAGCCCGACGCCAAGGCCGCAGCGCCGGCGATGAACAACCCGGTCTATGTGACCGCCGGCGAGATGCCGCAGCCACAGGCCTACGCACCGAAGAAAAACTTCCTGGCCTCGCTGTTCAGCGCCACGCCTGCTTCGGCGGCACCTTCTTCGCCGGCCAACAGCAGATCGGGCGGGCAGGCAACCGTCGTGCAGGCCAAGGCGACGCCTGCGACGAAACCCACCGTCACCCTGGCCTCGGCCGATCCGGCTGAAAAGCCGGTGCAGTTGGTGTCGACGGGCGATACCAGCCACTTCACGGCCGATGCGCTGCCCGGCGTGCGCCAGACGGCGCTGTTCGAGATCAAGCGCAAATCCGGCCTCGACGATGAGAGTGATGTCGATCTCAACGAAGACGAAGGTTCGGGTGGCGCCTACCAGGTCGCCTCCGCCGCCGGCCTCGCCCGGCTGGCGCCCAACGGCCTCCTGAAACAGAACGAAAGCGTCGATGTCGCCTGCTTGAAGCCGTCGCTGGTTCGCGTGCTGAAGACGATCGAAGGCCACTACGGCCGCAAGATGACGGTCACCTCCGGCTATCGCGATCCGGCCCGCAACCGCCGTGCCAACGGCGCCAAGAATTCGCTGCACATGTACTGCGCCGCCGCCGACATTCAGGTCCCCGGCGTCTCGAAATGGGAACTGGCGAGCTACATCCGCACTATGCCGGGCCGCGGCGGCGTCGGCACCTACTGCCACACCGAATCCGTTCACGTCGATGTCGGCCCGGAGCGCGACTGGAACTGGCGCTGCCGCAGGCGCGGCTAGGGCGAGGTTCTTCCGCCACTGCGAAGGCCCCCTTCGGCGGCGTTGCATCATGCCGCAAAAACCAGCTTGGCTGTCGGAAGGACGCGGTTTGGAGCCAAAGGAAAAAAGTTGTCGCAGCCGGCGGCAGACGGGTTGCCGGTTTGTCGCGACGCAACTATAAGCGCTCACATCTGAACGCGCCCATCGTCTAGCGGTCAGGACACCGCCCTTTCACGGCGGTAACAGGGGTTCGATTCCCCTTGGGCGTACCAGCAATATCAAGCACTTAGCGGCTTTCCTGACTTCCTTCAGCTAATTTCCCCTAAGTTTTCCCTAATATTCGCCGGTATTCACTACCGTCCATTTGGGCGAATCGTTTGCGCTTCTATCCCCTGCCCGCACAATGCGGAGGAAAATAATGGGGAGAGAAGTTGTTGCCTGGAAAATTCAAATTCACCGACGCACAACGGGCCGAACATAACCTTCCCGGTGAGGTAAGCCTGGATGTCTACGGAAACGAGATTCTTGCCGGCCTCTCTTTAGACGACACCAAGTGGTGTCTCGATATCGAGGCAAGGGACTTGCACGATGTCTCGAACGCGGAACGAGCGCGCTACGATAGCTTGATTGCCGACAGTTGGACGTACCGCAAGAGCAACATGGATGGATGACATGAAAGAGCCGCCCACCCGTTGAAAGGGGACGGCTTGTGCCCTTCATTGGCTTGTTGATCATAAAAGCGCTCGGGAAGGCTCGGGTGCACTTCGCAGCTGGACTTTTTGGTTAGGCGTTGCCCGACCGAAGCAGCCCGGTGCGGCCCGGGTGTTGCGCCTTCGGGTTCTGCCGCCACCAGAACTCAACCATAACCGGGATCCGCCACTTTTTGGCGAGGCGATCCACTTCCTTCCATGCGTCCGATGCCGACTGACCCTGGACCGAAATGCCGAGGTTGGCGTGATACTTAAATCCTTCCTCCTCGTACTGCTCAGCCTTCGCCGGGATGTGCAGTTCGCGAACCAGTTGGTCGCCCTTCAACCCCTTGGCCCTAACCTGCGCGATCATCGTTAACAGAATGGCAGACCAGCGCGGGCTGTGGATAGCCTTGCCATCTACGGAAGCAGAAAGCGGCTTTGTGAATGCGAGTCCCGGGGCGGTATCAAACTCCAATGCGCCGCCGGCCGTGATGGTTGCAGCATCGTCTGGCTCGTTGTCACGCTCCATGCCAAGCTCTTCCATTGCGTCCCGCACAATCCGGTCGATGGTTTCGCTGGGCGATTTCGTGCCGAACCAAGTCGAGATGGATTTAAGGTCGGCGAATGTGGCGTCGTTGATCCTGATTACGGGCATCATGGTTAACCTCCTTCTGATTGCTCCAAGGAAATATGTAACATGCCTCGTGTCAGAGAGTCCACCAAGATATGTTACATATTTGCTGGCTGCCCGAAATTGGGTTCTCGACTGATGGCAAACGAACTTCCGCTTTGGGTCGACACAGTCGTTCCGAGTGATGGGGTTTTGACTCAAAACCCAACGCAGCTTGACCCGAAAGCAGCCTTTCCACGTCGCCATTCTGCAGGCGAGATCGAAAGCAGTCATGTCCAATCCAGCAACGAGCTGTTCCTGGCAATTAGAGGTGGGTGACGATAGGCGGGAGCAGCCGTTTAGTCCTAGACGGCGGCGTTGATTCGGGACCATAAGAAGTCATGCCCCTATTCAATCCGAAGACCGTAGAAAATGCGTTGGCGGCTTTCACCTGGGAGCCAACAGCTGCCGAAACCGTTGCAGCGCAGGCTTGGGCCGCGAGAGCAGCCGATCCACTATTCGACCTGCAGAACGAGAGTCAGCTCGAGCAGGAGTTCAACCGCACTGTCCTACAACAGGTGCTCGGCTACGCGGCGCCAGCGCCTGGCATGGTCGGCACGATGCAGGTAAAGCAGCCGGTGCCGGGCGGCACAATCGTCGATGTTGCACTCGGTCACTTCGTCGATGGTAAGGCTACCATCATTGCTCCACTAGAACTTAAAGGGCCAAAGGTCGCGCTCGACCGGATCATGCCGGGGCGGGCAAAGACACCAGTTCAGCAGGCTTGGGACTATGCCATGGACGCCCCAGGCGCGCGTTGGGTGCTGGTCTGCAATATGAAGGAACTGCGGCTCTATGCGTTTGGCCAAGGCCGACAACTCTATGAGAGTTGCGATCTGAGAAAGATCGGCCAATCTGGCGAGCTTCGGCGGCTGCGTCTTTTGCTCGGAGCTGATCGCCTGATCACCGGCGCTACCGCCGAGCTTCTCGCCCGCAGTGCACAAGCCGATCGCGACGTTACCAATCAGCTCTACCGCGATTACAAGGAACTCCGTGCTCAGCTCATGGAATTTGTCGCGGCGCAGCATCCTGCTATCGGGATTGAGGCACGGATCAGGCTCGTCCAAACACTGCTTGATCGGCTGCTTTTCATCGCCTTTGCAGAGGACAAGAACCTACTTCCGTCACGAAGTCTTGCCCAAGCGCTTGAACATCGTGATCCATACTTTCCTCGCCCGAAATGGGAGCAAATCTGTAAGCTTTTCGAATGGGTCGACAAGGGCGCTCCGCCGAACAATATACCGCGATACAACGGCGGCCTTTTCGCCACTGATCCAATGATCGATGGCTTGGGACTCCCCGATCACCTCGTAGAGCTGTTCGGACTGCTTGCCAACTATGACTTCGCGAGTGAAATATCAGTCACGATTCTTGGCCACATTTTCGAGCAGTCGATTACCGACATCGAGAACGAGAAGGCAGCCGCCGGCCTTGAAGCGCCGCCACCGGTGCCGAAGAAAAAGCGCGAGGGCGTTGTCTACACGCCCGACTTCATCACTCGCTTCATCGTTGAGCAGACGATCGGTCGTCATCTCGCCGACATTAGGGATGATCTGCTGACGGCCTACGGCAAGCGCGACGCTAGCGGCGCTGTCCGCTGGCGCAACAAGACGACGGCAGAAGCGAGCTATTGGAACGCTTACCTGGACCGGCTCACGAGTCTGCGAATCCTCGATCCGGCCTGCGGTTCGGGTGCGTTCCTGATCGCTGCTTTCAACTTCCTCAATTCCGAGCAGAAGCGGGTGCGTGATCGCCTCAGCGAATTGCAACCCGGCCTACTCACGTATGCCTCCCCCAATGCCGACGTCGAGATCATCACCGACAATCTGTTCGGCGTAGATTTGAATGCTGAGTCGGTCGAAATAACCAAACTCGCACTGTGGCTGCAGACAGCGAAGCGGGACCGCGCCCTGGAAAGCCTGGATGGCAACATCTTGCACGGAAATAGTTTGGTCGACGACCCCCAGTATCATTCACGACCGTTCAAGTGGGAGACGGCCTTTCCTCAGTTGGCTGATAAGGGCGCTCGCTTCGACATTGTGCTCGGCAATCCGCCCTATGTCCGGATGGAACTGCTCAAGCCTATCAAGCCGCACCTCCAACAGCGCTTCACTGTAGCGACCGATCGCGCCGACCTCTACGCCTATTTCTTTGAGTTGGGCCTGAGGCTGCTCAAGCCCGGTGGCCGGCTTGGCTTCATATCCTCTTCAACCTTCTTCCGTACCGGGTCAGGCAAACTGCTCCGTGCCTACCTCGCAGAGCACAGCGAGGTCGAGAGCGTTGTCGATTTCGGCGACCTGCAGGTGTTTGAGGGCGTCACCACTTATCCTGCTATAGTCACACTGCGGAAGAGCGAGAGGGCTCCGGCAGACGGCACACTGAAATATCTTGCCGTCCGAGCACTGCCTCAAGACTTGGGGAAGACCTTCGAGGAGGAGGCCCGGCCAATGCCGCGCGCTCGCCTGACAGGCGGCACTTGGCGCTTCGAGACTGACCTGCTGGATGCGATCCGCGAAAAGATTGTGTCGGGGCGACAGACAATAGCGGACGTGTTCGGGGCTCCACTCTACGGTATCAAGACCGGCCTCAATGACGCGTTCGTGCTATCGCGAGCGGACCGTGACCGCATCGTAGCGCGAGCACTGCAGACCCCCGGAGACCGCTCCGCCGACCTACTCAAGCCTTTCCTGGTCGGCGAGAACCTAAAGCGTTGGCACGTCGAGAGTGATGATCTTTGGCTGATCTATACGCCCAAGAACCGTATTGATATCGACGATTATCCGGCGCTTCGCGAACATCTTGCGCCTTATCGAGAACGCCTCGATGCACGAGCAACGAATCAGAATTGGTGGGAGCTACAGCAGGCGCAAGCAGCGTATGAACCCATGTTTCTAGGGTCGAAGATTGTCTATCCGCACTTTAACGATAAGCCGAACTTCTCATTTGAGACCGAGAAGTACTATTCGAATGATAAGTCTTACATTATTCCAACTCCGTCGCCGGCTCTGGCCGGCTATCTAAACTCTAATGTGGCTTGGTTTGTCCTGTGCGGGATGGCGCCTGCCGTCCGAGGTGGATTTCGAGAGGCCCGCGTCCAATACGTTGGTGCGCTGCCGGTTCCCTCCAAACAGGCACTTGAGGAGGCACTGCTTAGTCCCTCCGATCTCGCGGGACAAGCATCCCGTACACTTGACCGGCTCATCCTCGACACTTTGCACCGCCTGAGTGATCTGGATAACCGGATCGCTTCGACATCGGCAATGCAGGACTGGCCTTCTCTGACGTTCGCCGATCTACAGGCGAGGCTATCGAAGCGGTTCAAGACCTCCATTCCGATAGCCCAGCGCGAGGAGTGGGAGTCTTGGTTCGAGACCCAGCGCAGGCAAGCGGCAACGCTTAGAAGCTACATTGCGGACAAAGAGGCTGAGATCAACGAGCGCGTGTATCATTTGTTCGGACTGTCTCCGACAGAAATTGGGGCACTTAAGGACGCGCTGGTAATTGTTTCGCCAGCACTTAGCCTCGGCGGATATGAAGCGATTAGCGCCGTCGAGGGGTTGGAGCTATCGGACGAAGCGCGAGAGCGGCTTGCCGGAATCGATACCCGGGCGGCCTGATGGTCGGCCATCCCTACGACGCCGCAGACGATCCGGCCTGCTATCCCGGCACCCACGTCCTCATAAACCTGCCAGATCTCCGCACCAAGGCGGAGCTTGAAGCTTTCGAAGTGGAGGCGGTCGGCCGTCGTAGCATTAAGGCTCCGCCAGCCGGCGACTTCGACCCCGCACATTACCGCGCGCTCCATCGCCACTTGTTTCAGGATGTCTATTCGTGGGCCGGGCAGTATCGGATGATCCGGACCGCAAAAGGTGACAGTTTGTTTTGCTATCCAGAGAACATCTCAAAGGAGATGGATAAGCTGTTTTCGGTTCTAGATCGGCCGACCTTCCTTCCTGGAGCGGACGTGGATGCCTTTATACCTGCGACCGCCGATTTTCTCGGCTATCTCAACGCCATTCACCCATTTCGTGATGGGAACGGACGAACGCAGCTACATTTCGTCCGTCTTCTAGGCTTGCGTGCGGGGCACCCATTTCGGTCAGAAGCGGTCGAACGCGACGCTTTTCTATCCGCGATGGTCCAGAGTTTCCATGGCAGAATGGACGGGCTTGTCGATGAACTTGAACGCATGATTGTCTGATGTTACGGGCCACATTTGGCACTATTGGGCTGCGACAAAACAACCTCGGCCGGCAGCGCTCTCCTCGCGTTGCGTGCGCGGTTGCGCTGGAAGTCTAGAATGTCGTCTTCTGGGGCAACGTGCGCGTTCTGCAGTTGAGCCGAACGGCGACTTTCCACCCGTCTTGGGCATTGGCGGCAGCCGGCCGAAACGGCGATCATTTGGCCTTCAGGTAGTTGGCCGCATTTCGGCAACTGACACCGCAGTATCTCGCGCGGGTGGCAGTCCCCGGGCTAAACAGTGTCCGGCAATGTTCGCATTGACGCGCAGGGAGTGCCGCCGCAATGCAGTCGCGGGAGCAATAGACGTGATTTGGGTGGCGCTGCCGATAGACCTTGCTGCAGTGGTCACAGCGTCGCTCTGGACGCTTGGCTTTCCCTTTATCGGCACAACTCTTCGAACAGTATTTTCCCGCCTTAAGCCGATCCGATGGGCGAAAGGGAGTGCAACAAACGGCACACGGCTTTTCTGCTATCCTATCGAGTCGGGCATGCTGAGCGCAGCGCAGTGAGCAATATTTGACTTCGTCCGACGACGGCCGGAACCACTCACCGCACCCCCCGCATTCGCGCTTGCCGCGTTGCTCCTTGCCGCGGAGATAGAAGGCCCTCATCGTGACCTTCGCGCCGGCGTAGCGGTCCGCTTCCTCGCAACGGATCTTGGTCGCGATGCGGCACAAGTCGGAGCAATACGAGACGCGCCGTAATTGGCGCTCAGATGTGTCGATTAGTTTGCCGCACCCACGGCAGTTTGTAAGCGGTGTTCTCAGGCCACGGCCTTGAGCTCGAGCTTGTTGATGTAGACCCAAGGCAGGAGATCGTCGATCTGGCTGTTGG